>JBBEBQ010000001.1 GCA_040882285.1 Gemmatimonadaceae bacterium
CGCGAGGGCGGCCGCACGGTAGGCGCGGGCGTCGTAACGAAGATCATCAAGTAGCAGCTGTTAGCTCTTGGCTGTTAGCTGTTGGTAACTGCATTCCCGCAGTTCCGCAGCAAGCCAAAAGCCAATAGCCAATAGCCAATAGCTTTTTATGCCACGAGACAAAATCATTTTAGCCTGTAGCGATTGTAAGAGCCGCAACTACTTCACCTCGAAGAACAAGCGCCTGCACCCCGAGCGCGTCGAGTGGAAGAAGTATTGCCCGCGCTGCAACTCGCACAAGCTGCACAAGGAAACGAAGTAACCGATGGCAGTCGCGATCATCCAGCGCACGTCGACCTTGTATCAGGAAGTCGTCGCCGAGATGCGCAAGGTCACCTGGCCCGACCAGGCGCAGCTCAAGGACACCACGATCAAGATCCTGATCTTCGTGCTGTTCGTCGCGGCGGTGATCGGACTGCTGGACGTGGTTCTACAGGGAGTTCTGGTTCGCGGGATTCCTTCCCTGTTCGCGAGGTGACGGTGTCGCTGGAGCAGACGCACAGGTGGTACGCGATCCAGACGACGTCTGGTCACGAGAACAAGGTGAAGTCGCTCGTCGAGCGGAAGATCCAGGCGGATCCGCGCCCGGTCGAGGAGCGGTCGATCCGCCAGGCGCTCGTACCGACGCAGGAAGCGGTCGAGATCAAGAACGGCAAGAAGGTCAACGTCGAACGGAAGATTTATCCCGGCTACGTGCTCGTGGAGATGGTGATGGATCAGGAGACGCTCCACACCATCAACGGGATTCAGGGAGTGATCAAGTTCGTCGGACAGGACAGGGCGCCGCAGCCGCTGCGCCCGGACGAAGTGAACCGCCTGCTCGGCCTGGGCGTGGAAGAGGAGAAGCACGAAGAGCGTGACGAGATCCCGTTCATGGTCGGCCAGGCGGTGGCGATCACGGAGGGCCCCTTCACGGACTTCAATGGAACGGTGGAAGAAGTGATGCCGGACAAGGGCAAGGTGAGGGTGAGCGTGTCACTCTTTGGGCGCCCTACGTCCGTCGAGTTGGACTATCTGCAACTGAAGGCTTACTAGTCACTGCTGTTGTTCGTGGCCCTTGCGCGGGGCGGCCGGTAACGGCGAGGAGCGCACGGTCGGATACCACTACGACCTTTAAATACACCGTGGGAGTTCGGAACCGCGGCGCTGCACGGGGCACGCCGCGGAATAGACGCTAAGGAGTTTTATGGCTAAAAAGATCACTGGCTTCGTCAAGCTGCAGATCCCTGCGGGCAAGGCGAACCCGGCTCCTCCGGTCGGCACGGCGCTCGGCCCGCAGGGGATCAACATCATGTCGTTCTGCAAGGAGTTCAACGCTCGGACGCAGGGACAGGATTCGATTCTTCCGGTCGAAGTCACCATCTACTCCGACAAGTCCTTCTCCTTCATCCTCAAGACGCCCCCGACGGCGTTCCTGCTGAAGAAGGAAGCGGGGATCGAGAAAGGCTCGGGCCAGCCCAACAAGGACAAGGTCGGCTCCGTCACCCAGGCGCAGGTGCGCAAGATCGCCGAGATGAAGATGCCCGATCTCAACTGCGAGTCGGTCGAGGCCGCGATGAAGATGGTCGCCGGCGCGGCGCGCTCGATGGGCCTCGAGGTACGCGGCTGATGCGCGCTCACGGCAAGAAGTACAACGAAGCGGCCAAGGGCCGCGACATCGCGCTGCAGTACGAGCCGAAGAAGGCGATCGAGCTCGTGAAGCAGGCGTCGTACGCCAAGTTCGACGAGACGGTGGATGTCGCCGTCCGGCTCGGCGTCGATCCGCGGCACGCCGACCAGGTAGTGCGCGGCACGGTCGTGCTCCCCGCGGGCACGGGCAAGACCGTGCGCGTGCTCGTCATCGCCGCCGGCGAGAAGGCGCGCGAGGCCGAGGGAGCCGGCGCGGATTACGTCGGAACCGAGTACGTCCAGAAGATCAAGGACGGCTGGCTCGACTTCGACGTGCTCGTCGCCACGCCCGACCAGATGGGCCAGCTCGGCCAGCTCGGCCGCGTGCTCGGACCGCGCGGTCTCATGCCGAACCCGAAAGCGGGAACGGTGACGTTCGACATCGCGCGCGCGGTGCGCGAGGTGAAGGCCGGCAAGATCGAGTTCCGCGTGGACAAGGGCGGCAACGTGCACGCCGCCATCGGCAAGGTGTCGTTCCCGGCGGAAGCGCTGGAGACGAACTTCACCGCGTTCATGGATCAGATCGTCCGCTCCAAGCCGTCCGCGGCAAAGGGCGTGTATGTCCGCAACGTCGCGATCTCGAGCACGATGGGCCCGGGCGTCGCGATCGACACCACCCCTTACCGGTAACCGGCGATGAAGAGAAACGAGAAGGAACGCCTCGTCGCCGAGCTGAAGGACAAGCTCGAGGGCGCGACCGCGCTCTATTACACGGACTTCACGGGTCTCAACGTGAAGAAGATGACGGACCTGCGCCGGCGCTTCAGCAAGGCGGGCGTCGAGTACGTCGTCATCAAGAACACCCTCGCGCTGCGGGCGGTGAACGAGAGCGGTCTCACCGGCGAGCGCCTGCGCGGGCCGACGGGGATCGTCGTGGGGAAGGACGCGGTCGCGGCCGCGAAAGTCCTGGCCGATTTCGCCAGGGAGTTCGAGCAGAAGCCCGAGATCAAGGGCGGTATGCTCGACGGCAAGTCGATCGACACCGCGCAGGTCAAGAAGCTGGCGTCGCTGCCGTCACGCGAGCAGATGCTGGCCGAGCTCGGCGCGGGAATGCAGTCGCCGATCGCGTCGCTCATCGGCGCGATGAACGGTTTGATGGGAATGTTTGCGGGAGCGCTCGAAGCGCTCAGAACTCAGCGCGAAGGCGCATAAACAGCAGCTATTGGCTGTTAGCTCTTGGCTCCAAGCCAATAGCCAATAGCCAATAGCCAACAGTTCACCTACAGGGAACAGGACAATGGCTAACGCTACCATGAGCAAGGACGAGATCCTCGACGCGATCGGCAACATGTCGGTATTCGAGCTCGCCGAGCTGGTCGAAGCATTCAAGACGAAGTTCAACGTGACGATCGCCGCGGTTCCGGTCGGTGGCGCGCCCGCCGCGGGTGGCGGTGGCGCAGCGGCCGCTCCGGCCGCCGAAGAGCAGACCGAGTTCACGGTCACGCTCAAGGAAGCCGGCGCCAAGAAGATCCAGGTCATCAAGGTCGTGCGCGAGCTGACCGGCCTGGGCCTCAAGGAAGCCAAGGATCTCGTCGACGGCGCGCCGCAGGCTGTGAAGACCGCCGTGTCGAAGGACGAGGCCGCCACGGTCAAAGCGAAGCTGGAAGAGCAGGGCGCGACGGTAGAGGTCAAGTAATCCTCCGCTCCCGGAGCGGCGCTCAGCCGCTCGGGGCCGGACGGGTCTCTTGAACCTCTAACGACGCGTACATGATCAAGCACTTCGCTCAAAAGCACGACAAAAATCAAGCTGAACGCGCTTTCCCCGTCGCCGCGAAAATCTCGCAGGCGGACGGGGCTGCGGCGCTTTTCGCCTATTGCCGGTTGGTGAACAATGCCTGAACTGTCCAAGCAGATTTCCTTCGCGAAGCTGGAGCAGGGGATGCACATGCCCCATCTCCTCGACATCCAGACCCGGGCGTTCGAGTCGCTCCTGCAGCTCGACGCGGTGTCGCTGGAGCGCGAGGACATCGGCCTCGAGCGGGTCTTCAAGGACCTGTTCCCGATCTCCGACGTCCACGAGAACTTCTCCCTCGAGTTCAAGAGCTACACGCTCGGCGAGCCGAAGTACACGGTCGGCGAGTGCATCGAGCGCGACATGACCTACTCGGCGCCGCT
Organism: Gemmatimonadaceae bacterium; assembly: GCA_040882285.1. Classification (NCBI taxonomy): domain Bacteria; kingdom Pseudomonadati; phylum Gemmatimonadota; class Gemmatimonadia; order Gemmatimonadales; family Gemmatimonadaceae; species Gemmatimonadaceae bacterium. The sequence goes on from JBBEBQ010000001.1 coordinate 3,823, forward strand.
CAAGGCGACGCTCCAGCTGGTCGTGTTCGAGACGACCGAGGCGGGCACCAAGCGCCCCAAGAACATCATCGAGAAGGAGGTCTACCTCGGTGAGCTGCCGCTGCTCACGCCGCTGGGAACCTTCGTCATCAACGGCGCCGAGCGCGTCATCGTCAGCCAGCTGCACCGGTCGCCGGGCGTTGTGTTCGAGGAGTCCACCCACCCGAACGGCCAGCGCCTGATCTCCGCGCGCATCATCCCGTTCCGCGGATCGTGGGTCGAGTTCACCGTGGACATCCACGACGTGATCTACGTCCACATCGACAAGAAGAAGAAGTTCCCGGCCACCGCGCTCCTGCGCGCGTTCGGCTACGGCACCAACTCCGACATCCTGCGCCTGTTCTTCGGCGTGCGCGAGCTCGACCTGTCCAAGAAGCGCGAGTCGCGCGTGGACGTGCGCGAGGTGCTTGGCGCGATCGTCGCCGAGGACATCACGCTTGCCGGCGAGGCCGCGACACCCGATGCGCCCAAGCTCAAGACCAAGAAGGCGCGCGAGGCCAAGGCCCGCGCCGAGGCGGAGCTGCTCGTCAAGGAAGGCGACGAGCTGACGGAGGAGGTGTGGAACCGCCTCATCCGCCTGAACATCAGGAAGATCAAGGTGTTCGCCTCGTACACGATCATCGACCTGCGCGACGAGCAGGACGCGATCGAGCGCGGCGAGCGCCCCGTACGCCGCGACCTCGCGCTCGACGCGGTGGACGCAGCGAGCGGCGAAGTCATCGCCGACGCCGGCACCACGCTCACCGATGCGGCGATCCGCCGCATCCGCAAGGCCGGCATCAACAAGGTGTACGTGTTCGTCGTGTCGGGCCGCGCCGAGTCCACGCTGATCAAGAACACGCTCGCCAAGGATCCGACGCAGCACGAGGAGATGGCGCTGAAGCAGATCTACTCGCTGCTCCGCCCGGGGGACGCTCCCAACAAGGAGACGGCGCGCGACGCGCTCAACCGGCTGTTCTTCTCGCCGAAGCGGTACGACCTCGGCCGCGTCGGCCGGTACAAGATCAATCAGCGGCTCGGCCTCAACCGCCCGGCCAACGAGACGGTGCTGACCAAGGAAGATTTCATCGCGATCCTGCGCTACCTCGTCGAGCTGCATGAGGGCCGCGGGTACGTGGACGACATCGACCACCTCGGCAACCGCCGCATCCGCTCGGTCGGCGAGCTCATCGCCAACCAGTTCTCGGTCGGGCTCTCCCGCATGGCGCGCCTGGTCAAGGAGCGGATGTCCATCAACACGGACCCGGAGAAGATCTCGCTCGACGATCTCGTCAACGCCCGCACCGTCTCGGCGGTCATCCAGGCGTTCTTCGGCTCGTCGCAGCTGTCGCAGTTCATGGACCAGACGAACCCGCTGGCCGAGCTGACGCACAAGCGCCGGCTGTCGGCGCTCGGACCGGGCGGCCTCACGCGCGAGCGCGCCGGCTTCGAGGTGCGCGACGTGCACTACTCGCAGTACGGCCGCATGTGCCCGATCGAGACGCCGGAAGGACCGAACATCGGTCTGATCACGTCGCTCGCGTGCTACGCGCAGGTCAACGACCTCGGCTTTGTCGAGACGCCGTACCGCGTCGTGCGCAACGGCAAGGTCACCAACGACATCCAGTGGCTCGACGCGAACCGTGAAGAGAACGTCACGATCGCGCAGGCCAATGCGCGGCTGAACCCTGACGGAACGTTCGTGGACGAGCTGGTGCTCTGCCGCCAGCGCGGCGACGTGCCGCTCGTGGCGCCGGACCGCATCGATTACATGGACGTGGCGCCGGAGCAGCTCGTCTCCATCGCCGCGGCGCTGATTCCGTTCCTCGAGCACGACGACGCCAACCGCGCGCTGATGGGCTCGAACATGCAGCGGCAGGCGGTCCCGCTGTTGAATCCGCAGACGCCGGTCGTCGGCACGGGGCTGGAGGAGAAGGTCGCGCGCGATTCCGGCGCGATCGTGTTCGCTCGCCGCGCGGGCGTCGTGTCGAGCGTCACCGCCGACGAGATCGTCGTCGACGCGGCGGCCGGCTCCAGCGCTCCCCGCAAGAAGGGTGATGCGCAGCCGCTCGCGCGCCTCACGCAGCACGACCGCTACCGGCTCAAGAAGTACTGGAGAACCAACCAGGACACCGCCATCAACCAGCGGCCGCTCGTGGCCGTGGGTCAGAAGGTCAAGGAAGGCGAAGTGCTGGCCGACGGCGCGGCGACCGAGATGGGTCAGCTCGCGCTGGGCGCGAACGTGACGGTGGCGTTCATGCCGTGGTACGGGCACAACTTCGAGGACGCGATCGTTCTCTCCGAGCGCCTGGTCAAGGAAGACGTGTACTCGTCCATCCACATCCAGGAGCTGGAGCTGCACGTCCGCGACACCAAGCGCGGGCAGGAAGAGATCACGCGCGAGATTCCGAACGTGGCCGAGGAGTCGCTCACGGATCTCGACGACCGCGGCATCGTCCGCATCGGCGCGCACGTCAAGCCGGGCGACATCCTCGTCGGCAAGATCACGCCGAAGGGCGAGACGGAGCTGTCCCCCGAGGAGAAGCTGCTCACGGCCATCTTCGGCGAGAAGGCGAAGGACGTTAAGGACTCGTCGCTCAAGGTCCCGCCGGGAATGGAAGGCGTCGTCATCGACGTCAAGATTTTCTCGCGCATCGAGGACCAGGTGGTCGAGAAGGACCGCGGCGAGCGGATCGGCGAGATCCGCCGGCTCGAGGGCGAGGAGAAGATCCGCGTCAACGACGCGCGCGACGCCGAGCTGGCGGAGCTGCTCGAGGGCCAGACGGTCGTGCTCGCGCTCAAGAGCGGCACGGTGGAGGAAGCGATCCCCGCCGGCACCAAGCTGACCGGAGAGATTCTGCGCGACCTCAAGTTCTCCTCGCTGGACGTGAAGACGTTCCGCGTGCAGGACAAGAGCACGCAGGAGCAGGTACGCCGCATCATCGACCTCGCCAACGACGAAAAGGCGAAGATCGAGGAAAAGGCCGAGGAGCGGATCGACCGCGTGCTGCAGCCGGACGAGCTGCCGCCGGGCGTCATCCAGCTGGTGAAGGTCTATCTGGCGGAGAAGCGCAAGATCTCCGTCGGCGACAAGATGGCCGGCCGCCACGGCAACAAGGGAATCGTGGCGCGCATCGTTCCGGAAGAAGACATGCCGTTCCTTCCGGACGGACGCCCGGTGGACATCGTACTCAATCCGCTCGGCGTGCCGAGCCGGATGAACGTGGGTCAGATCCTGGAGACGCACCTGGGCTGGGCCGCGAAGATTTGCGGCTTCTACGCCAAGACGCCTGTCTTCCAGGGGACCACGGAGCGCGAGATCGGCATACTGCTCAAGCTCGCGGGGGTCACGTGGGCGCGCGACGCGCTGCAGCTCGAGACGCCGGCGCCGGTCGTGACGGACGTGGAGGTCCGCGCGATTCTCGCCGACGTGCGGGTGGACGTGGACGTCGGGCACGGGTCGCGGGCCGGCCTCATGGTCGAGGCCACGCTCAACGACCTGGCCAAGCGCGGCGTCTCCACGACTACGCGCGACGTGTACAAGCGGATCCGCGATTTCCTCGCGGGAGCCGCCCGCGAGCTCGCGGCGCGCGACTTCAACGAGCTGGACAACCAGATCACGTATCACACGGCCGCGGCGGACGACGAGGATCTGTCGGACGCGCTCAAGGGGCAGTTCAAGCCCGCGCTGAAGCATATCGAGAGGGACCGCTCGGTGGACGAGACGGAGCTGCTCGCGCGGCAGGAGCTGCCCGCGCTCGGCGCGATGTTCGGGGCGAAGGGAGACGTGGACGTGAACGCGGCCACGCTCGAGCTGCTGCGGCTGGCCGGCCTCACGCCGGGCGGCAAGGTCTGGCTGCGCGACGGCCGGAGCGGAGAGACGTTCTCCAGCCCCGTCACCGTCGGCGAGATCTACATCCTCAAGCTGTCGCACCTCGTGGACGACAAGATCCACGCGCGCAGCATCGGACCGTACTCGCTCGTCACGCAGCAGCCGCTCGCCGGCAAGGCGCAGTTCGGCGGCCAACGTTTCGGAGAGATGGAGGTGTGGGCGCTCGAGGCGTACGGCGCGGCGCACACGCTGCAGGAGATACTCACGGTCAAGTCGGACGACGTGAACGGGAGAAGCCGCGTGTACGAGGCGATCGTGAAGGGACAGAACCTTCCGGAGCCGGGCACGCCGGAGTCGTTCAACGTGCTCGTGCAGGAGCTGAAGGCGCTGGGAATTCACGTGCGGATGGACACGCACGTGAATAACGGCCGGGGATTCGGGAACGCCTCCGGTAACGGGAGTGAGGGCTAACCATGATTGATTTTCGCAGCTCGCGCGACACGCGCACGGCCGCTTTCGATTTCATCCAGGTTCGGATCGCTTCTCCGGAAGAGATCCGCGGTCCCAAGGATTCCAAGGAGCGCGAGCGGCTGGAGATGGCCGGCCTGCGCACCTGGTGGTCGTGGGGCGAGGTAACCAAGCCGGAGACTATCAACTACCGGTCGTTCAAGCCCGAGAAGGACGGTCTCTTTTGCGAGCGCATCTTCGGCCCGGTGAAGGACTGGGAGTGCCACTGCGGCAAGTACAAGCGCATCCGGTACCGCGGAGTCATCTGCGACCGCTGCGGCGTGGAGGTCACGCTCAGCAAGGTCCGCCGCGAGCGCATGGGCCACATCGAGCTGGCCGTGCCGGTCGCGCACATCTGGTTCTTCAAGACGCTGCCGAGCCCGATGGGCAATCTCGTGGATCTCACTTTGCGGGATCTCGAGAAGGTCATCTACTACTCGAACTACGTCGTCATCGAGCCGGGCGAGCAGGAAGTCCGCCAAGGTGAGCTGCTCGACGAAGATCAGTTCATCACGCTGAAGCAGAAGGCGAAGGAAGACGGCGACACGCAGTTCCTCGCCGACATCGGCGCGCCGGCGGTGCGCGACCTGCTGCGCCGCATCGACGTGGACAAGGTCGCCGTGCAGCTGCGCGCGGCGCTGGTGGACGAGGGCTCGCAGCACCGGAAGAAGCAGCTGCTCAAGCGGCTCAAGATCGTGGAGGCGTTCCGCAACTCCGGCGACGACGGCCCGACGCGCAACAAGGCCGAGTGGATGATCCTGGACGTGGTCCCGGTGATCCCGCCCGATCTGCGTCCGCTCGTGCCGCTCGACGGCGGCCGCTTCGCGACGTCGGATCTCAACGATCTGTACCGCCGCGTCATCAATCGCAACAACCGGCTGCAGAAGCTGATCCTGCACCGCGCGCCGGAAGTCATCCTCCGGAACGAGAAGCGGATGCTGCAGGAGTCGGTGGACGCGCTGTTCGACAACGGCCGCCGCTCGAAGGCGATCCGCGGCCGCGGCAAGCGTCCTCTCAAGTCGCTGTCGGACATGCTCAAGGGCAAGCAGGGCCGGTTCCGTCAGAACC
>JBBEBQ010000002.1:0-18569 GCA_040882285.1 Gemmatimonadaceae bacterium
GGCCTGAGGCGTGATCGTGCGAGAAACGCGGCTCAATGGCCCGATACTGGCCTCGGCGGTCGTCCACGCCGCGGCGCTCACCATGCTGTTTGTCGTGCGCGACCGCCAACCGCAGATCGCTCTTCCGCCGATCTACCGGGTCAACATCGTCGCGGCGCCCGCCGGGCCGCGCGCGATAGGCGAGGTTACCACCGCGCCGCCCACTCCCGCACAGACCGCCCCTCCACGAACCGCGCCCGAGCAGGCCGTGCAACAGATGCCGTCGCCGAATCGGGCAGCCGTGCCCGCGCCGCGTCGGACGACGCCGGCGCCCGCGCAGACGTCGCGGCCGCGGGCTGCGGCACGCGCCGGCGGCGGCCCGACGGGTGGACGCGGAACGGACGTTGCGACCGTGCAGACGGAGGGAATCGAATTCCCGTTCCCGGGGTACCTGAACAACATCGTGCGCCAGATCGCGCTGCGCTTCCAGCCCCCCGACCGGGATGCCCGGCTCAAAGCTGAGGTCATGTTTCTGATTCATCGCAACGGCTCCGTCACCAACATGCGGTTCGTCTCGCGGTCCGGCTCCTATTCGTTCGACCTCGAGGCACAGGGCGCGATCGAAGCCGCCGCCGGGGCGCGCGCCTTCGGCCCGTTGCCGGAAGGATTCTCCGACGACGTCCTCCCGGTAGTGTTCAGCTTCGATCCCCAGGTGCTCAGATGATTCTCCGCGCTTTCCGTCCGGCGATCGCGCTTTCCCTCGTCCTGACGGCGCTGCCGCTGGCCGTAGCGTCGCAGGAAACGCCGCGCGGAGTCCGCATCGGGCTCAGCTACGGTGCCGGAGTGAAGCCCGGTGTAATCGTCATGCCTGTCGAAGCCACTCGCGGCGACTCGGTTCGCGCGATCGTGCAGCGCGACCTCGATTACGGCGACCGGGTCACCGTCATCGCGCTCGACAGCGCGGTGCTTCGCGGCCTCACGCCCGCGGCCGGCCGGCGCTTCAACTACCAGCTCTTCTCCCGGCTGGGCGCGGCGGCGATAGTGCGGATCGTCCCCACGGCCGGCGGTTATCGAGCCGAAGTGCACGACGTCACCGCCCGGCGCGTCCTGCGCGCGGACACGTTCGCTGTCGCGGCCGCGCGCCCGTCCGGCGAATGGCGGATGGAGATCCACGGCATCGCCGACGAGATCGAGCGGTGGATCACCGGCGTGAAGGGGATGTCGCGCTCGCGCGTGCTGTTCGTGCGGGGCAGCGACGTGTGGCTGGTCGACAGCGACGGCGCCAATCAGCGCCAGATCACGCGTGGCGCGCTCACGATGTCGCCCGCATGGCACCCGAACGGAAGGATGATCGCGTACAGCCGGTACGGCTCGGCCGGGACCCGCATCGAGCTGCACAATCTCGAGACCGGCTCGCGACGGATCGTGCGCGCCACGCCCGAAGGGCTGAACATCACCCCGGCATTTTCCCCCGACGGACAACAGCTCGTGTGGTCCACGAACCACGGAGGCGGCACCGAGATAGTGGCCGCGTCGCTGGCGAACCTGTCGTCCGCGCGGAGGGTCACGGTGGGGCGCGGTACCGACAACACGTCGCCGTCGTTCAGCCCCGACGGCCGCAAGATCGCGTTCATGTCGGGGAGAGCGGGGCAGCCCGAGGTATATATTTCGGATTCCGACGGAACCAACGTGCAGCTGCTCACGGAGTTCACCTTCGGAGGCACGAGCTACCGCGCCAGTCCGGCGTGGTCGCCGGATGGGCGCCTGATCGCGTATCAGGCGACCGCTGGCGGCTTCCAGATCATGGTGCTGAACCTTCGCGACCGGAGCGTGAAACAGCTCACGAGCACGGGCGTAAACGAGGATCCGTCGTGGGCGCCCGATGGCAGGCACCTCGTGTTCACCTCGAGCCGGAGCGGTGTGCAGCAACTTTGGGTGATCGATTCGGAGTCGGGACGCCTGCGCCAGCTCACGCACGCCGCGGGCGCGCGTCTCGCCGACTGGTCGCCGTATCTCGCGCCAACTCTTTCCAACGAGCAACATGCCACCAACACGCCTGACTGAAATGCCGCGCCGCGCCGCCCGCCTGCTGGTCGCGCTCCCGCTCGTCGTAGCCGGGTGCATGGCGACCAAGAGCGACGTCACCGTCCTCCAGCAGGACATCATGCTGGTCCGTGCCGAAGCGGCGCAGAGCGATTCCGCCAGGCGGCAGGAGATCCAGCGCATCATGCGCTCCATGCAGTCGCTCACCGACTCGGTGAGCGCGGTCGCAACGCGGCTGACGCGGCTGCGGGCGGACGTATCGGGCCGGTTCAGCGCGATCGAGGAAGACACGCGCCGGCTGCAGGAGCTCGCCGGTCAGAGCCAGTCGCGCATGCAGGAGCTGAGGGCGGCCGTAGAGTCGCGCGTTCCCGCGCCAACGACTCCGGGCAGCGCGGCGCCGCAGCCGGGCCCGAACCAGCTGTATCAGCTCGGGCGTGATCAGCTGCTCCGCGGCAGCACGGCCGCCGCCCGCACCGCGTTCGAGGATCTGCTCGCGCGCTATCCGGAATCGGACGTCGCCGCCGACGCGCAGTTCTACATCGGCGAGACGCACGCGGCCGAAGGGAACGCCGAGGCCGCCGACCAGGCGTACGAGCGGGTGGCGTCCGCTTATCCGCGCTCGCCGCGCGCCGCCACGGCGACGTACAAGCGCGCGGTAGCCGCCGAAGGCGCCAGGCGTACGCGCGACGCCCGCCGGCTGTACAACGAAGTGATCAGCAAGTTTCCGCGCTCGGACGAAGCCGCGCTGGCGCGCGACAGATTGCGCGACTTGCAGTAACGCACCCACCCGGACATGGCCCGGCGGTCCCACAGCGCGGAGATGCCGTTCCTCGACCACCTCGAGGAGCTGCGCCAGCGACTGCTGCGGGCCGGCGCCGCCTTCATCGGCGGCGTAATCGTCGCGTTCGCGGTAGTCACCAACATCGACATCATCGGCTTTCTGCAGCGCCCGATCCGCCCCTATCTCGGCGGCCGGACGCTGGTGTACACGCACCCGGGGGACGTCTTCGGGATCCTGATCGACATGGCCTTCGTGCTGGGCGCGATCATCGCGTCGCCGGTGATCGCCTACCAGCTGTGGCTGTTCGTGTCGCCCGCCATGCTGCCGCGCGAGAAGAGAATGGTCGTGCCGGTTCTCGCCGGAATGCTCCTGCTCTTTCTGGCGGGCGTGGCGCTGTCGTTCTTCGTGGTGCTGCCGCTGACGATGCGCTTTCTGCTCGGTCTGCAGGCGGGCGCGCTCACGCCGATGATCACCGCGGCCGACTACTTCGGCTTCGCGGTCAGCATGTCGCTCATGTTCGGCGTCGCGTTCGAGCTGCCGATCGCGATTCTCGCGCTGACCGCGCTCGGGATCGTGACGCCGGAGCTGCTCGTGAAGTTCCGCCGGCACGCGGCCGTGGCGGTGCTGGTGCTGGCGGCCTTCGTCACGCCGGGCTCCGATCCGACGTCGCTCGTGGCCCTCGCGGTGCCGCTCTACTTCCTGTACGAGCTGAGCGTGGTGCTGTCGAAGGGGTTGCACCGGAGACGGCTCAAGCGCGCGGCGCGGAAGGCGGCGGAAGAGCGCGCGGCCGAGCAGCATGCGGGGGCGCCCGCGTGACCCGGCGGCGTCTCGTAAGTGCCGCGCTAACGGCCGCGCTAACGGCCGCGATCGCGGTCGTGTGCGCGCCGGCGCCGGCGGCGCAGGCGCAGATCATGTCCGCTCGCCCGGACGCCGCTCCGCGCGACACCGCCGGCCGGGATACGACCGTCCGCGAGTTGGTGAAGTGGGCGGAACCGGATTCGGTCATGCGCGATCTGCTCGACCGGCGCGGCTACACCGCGACCCGATATCAGGGAGACCGGGTCGTGTTCGACGCCAGGGTGCGGACGCTCGACCTGACGGGCGATCCGGGCGCGGTCGGGCGGGGCGCCACGCTCGTCGTTGGCGACACGATCCTGTACAGCGACGTGACCAAGCTCGTCGTGGTGCGCGGTGACACGAACATCCTGCGCGACCCATCGCAGAACGCGGAGGACGTGGTCTCGCGCGGCTCGCTGACGTACAACATCGCGACGCGCCGCGGCAGCGTCTCGAACATCAGCACCGCGGTGGAGAGCGGCGAGCGCTGGTTCGTGTCGGGGGTCGAGGCGGCGTTCGTGTCGGACACGACCGGGCGGCAGCCGACCACGTTCTTCGTGCGCGAGGGAGACTTCACCACCTGTGACGACCCGGTGCCGCACTATTTCTTCCGCGCCGGCAGGATCAAGATGGTGTCGAAGACGCTGCTCGTCGCGCGGCCGGCCGTGCTGTACATCGGCGAGGTGCCGGTCCTCTGGCTGCCGTTCATGTTCCAGGACATTCGCTCGGGCCGGCGCAGCGGAATACTCACGCCCCGGTTCGGCGTGAGCGAGATATTCCGCAACAGTCCCCAGTATCGCCGGCACGTGGACAACATCGGCTATTACTTCGCGCTGAGCGACTACACCGACGCGCGGCTCTGGCTGGACTGGCGCAGCGGCGCGCGGCCCACCGAGGGCGATCCGGGGTGGATCAAGTACAACGGCGAGTTCCAGTACCGCTGGCTGAGCCGGTTCATGACCGGGCGGTTTGCCTCTTCCCACGATCGTCAGCGGTCCGGCAACACCAACACCGCGCTGTCGTGGGCGCACCAGCAGAGCTTCTCGCAGACTCGCAACCTGTCGTTCAATCTCAACTACGTCACCAACACCTTCATCCAGCGGAGCAACGCGTTCGATCCGCGGCAGGTGATGGCGACCATCTCGTCGCAGGCGAACTACGCGCAGAAGCTCGGCCCCGCTTCGCTGACCATCGGCGGGAACCGCAGGCAGTATCCCGGCCGCGATCAGGTCGACCAGCAATTCCCGAACTTCAATCTGATCACGCCGACGCTGGCGCTGGCGCGCTGGCTGGAGTGGACGCCGTCGCTGTCGCTGATAAACGACCAGAACTTCAACCTGGATCAGCCGGGCACGGTGTCCTTTCGCTATCTCCCGCGGGAGAGTGGACTCGACAGCGTAAGACTGAGTGGAGACAGGCGCGCGACGAACGTCACGTTCAACACGCCACTCAAGATATTCGGCTTCACCTGGTCGAACTCTTTCCGCGTGGCGGACAGCGATGACGATTATCCGACTTCGGTCCTGCTCGCGAGTCGCACCGACAGCGGCGTGTTTTCCGCGCGTGTGTTCAGCCGCACATACCGAACGAATGTCGATTGGGAGACGAGCATCGGTCTGCCGGGACTTCTGGTCGGCACGTGGAACGTCTCGCCGTCGATATCGTTCTCGAACGTGGATCCCGCGCCGTACATGGTTCGAACGCAGTTTTCGGGCGGCAGGTTCGTCCGTCAGTCGAAGCGGGCGATCTACGGCATTGGAGTTTCGCCGACGTTTTTCGGCTTGTTTCCGGGGTTCGGCCGGGTCGAGCGATTCCGCCATTCTATCTCACCGCGGCTGAGCTACGGTTACGCGCCGGCGGCGAGAGTCGGCGACGAGTTCCTCGCTGCCCGCAACACCTCACGCTTCTCCTACACCGGCGGGCTCGCGCAGAATATGATCACGCTGCAGATATCGCAGAACATCGAGGCCAAGCTGCGCGCCAAGCCTGACAGCGCCACAGGAGGGAACAGATCGGATGGCACCGATCGCAAGATCCGGCTGCTGTCGATCAACTTTTCGCCCCTGGCTTACGATTTCGAGAAGGCAAGAGTCACCGGGCGCTCCGGCTTCGCGACGGAGCGGTTGTCGTACGATCTTGCGTCGGATCTGCTTCCCGGCTTTAACCTCAGCGCGGGTTATTCGCTCTTCCAGGGCGTTCTGCTCAGCGACACGGCCGTATTCAAGCCGTATCGCGAGACGCTGAGCGCGTCGTTCACGCTGAACCAGCAGTCGGGGATTCTGGCCGCGTTCTCACGCCTGTTTGGGCGCGCCGTGCCGCAGCGCAACCCGCAGATCGAGCGGCTGGAGCCCGCCGGCGACGACGCGCTGTCGCGGAAGGCTGGCTCGACGCCGGTGGCCGGGGTCGCCGCGCGGGATCGCATATACGGCGGGATGCAGGCGACGCAGGGCTTTCAGGCCAACTTCACGTTCAGCTCGCAGCGCCAGCGCCCGCCGGTCGGCGGGAACGTCATCGATTACGATCCGGCGGTGAACTGCCGCATCTACGAATTCAATCCGATCGCGTACACCCAGTGCCTGGTCGAGCAACAGACCAACCCGACCAGCGCCACTCCGTTCGACCGGCCGATCGGATCGGCCTTCGTGCGCACTCCGCCGCGGGAGAACATCCAGTCGCAGATGAGCTTCAACATCACCCCGACCTGGTCCGCTACCTGGGGAACCAACTACGACTTCCAGGCGAGGGCGTTCGCCAGTCACACGGTGGGCCTGCAGCGCGATCTGCACGACTGGCGCTCGACGTTTGCATTCACCAAGGCGCAGAACGGCAACTTCGCGTTCAGCTTCTTCATCTCGCTCAAGGCGCAGCCCGACCTGAAGTTCGATTACGACAAGCAGACATACCGGCGGATCACTCCGCTCCAGTGACGATCGCACTCGACGGTAACTCGCTCACCATCGGCGACGTTCACGCCGTCGCCGTCGGGCGCGAGCGCGTGGAGCTGGCGTCCGCCGCGAGAGAACGCATGGCGCGAACGCGCGCCGTCGTGGAAAAGGCCGCCGCGGGCGGACAGGCCGTGTACGGCGTGACCACGGGCTTCGGCAAGCTGGCCGACGTCGCCATCGACCCGGCGAAGCTGGAGGAGCTGCAGGTCAACCTCATCCGCAGCCACGTGGCGGGTATCGGGCCGCTGCTCCCCGAGCGCGAAGTCCGCGCGATGATGCTGCTCCGCGCCAACGTGATCGCGAAGGGATTCTCCGGCGCGCGCGCCGAGCTCGCCGAGCTGCTGTGCGGAATGCTGAACGCGGGGGTGTATCCCCCCGTGCCGGAGCAGGGCAGCGCCGGCGCGAGCGGCGATCTCGCTCCGCTCGCACATCTCGCGCTCGCGATGATCGGCGAGGGCGCGCTGTTCCTGGAAGGAAAGGAAGTTGCCGCGGCCGAAGCGCTGCGCGCCGCAAAGCTTGCCCCGCTCAAGCTGCAAGCTAAGGAAGGAATCACTCTCATCAACGGAACGCAGGCGCACACCGCCGTCGCCGCGCTGCTCCTGCACGACGCCGTCACTCTCTGGGAGACGGCCCACGTCGCCGGCGCGATGTCGCTCGACGCGCTGCTCGGCACGCCGGTGGCGTTCGACGAGCGAATCCACGATGCGCGCGGCCAGGAAGGACAGAAGGAATCCGCCGCGCTCCTGCGCGAGCTGCTCGCCGGAAGCGAGATCCGCGAGTCGCATCTGGAGGGCGACCCGCGCGTGCAGGACGCCTACTCGCTGCGGTGCATGCCGCAGGTGCACGGGCCCGCGCGGGACGCGCTCAGGTGGATCGAGGGAATAGTCTCGCGCGAGCTCAACGCGGCGACCGACAATCCGCTCGTGTTCGAGAACGGCGAGCTGCTGAGCGGCGGCAACTTCCACGGGCAGTCGGTCGCGATGGCACTGGACTTCCTGGCGATCGCGCTCACGAATCTCGCGACGATCTCCGAGCGGCGGATCGACAGGCTGGTGCACCCGGACCTGAACCAGGGGCTGCCGCCGTTCCTCACGGAGAGCGCGGGACTGCACTCGGGGATGATGATGGCCCAGGTCACCGCCGCGTCCGTGGCGAGTGAATGCAAGGTTCTGTCTCACCCCGCCAGCGTGGACACGATCCCGACCGACGGCGGCAAGGAGGACGTCGTGCCCATGGCGATGGGCGCGGCCTGGAAAGCCAGGCGCGTGGCGCAGAACCTCCGGCACATTCTCGCCATCGAGCTGCTGTGCGCCGCGCAGGGGCTGGATTTTCGCGCGCCGCTCAGGACCGGCACGTCGTTGCGCGCGGCGCACGCCGCCGTGCGCTCGCTCGTCCCGCATCTCGGCGACGACCGCGTACTCAGCGGAGACATTGCGGCGATCGCGAAAGCGATAGGCGAAGGGAGATTCGCGCGAGGGAAAGCATCATGACGGTCGCGGAGCCGGCGTTGAGCCGCTCGGCGGGCGATGCGCCTGCTGGAGCCCGCGTCGTGCGCGCGCCGCGCGGGAGCGAGATATCCTGCAAGGGGTGGCAGCAGGAAGCCGCCCTCCGGATGCTCATGAACAACCTGGACCCGGATGTCGCCGAGCGCCCCGCGGACCTCGTGGTGTACGGCGGCATCGGGAAAGCCGCGCGCAACTGGGAGTGCTTCGACGCGATCGTCGCCTCGCTGCGCGCGCTGGAGAACGACGAGACGCTGCTCGTGCAGAGCGGCAAGCCGGTCGGCGTGTTCCGCACGCACGCGTCGGCGCCCAGGGTCCTGATCGCGAACAGCAACCTCGTCGGGCGCTGGGCCACGTGGGAGCACTTCCGCGAGCTCGAGCGCGCGGGTCTCATGATGTACGGCCAGATGACCGCGGGATCGTGGATCTACATCGGCACGCAAGGAATCCTCCAGGGCACCTACGAGACGTTCGGCGCCGTCGCGCGCCGGCACTTCGGCGGCTCGCTCGCCGGCAAGCTCGTGCTGACCGCCGGGCTCGGCGGGATGGGTGGCGCGCAGCCGCTCGCCGCGACGATGCAGGGGGCCGCCATCCTGTGCGTCGAGGTGGACGAGAGCCGCATCGACAAGCGGATCGAGACCGGCTACTGCGACGTCAAGGCGGCGACGCTGGACGACGCGCTGGAGATCATCGGCCGCGCGCGCGGCGCCAAGAAAGCCGTGTCCGTCGGACTGATCGGCAACGCCGCGGACGTTTTGCCGGAGCTGGTCCGCCGCGACGTCACGCCGGATGTATTGACGGATCAGACCAGCGCGCACGACACGCTGAACGGGTACGTGCCCGCCGGCATGTCGCTCGCGGATGCCTTGGCGCTGCGGAAGAGCGATCCCGACGCATATGTAAAGCAAGCCACGCAGTCCATCGTCGAGCACGTCCGCGCGATGCTGCGGATGCAGCAGCGCGGAGCCGTGACCTTCGACTACGGCAACAACATCCGGACCGTGGCGCTCGACGCCGGAGTGCGGGACGCGTTCGCGTTCCCCGGCTTCGTACCCGAGTACGTCCGCCCGCTCTTCTGCGAGGGGAAGGGGCCGTTCCGCTGGGTGGCTCTGTCCGGCGACCCCCGCGACATCGCGCGCACCGACGATCTCGTGCTCGAGCTGTTCCCGCACGACGAGCACCTGCGCCGCTGGATCACGATCGCGCGCGACAAGGTTCACTTCCAGGGCCTGCCCGCCCGCATCTGCTGGCTGGGGCAGGGCGACCGCGCGCGCTTCGGTGTCGCGCTGAACGATCTCGTCGCAGCGGGCGAGCTGAGCGCGCCCATCGTGATCGGCCGCGACCACCTCGACACGGGGAGCGTTGCTTCCCCCTTCCGCGAGACGGAGTCCATGAAAGACGGCAGCGACGCCGTGGCCGACTGGCCCATCCTGAACGCTCTACTGAATGTGGCCGGTGGCGCGTCGTGGGTGTCGTTTCATCACGGCGGCGGCGTGGGAATCGGCAACTCTTTGCACGCCGGCCAAGTGATCGTGGCCGACGGCACGCCAGAGATGCGCGTGCGGCTCGAGCGCGTGCTCACGAACGACCCCGGGATCGGCGTCGCGCGTCACGCGGATGCCGGCTATGAGTTGGCGAGAACGACCGCGGAACAACACGGCATCAGGCTTCCAATGCTGACCGAGCCGAGGACGAGTGACGATGTGTGAGATGAGGGCGCGTCTTAGCGGGCGTAGCCCGCGTAGCGCCCGAACTCTCACACATCGTCACTCGGCCCGGCTCGGCCGGAACTAAGCCGAGCCGCCGTGCTGTCCGCGAGATTTAAGCCCTGGCACGTCCCGCTCTTCCTGGCAAAATACGCCTATCTGACCGTGCGGCGTCGCCCGGTCCTCGTGCACTTCGAAGTCACCATGCGGTGCAACGCGCGCTGCGGCTTCTGCGACTACTGGAAGACCTCGCCGGCCGCGCGCGCCGAAGAGCTCAAGAGCTTCGCCGACGCCGCCCGGTACTTCAACCCCATGGTCATCACGTTCACCGGCGGCGAGCCGACCCTCCGCGCCGACCTCGAGCTGCTCGTGCGGGGAGTGTCTGACGCCGTCCACCTCAAGTACATCACGCTGATCACCCACGGCGGGATGCTCACGCCCCGGCGCGCGCGGTCGCTGTGGGACGCCGGGATCAACCAGTTCAACATCTCGCTCGATTACCTGGACGAGCGGCACGACGAGGCACGCGGCATCCCCGGCCTGACCGGGCGCATCTTCGGCGCGCTCGACGGCATCCGCGCCGAAGGCGTCGACAACATCCGCTTCAACACGGTCATCAAGAGCGACAACCTCGACCAGCTGCTCCCGATCGTGCGCCGCGCGCGGGAGCTGGGCTGCGGCGTCAATTTTAGTCTGTACACGGACGCCAAGAACGGAAACCGGATGCACCTGATCGACGGCGACCGGATCGTCGAGCTGGAAGACGTCACCGCGGAGCTGCTCGCCTTCAAGCGCGACAACCGCGGCGTGATCACAAACTCCGACCACTACCTGGAGTCGATCCCCAGGTACGCCCGCGGCGAGCTGACCGAGCCCTGCCGCTCGGGGATCAGGACGATTCACGTCGATCCTACCGGCCACGTGAAGCGCTGCCCCGACTTCCCGACCGATTTCCACTGGTCCGGGTTCAAGCAGTACGAGCCGCTGGCGTGCAACGCCTGCTTCTACGCCTGCCGCGGCGAAGCGGAGGCGCCCATGCGCCTGTCCCGCGTGCGCGACGTGATGGGATGAGCCGCGCTTGACGCTGCTCTTCGTCAACGCGCGGCAGGTAGTCACCTGCGCCGGCCCGGCCCGAGCCCGCCGCGGCCGCGAGATGGCCGACGCCGGCGTTCTCACCGGCGCCGCGGTGCTCGTCGAGGGCGAGCGGATCGGCGCGGTCGGCGACGCGCGCGCTCTCGCGAAGGCACACCCGCGAGCGACCGAGATAGACTGCTCCGGCTGCGTGCTCACGCCCGGGCTCGTCGACTCCCACACGCACGCGGTGTTCGGGCGTCCGCGCTACGACGAGCACGAGCTGCGCGCGGCGGGGCTCAGCTACATGGAGATAGCCCGCCGCGGCGGCGGAATTCACGCGTCGGTACGCGACCTCCGCGCGCGCGCCGAGGCCGAGCTGTACGATCTCTCCGCTGCCAGAGTCCGGCGGCTCGCGGCGTTCGGAACCACCACGGTGGAGATCAAATCGGGTTACGGCCTCTCCTCCGAGAGCGAGCTCAAGTCCCTGCGCGTCATCGGCCGCCTCGCCGCCGATCTGCCGTTGCGGATCGTCCCGACCTGGCTCGGCGCGCACGAGATCCCGCTCGACTACCGCGAGCGCGACGCCGGCCGTGCCGAGTACCTGGAGCTGCTGGCGGGCGGGATGCTCCGGGAAGTGGCCGACTCGGGTCTCGCCCGCTTCGCGGACATTTTCTGCGAGCCCGGAGTGTTCACGGTGGCCGAGTCGCGCGCCGTGCTCGGCGCCGCGAAAAGCGCCGGCCTCGGCGTCAAGCTCCACGCCGACGAGCTGGAGTATTCGGGCGGAGCGGAGCTGGCCGCGGAGCTCGGTGCTGCATCAGCCGACCACCTCGGCGCCATCTCAGAGAGCGGGATCGAGGCGCTGGCGAAGTCCGGGACCGTCGCCACGCTGCTTCCCGGGACCATGCTGTTCCTGGGCAGGTCGAAGCAGGCGCCGGCCCGCGCTCTGATAGATGCCGGCGCGGCCGTCGCGCTGGCTACCGACTTCAACCCGGGCTCGTCGCCGACGGTCAATTTTCCGCTCGTGCTGACGCTGGGAATCAGCCAGTTGCGAATGAGCGCCGCCGAGGTGCTGATCGCGGCTACCGTCAACGGCGCGGCCGCTCTGGGTCTTGCGGCCGAGACCGGCCAGCTCGCCGAAGGCTTCGCGGCCGACCTCGCCCTGTTCGAGGGGGAGGATTTCCGGGAGTTGCCCTATTGGTACGGTGATCGTCGCTGTCGTGGCTCGTGGAGGCGCGGCGTAACTTGTCACCCCTATGAGCCAGGGCTAGGTTAAGACCGTGGCGCCCTCATGAACGCTAGCGTGGCTGTGGCCGGGCGCCTCCTCCTTTCCCGCTCCCGCTCTCCCGCTGCAAATGGCCAACGCGTCACGACTTAAGAAAAAAGCAGCCGATTTCGAGGCGAAGCGCCAGCATGACCGGGCGCTCGCCGTGTACGAGCAGATACTCGACGAGATCGCGGGTAAGGAGCAGGAAGCCGACATCCCGCTCTATAATCGCGCCGGAGATCTGTATCAACGTCAGGGGAACCTCGAGCGGGCCGTCACGCTGTACGAGAAAGCGGTCGACCTTTATTCCGAGGGCGGCTTCTTCAACAACGCCATCGCCCTCTGCAACAAGATCCTCCGGCATGCGCCCAACCGCGCCTCGATCTATTACAAGCTCGGGAAGATCAGCGCGCAGAAGGGGTTCAACAGCGACGCGAAGCAGAACTTCCTCGAGTACGCGGGGCGGATGCAGAAGTTGGGCAAGATGGACGCAGCCTTCTACGCGCTGAGGGAGTTCGCCGATCTCTGTCCGAGCCAGGACGACGTCCGGCTGATGCTCGCCGAGCAGCTCACTCGAGCGGGCCGCACGACGGAAGCGTGCGAGCAGCTCCAGATCCTGCACGAGCAGCTCGACGCCGAAGGGCGGCAGGACGAAGCCGCGGCGACCGTGGAGCGTCTGAAGGCGCTCAACCCCAAGGCGGAGCCCCGCCGCGCAACGGGTGGGAAGCGCCGCCGGGCGAACGATCTCGTGTTTCTCGACGTGAACGCGGCTTCGGCCGACGAGGCCGCGCCGGAGCCCGCGCCCGTCGCCGGGCTGGAGCCGACCGCCCTCGTCGAGGAGAAGCCCGCCAAGCCCGCCAAGGCCGACCGGCCGCTCACGCCGCGGGAGTTCGCCGCGATCCCGCTCCCGCCGCCCGCGGACGAGACGCGGGAGGCGGCCGTGCGAGCGCTCGCCGACCTCCCGGTGATGGATGCGGCCGATTCGGCCGACGAAGACTGGTTCGCCGACACGCCGGACACGGAGGAAGTCGCGGCAGCGCCCCCGCTCGA
Organism: Gemmatimonadaceae bacterium; assembly: GCA_040882285.1. Classification (NCBI taxonomy): domain Bacteria; kingdom Pseudomonadati; phylum Gemmatimonadota; class Gemmatimonadia; order Gemmatimonadales; family Gemmatimonadaceae; species Gemmatimonadaceae bacterium. Next base: position 13,182 of record JBBEBQ010000002.1, read on the forward strand.
TCTCGAGCCGACGGCGCTCGTGGAGGTTCCGCCGCGGGCGGAAGCAGAGGTCGCCCCCGAGCCAGCTCGGGCGGATTCGCCCGCGGTCGAGCCGGCGGAAGACTTCGTACCCACCGCCGAGCCGGCCGAGGCTCCCGCGGCGACCCCCGCGGCCGGAAGGGACGACGACTTGCTCGATCTCGGTGACTGGCTGCGCGCGGAAGCGGGACCCAAGACGACACGCATGGTCGCCGAGGGAGTCGTGCCTCCGCCGATCGACGAGCAGGCCGACTTCGGGGAGATGCTGCAGCGGTTCAAGGAAGGCGTCGCCGCCAACATCGACGAGGACGACTCCGCCGCGCACTATGATCTCGGGATCGCGTTCAAGGAGATGGGGCTCGTCGAGGAGGCGATCGGCGAATTCCAGAAGGCCCTGCGCGGAAGTACGGAGGCCAAGGCGCCCACGTACGAAGCGCTCGGTACGTGCTTCGTGGAGCAGAAGCAGTACGAGGTCGCGACTACGATTCTCCAGCGGGCGCTCGACGAGCCCGGGCTGGACGACGACAAGCTGGCGGGAGTGCTCTATCTCCTCGGCGCCTCGGCGGAAGCGCTTGGGAAGACGCAGGAGGCCGCCTCGTATTACCAGCGCGTGCTGGCGGTGGATATCGGCTTCCGCGACGTCTCGGAGCGCCTTGCCGCCGTGACGCAGGCGGCGAAGTGACGGCGACCGTCCGCCCGCGCTCGCCGGTGATGGCGCCACTCGCGCGGATCCAGCATCCGGTGCGGGACGACCTTGCTCGCGTCTCGGAAGAGATGGTGCGCATCGTGGTGACCGACACGCCGCTGATCGGCGAGGTGAGCCGGCACCTGCTCGGCATGAAAGGGAAGATGTTCCGGCCGACGCTGGTCCTGCTCGCGAGCCGGGTGGAAGACGGCGCCAATCCGCGCGCGGCCACGCTCGGCGCCGTGGTCGAGCTGATTCATCTCGCGACGCTCGTGCACGACGATTCCGTGGACCACTCGGTGCTGCGGCGCGGAATGCCGACCGTGAACGCGCTGTTCAGTCACGAGATTTCGGTGATCATGGGCGACTTTTTGTATTCGCGCGCACTGCTGGAGCTGGTCGGCCTACAGGATCTGGACGCGCTGGGAGTGCTCGCCAGGGCCTCGAACGACATGACGCTCGGCGAGATGCGGCAGCTGGCCCTGGACGATCCGCTCGCATTTTCCGAGGAAGACTACAATCTTCTGATTCGCGCGAAGACGGCGTCGCTGATGTCGGCGGCGTGCGAGGTCGGGGCGCTGTGCGGGGCGACCGCGCACCGCGCTGCGCTCGCGCGGTACGGCGAAGCGATGGGCATGGCGTTCCAGGTCGCGGACGATCTGCTGGACTATACCGCGGCGAAAGAGACGACCGGCAAGCCGACCGGGCTGGATCTGCGGGAGCACAAGGTCACGCTCCCGCTGATCGCGGCGCTGGGAACGATGGGCGCTTCCGCGCGAGGCGAAGTCGACGCGTTCTTCGCGGCGACGGAGCCGGATGACGATGCCGTCGCCAGGATCATCGAGATAGTGGCGGAGGAGGGTGGATTGGATTACGCCAGAGCGCGCGGAGACGAGCACGCGGCGATCGCCGCGGAAGCGCTCGCGCCCGTGCCGGAGAGCGAAGCGACCGCCGCGCTGCGGAGCGCGATCTCCTACGTGATGGAGCGGCATTCCTGATGGCGCCGCGAGGACAGGCGAGCAAGCGGCCCGGGTTCTACGCGATCACGCTCGCGATCGGGTTCATCGTGGGAGGCGCGCTGACGCAGGCCGCGCGCACATTTCTCCCGGCCGGCGCGGCGAAGGAATTCTTCACGACGGGCGTGACTCCGTCGTTCGGGCCGGTGACGCTCGACCTCATTATTCTGAAGTTCGCGCTCGGGCCGGTCGCGCTCGACGTGTCTCTGCTGAGTCTCGTCGGGGTGCTCATCGCGTACCTCGTGGCGCGCTCGCTTTTCTAGGGGGTTCCAATGTTTGGCAACTTAGGCATGCCCGAAATTCTGTTGATCATGCTCATCGTCCTGCTGCTGTTCGGGGCGAAGAGAATTCCGGAGATCGCGGGCTCGATGGGGAAGGGGATCCGCGAGTTCAAGAAGAACATCAACGACGCCACGCGCGACGTTCAGGACGGGATCAACGACAAGCCGCGCCTGACCGAGGCCGAGCTCGAAGCACGCCGGGCCTCCGAGGCCGCCAAGGACTCAGCGTCCAACTCCGAGCCTAGGCGGCTGCTGTAAGAGCGTACTGCACGGGCGCGCTCGCGCGCGCCCGGGTCCGGCGGGGGCTGCCCATGGCCCCGTCTGGCCCTACGCTCGCAAACTGCGCGAGCTAAGACGGGCCTGCCGGAGCCACGGACAGCCCCACCGGACCATGACTGCCCGGGGAGCGGGCGCGTGCAGAGGCTCCCATAGCGCCCGTCTTAGCGCGCGTAGTGTGCGCGCGTAGGGCGCGTAGGGAGCCTCTAGCACAGCCCGCGACCGCGCCACGGTGCCGCGCGGCGCGGCTTTTCCCGCGATCCCGTTCTGGAACGTCTAACGCGCGCGCACTAGGGCGCGAAGGGGAGGGGCGGGAGGTTGGCGGCCTGGGCCTGGGCGCGCGCGAGGTTCTTGCGGTTGTCCTTGATGTCGGCGACGTCGCGCAGATTGTCGATGAACTCCTGCAGCCGCTGCTGGCGGTAGGCGTTGAGCTGCTGCTCCTTGAGCGTCGCCTTCCGGGCCTCGAACTCGGCCCGGTCGGACTGCGTGCGGCGGTCGACGCGCAGCACGAAAACCGCGTCCTCCGTGCGGACCGGCGCGCTCACCGCGCCGACAGGCAGCCCGAAGGCGGCGCCGATCGCCTCGTTCAAGCGGCCCAGCCCCTGGGCCGGAGTCGTACGCGTGAACGTCTCCGTCTGGCCCACCTCGAGGCTCCTCGCGGCGGCCGCCTGCTCGAGCGACATGGACGCCGCGGCTGTCGCGAGCGTCCGGGCGTCGTTCAGCAGGATGTCCAGCTTCTTCTGCTGAGCGATCCGCGCGCGGACCTCGTCCTTGACTGCGTCGAGCTTCGGAACGCCGCCCTCCACCAGCGAATCGAGGCGCGCAATGGCGTAGCCGTCCTCCCAGTCGAACAGATCGCTGATGTCGCCTTGTTCGGCGCCGCTCGTCGCCCACGCGCCCACGCTCGGAACGTACTCGCCGCCGATGGTCAGCGGCTCGCCTTCGATCACCGCGCCGCGGGTGATCGGAAGCCGCAACGTGCGGGAAGCTTCCTCGAACTTCGCGGGATCGTCCGCGGTCGCCGCTATGCGAGCGAGGGAATCGGCGCGGCGATCGGTGAGCACCGCCGCCTCGTCCCGCTGCTCGATGCGCAGCAGGATATGGCGGAGCGACAGCGTGTCGCCGGTGCGTGAATCGACCTTGATGAGGTGGTAGCCGAACGGCGTCGGCACCGGGTCGGAGATCCGGCCGGGCGTCAGCGCGTACGCGGCCCGCTCGAAATCGGGGACGAACCGGTCGCGGCCGCCGCGGCCGAGGTCCCCGCCGTTCGAGCCGGAAACCGTGTCGGCCGACTCGGCGCGGGCCGCGTCCTCGAAAGTGCGCGCGCCGCTCTCGATCTCCTGCTTGAGCGCGACTGCCTTCGCGCGGACGGCCGCGCTGTCTTCAGCGGTGATGACTCGCGGAATCGTCATGACGGAAACGATGGCCCGCGCGGGCCGCTCGAATCCGTCCTTGTGCTCGTCGTAGAACGCCTTGATCTCGGCGTCGGTGACGGTGACCCGCGAATCCGGCACCGCGTCTGGGCGGAACGCGACGAAGCTCACCCGCGCCGAATCGTGTGTGTCCTTCCAGAACGTCCACAGCCGCTCGTCGCTGACGTACACGTCGCTCAGGATCTGCTCGAACAGCTTCTGCTTCGGGATCTCGCTGCGGTAATAGTTCTCGAGCTGGACCAGCACGCCCTGCTGCCGCGCCAGCGGACTGGAGAGGAACCGTTGATACTTGGCGGGATCGAACTGCCCCTCGGTCTGCAGCTCCGGGCTTTGTATCAGTTGCGGCGGCGGGCTGTAGCGCGCGGCGTTCTCGATCTCTTCGTTCGTGACCTTGATCCCTCGCCGCCGGTATTCCTGCCGGAGCAGGACTTCACCGACGAGCTGCTCGTACGCCTGGTCGGCCAGCCGGTCCCGCTCTTCCAGGGTGAGCGTGCGGCCGCTGCTCTGGGTCTCCTCAGTCTCCAGCTGCTGCGTGAGCGCGTACCACTGGGTGGCCAGGATGTCTTCGCCGTTGACCGTCGCGACGGGCGTAGTGGGCGTGATGGCCGATCTGCCTATCAGCCCCGACGTGTCCATGAGCAGGAATCCGCCGACAAAAGCAGCAGCGATGAAGATCCAGACCCATTTTGTGGCGGCGCGCATTCCCTGCAGCAAGGCAAGCTCCTTAAAGATGCGAAACAACCTCAAAAGCTATCGGGCGCAGCGTCTTATGAGAAGTGTCGCTCACCGGTCCGATTGACCGCGTGTGGCATCCGCGTAACTTCAACCGGTGCCGGATACCGTGCGGTCCTCCTAGTGGCGAGACTCGAAGAGCTCGAACGAAAGTTCGAGGAGAATCCGCGCCGCTATTTCGCTCCGTTGGCCAACGAGTACCGCAAGGCCGGAGACGCGCAGCGGGCGGCGGAGCTTTGCCGCTCGCAGCTGCCGGAGGTGCCGGGCCACATCAGCGGCCACATCGTGCTCGGCCAGGCGCTGTACGACGCGGGCGACTTCGACGGCTCGCGCGCCGCGCTGGAGACGGCGCTGGCGCTGGATCCCGAGAACATCGTCGCCCTGCGCTATCTCGGCGACATCGCGCGCGATACCGGCGACGTAGTGGAAGCCGAGCGGTGGTATTCGCGCATGCTCGAAGCTGACCCCTACAACGAGGTCGCAACGACCGCACTGCAGGCCCTGCGCGAGGCGCCGGCGGGCGAGCCTGCAGCAGCGCTTTCCACCGCGGCCGTCGCCGGCTCTACCGAGACCGCGGAAGCTGCCCCGGCGGAGCCCGAGTTTCGACCGCTCGAAGAGCCCGTGGTGTCCAGCGAGTTCGGCGGTGATCTGGCGGTTTCCGCCGCGTCCGAGACCACGGAACCCGCACCGGACGAGCCGCTTGCAGCCGAGTCCGCGACTGGTGCCGAGACTGCCGAAGCAGAGGTGGCCGCCGAAGGGGCGGCAGTCGACATCGCGGCCGCCGAAGCAGAGTTGGCCGCCGAAGTCGCGGCTGCCGACATCGCGCCGGTGGGAGCGACATCCGCGGAGATCGGGCCGGCGGAGCCCTTCGACGTCGCAGCCCACGCGCCGCCGGAGCCCTTCGACGTCGCAGCCCACGCGCCGCCGGAGCCCTTCGACGTCGCAGC
>JBBEBQ010000002.1:18669-27331 GCA_040882285.1 Gemmatimonadaceae bacterium
CGGAGCCCTTCGACGTCGCAGCCCACGCGCCGCCGGAGCCCTTCGACGTCGCAGCCCACGCGCCGCCGGAGCCCGGGCTGATCGAGGAAGCGCTCGAGGCCGAGGAGCGGGTGCTGGAGTCCGCCGCTCCCTTTGTGACCGAGACGATGGCGGATCTGTACATGGAGCAGGGCTACCCGCACGAGGCGCTGGAGCTTCTGCTGCAGCTCGCCGAGCAGCGGCCGGATGAGCCGCTTCGCGCCAAGATCCAGCACATCGAATCTGTCATCGTCGCGCGGCGCGATGCGGCGGTGGCCGCGGCGCGCGCCGAGCGCGCGGAAACGGCGGAAGCCTTGGCGGCAATAGAGCCTCCTGCAGGTGCGGTTGAAGCCGGAGAGTCCGCGGAGCCGGCTGCCGAAGCGCCCCTGTCCATTCGCGAGATGTTCGCGCGCATGGACCGGGCCCGGCCCCGCGCCGCCGGCGCGGTCACTGCGCCGCCGATCTCACGCCGCCGCCCCGATTTCGTCCCGATGCCTGATACCGGCGAGAGCGATGCTGCCGCGGACCCCTTCGCATTCCCGAACGCACCGGAACCAGGGCCGGTACCGCGCACTTCAGGTCCGCAGCAGACGTTCAATCCGTCGACGGCGGACAGCGAGGACTTCGATGCGTGGCTCAGAGGGCTGAAAGGATCGTGAAGATCGCGATCATCAACGGGCCCAACCTCAACCTGCTCGGCAGGCGGGAGCCGCACATCTATGGCAGCACCACGCTCGGTCAGATCGAGAGCAGCCTCAGCGAGGTCGCCAAGGAGCTCGACGTCGAGCTCGAGTGCTCGCAGCACAACGGCGAGGGCGATCTCATCAGCGCCATCCACGCGCTCACCGAATCGGCTGACGGGATCGTCATCAACGCCGGCGCGTACACGCACACGAGCCTCGCGATTCGCGACGCGCTCGTCGGGGTGAATCTCCCGTACGTCGAGATGCATCTCACGAACATCTACGCGCGCGAGGAGCATCGGCGCCGGTCGATGCTGGCCGAGGACGCCCTCGCGGTGGTGTGCGGATTCGGGGCGTACGGCTACGAGTTGGCGCTGCGCGGCCTCGTCAGCACGCTGCGAAGCCGTGGCTGACATGCGCGAGCGGCGCATCGCCGCGCTGCGCGACGATATCGCGGGCGACCTCGACGCGCTGCTCGTCAGCAGTCTCCCGAACATCCGCTATCTGACCGGCTTCTCGGGAAGCAGCGCGCTGTTGCTCGTGACGCAGCGGGAAATGCATCTGATCACCGACTTCCGCTACGCCACGCAGGTGGCCGAAGAGGTCGGCGACCTGGCGCAGGTGAGGATCGAGCCGGTGAGCCTGTGGGACGGGTTGTGGGCGATTCTTCCGTCGCTCGCGAACGCGACGGCTGTCGGCTTCGAGTCCGCGCACATCGTGCATCGCGACTTTCAGCGGCTGCTGGAGAACAGCGGCGGCGGGGCGCGGCAATGGCGCGCGCGGGTGAACGCGGTCGAGCGGCTGCGCGAGTCGAAGGACGCCGGGGAAGTCGAGCTGATTCGGCGGGCGGCCGCGATCGCCGTCGAGGCGCTCGATCGCACGATCCCGCAGCTCGCCGCCGGCATGACCGAGCTCGAGGTAGCGGGCGTTCTGGAGAAGTCGCTGCGCGACGCCGGCAGCGAGGGCTTTCCGTTTCCGTCGATCGTCGCCTCCGGACCGCGCGCGGCGCTGCCACACGCGCGCTCTTCGGCGCGCGTGATCGAGCCGGGTGATTTCCTGCTGCTGGACTTCGGGGCCGAATACCGCGGGTACTGCTCGGACATCACGCGCACACTCGTCGTGGGCAGATCCACGAGCGAGCAGCGGGCGGTCTATGACGTTGTGCGGCAAGCGAATGCGCTGGCGGCGGGCTCCGTACGGGCGGGGATGACGGGGCAGGATGCCGACGCGCTCGCGCGGGGCTACATTGAGCGCGAAGGTTTTGGGGAAGCGTTCGGTCACGGCTTGGGACACGGCCTCGGCTTGGAAGTGCACGAGGCGCCCCGGCTTGCCCGGACGGCCGAGGGAACGTTGGCCCTCGGCGCGGTTGTGACGATCGAGCCGGGGGTGTACCGACCTGGGTGGGGCGGGATCCGCATCGAGGACGACGTGCACCTCGGTGCCGGTGGTCCGGAGATTCTCACGGACTTCACGAGAGAGCTAATCGAGGTCGCCTGACGGAATGGCGGCCGGTCCCTAAACAGCCAACATGTTCGATTTACGATACGTGAAGAAGTTGGTGGACATGCTCGACGGGTCCACGGTGGACTCGATCGAGATCTCGTCCGACAAGGGCATGAAGATCCGGATCTCGAAGGCGCAGCAGCAGGCAGTAATGCTGTCCGCGCCGGCGGTGGCAGCCCCTGCCGTGGCGCCGCCGGGCCCGGCGGCCGCGCCCGCGGCTGCTGCGACGCCGAAGCCGGAAAGCCCGAAAGAGACGCTGCTCGAGGCGAAATCGCCGATGGTCGGCACCTTCTATGCGGCGCCGGAGCCGGGCGGAAAGCCGTACCTCGCCGTCGGTGACAGAGTGAGGAAGGCGCAGATCATCTGCATCATCGAGGCGATGAAGATCATGAACGAGATCGAATCGGAGTTCGACGGGGTGGTGCGCGAGATCGTCGCGCAGGACGCCCACCCGGTGGAGTACGGCCAGGTCCTTTTCCGGATCGCCCCGAATGGCTAATCCCGCGCAGATCACTCCGCCGGAGACCGCCGCGCCGCTATTCGACTACAAGGCGATCCTGCAGCAGATGGTGCACAAGGGAGCGTCGGACCTGCACCTCAAGGTCGGCCGTCCGCCCACGCTCCGGATCAACGGCGAGCTGGTTCCGCTCGAGCTGCCGCACATCCGGCCGGAGCAGCTCCGCTCGCTCGTTGAGCAGACGATGAGCGCGAAGCACAGGCAGGAGTTCACCGAGCAGCACGAGGCGGACTTCGCGCTCGGAGTCCCCGGCATCGGCCGCTTCCGCGTGAACGCATACCACCAGCGGGGCACGATCGTGTTCGCCTTCCGCATCATCGCCTTCCAGGCGCAAACGATCGAGGAGCTGCACCTGGCGAAGGTATGCGCCGACATCGCCATGCGGCCGCGCGGCCTCGTGCTCGTGACCGGGATCACGGGTTCCGGAAAATCGACCACGCTCGCCGCGATGATCCACCACATCAACCTGAACCGGCGCGCCAACATCATCACGATCGAGGACCCGATCGAGTTCCTGCACCGCGACATCAACTGCCACATCAACCAGCGCGAGGTGGGGACCGACACTGCCAGCTTCGCGCAGGCGCTGCGGCGCGTGCTGCGGCAGGATCCGGACGTGATCATGGTGGGCGAGATCCGCGACATGGAGACGCTGGACACGGTGCTCAAGGCGGCGGACACCGGCCACCTGGTGTTTTCGACGCTGCACACGACCGACACGACGCAGACGATCAACCGCGTGCTCTCGTTCTACCCGCCGCACCAGCAGGACGAGGTGCGCTACATCCTGTCGAGCGCGCTCCAGGCGGTGATCTCGCTGCGGCTCGTGCCGCGCGCCGACAAGGCCGGTCAAGTGCCGGCCACGGAAGTGCTCATCAATACCGCGGCCGTGCGCGACAACATCCGCGACATGACCAAGGCGCTCGACATCCCCGAGCTGATTCGCGAGGGGACGATCCAGTACGGCATGCAGAGCTTCGACCAGTCGCTGATGAACTGGTACTCGCAGGGCATGATCACCTACGAGAACGCGATCTTCTACGCGACGAGCCCGTCCGAGTTCGCGCTCAAGGTCCAGGGCATCGCCGGCACCAGCGACACGAGCTGGGATAAGTTCACGTCAGGCACCAGCCCGTGATTCGGCTCCGTGTGGTCAGGCGCGTGCGGGGCGGGTATCCCATGCTGGCCCTACGCGAGCAAACTGCGCTCGCTAAGACGGGCCTGTATGGGACACCCGCCCGCGCCCGCGCCTGACCACCAAGCCACCGTCGTGCGACACCCGACTACGCTTGTGAAGTGCGCGCCGCGGTTCCCGACCGCCCCAGCCCGCGCGAACCCGCTGCGATCTCGCCCCGTCTTCAGTGCACGCACTAACAGCGATCGCACCGGGCCTCGCCCGCACCAGAGCGGCAATGTTTAAGAAGGTGCTGATCGCCAACCGGGGCGAGATCGCACTGCGGGTGATACGCGCGTGCAGGGAGCTGGGGATACAGACGGTCGCCGTGTACAGCGAAGCGGATAGGGAGTCGCTGCACGTGCGGTTCGCGGACGACGACGTGTGCATCGGGCCGCCGCCTGGGCGCGACTCGTACCTCAAGATCCCGCGGCTCATCGCGGCCGCGGAGATCACCGGCGCCGACGCGATCCACCCGGGCTACGGCTTCCTCGCCGAGAACGCGGAGTTCGCCGAGACGTGCGCCGCGTCCAACATCGAGTTCATCGGCCCCACGCCCGCGCAGATCCGCGTCATGGGCGACAAGGCCGCGGCGCGCAAGGCGATGCAGGACGTCGGCGTGCCGATCATCCCCGGCACGCCCGGGCCCGTCGACGACGTGGACGAAGCGCTGAAGTACGCGAAGGAGATCGGATTCCCGGTGATCATCAAGGCCTCCGCGGGCGGCGGAGGGAAGGGCATGCGCGTCGCGAAGGACGCCGAGGATTTCGCGCGCTCCTTCCAGCTCGCGCGCTCGGAGGCGCTGTCGGCTTTCGGCAACGCCGACGTGTACGTGGAGAAATACCTCGAGCGACCCCGGCACATCGAGTTCCAGGTCGTGGGTGACAGGCACGGCAACGTGGTTCACCTGGGCGAGCGCGACTGCTCCGTCCAGCGCCGCCACCAGAAGCTCATCGAGGAGGCGCCGAGCCCCGCGCTCAACGCCGAGCTGCGCGCGCAGATGGGCGACGCCGCCGTGCGCGGCGCGAAGGCCATCGAATACGTCGGCGTCGGAACGATCGAGATGCTGCTGAACGAGGATCGCTCGTTCTACTTCATGGAGATGAACACGCGCATCCAGGTCGAGCACCCCGTGACGGAGATGCTCACTGGCATCGATCTCGTCAAAGAGCAGATCCGGGTCGCCGCGGGAGAGAAGCTCTCGTTCAAGTCGCTGCCCGCGCTGCGCGGACACGTGATCGAGTGCCGCGTGAACGCCGAGGATCCCGCGCGGAACTTCCAGCCTTCGCCCGGGCGCATCGACACGTTCCACCCGCCCGGCGGCCCCGGCGTCCGGCTCGACACGCACGTGTACGCCGGCTACACGGTCCCCCCGTACTACGACTCCCTGCTCGCCAAGGTGATCTGCCAGGGGCGGGACAGGCAGGAGGCGATCCGCCGAATGCACATGGCGCTGGAGAGCTTCATCATCGAGGGCGTCACGACCACGATTCCGTTCCTCGCGCGCGTGATGGAGAACCCGCTGTTCCAGTCGGGGAACGTGGACACGAGGTTCCTGGAGCGGGAGCCCAACCTCATGAAGGACGTCGTCAAGGAAACAGCGTCGTGAGGCTCGACGTCTTCTTCGGCTTCCAGCAGCTCACCGCCGCCGACGTGGCCGGCAGGGTCGTGGCGGTCGTGGACGTGCTGCGCGCTTCCTCGACGATCGCGGCGGCGTTGGCCAACGGCGCGCGCGCGGTCGTTCCGTTCCTCACGTCGGACGACGCGGTCGCGCAGTCGAAGCAGCTGGGCCGCGAGGAAGTCCTCCTCGCGGGCGAGCAGAAGATGCTGCCGATCCCGGGCTTCGATCTGGGCAATTCTCCGAGCGAGTTCACCGCCGACAAGGTCCAGGGAAAGACGATTCTGCTCACCACGACCAACGGCAGCGGCGCCATCCTGGCTGCGCAGGGCGCGCGTGACATCGTGGTCGCGTCGTACGTCAACTTCTCGGCGGTGGCGGCCATGTTGCGGGCAGCCGTAGAAGCCGAGTCGGACATCGTGATCCTGTGCTCCGGGCACGAGCGGCGCTTCACTCTGGAAGATGCGGGTTGCGCGGGACGTTATGTTCGCGCTATTCAGAAGGGACTCACCGGGGTCGCGACCAACGACGGCGCTACCGCCTGCGCTCTCATCGACAGGAAGTATGGCGAGAACATCGCGAAGCTCCTCCAAGACTCGTACCACGGGCAAGCGCTCATCGGCGCGGGATTCGGCGACGACGTTTCTTTCTGTGCCGCGCTGGATTCGTTCGCTGTGGTCCCCGTTTACAGCGACCGGCAGATCGTCGCCCTCGGAGCAGGACGGATCTGACATAGACGGGCAGAAGATCCTGTCGCACGCCGACGAGGTACGGCGCGAGGTCGCGGCAATCGCGTTGCTCCTGTTCGCGATCTTCGTAGGCGGCGCGCTCGCGGTCCACGGCTACGCGTTGCTGACCGCGAGCCCCGACGGCCAGGCCGATCTTCGCGGCAGCTTCGGCGCGCTCGGCGCGGCTCTGGCCGCTCCCATCACGTCGATGTTCGGCTGGCCGGCGGCTGTGCTGATTCCGATCGCGCCAGCGGCGCACGCCCTGACGCTGTTCGGACGGCTCGACCGCGGGACCGACCGCTCGTGGCTCGTGTTCCTCCTCGGGATGGTCGTCCTGCTCCCGATCGCGTTCGGCTTCTCCCTCGGAGGAGCGGCCGAGCAGAATGCGCTGACCGGGATGTGGGGCGCATTCGCCGCGTATTATCTGCTGCGATTCGCCGGGATCGCCGGCGCGTGGATCATCTGGCTGCTTGCGTTGAGCGCCCTCATGGCCGCTACGCTCGCGTGGAATCCCGTGCGCGTGCTCGTGGGCCGGCGGGTGCGGGCGCTCGACGGGTTGGAGCCGTCGAACCCGGAGGATGCATTCCCTCAGCCCCGGCGCCGGCGTGGCAAGGAGCCTGATCCTCTGATCGCGCGCGCGCTCGAGCCATCGCCGGAAGAGATGCCGGCGCTGGACCTGACCTTGTTGGACGACGCGCCGGCAGTCGCGACCGACAGCGCGGCGCTACCGGCCCGGCCCCTCCGCGAGCGGAAGCCGAAGCCGGCTCCCTCCGTTGCTCAGGGCGCGGCTGGAAACGGGTCCGCTTCGCCGGCCGCCGCGCCAGCGCCGTTCGTCCGGGACGAAGCCGATGACGAGCTGCCGCCGCCCGAGCTCATCGCGCCCCTGCCCGCGCGCAACGCCGACGTCGGCAAGCGCGAGCTCGACGCGATGGGCGTGCAGCTCATGGACGCGCTGCGCACGTTCAAGGTCGAAGGCGAGCTGGTGGGGCGCACGACCGGGCCGGTCGTCACCCAGTTCGAGGTCGCGCCCGCGGCCGGCGTGAAGGTCCGCCAGATCGCGAATCTCTCCAACGATCTCGCGCTCGCGATGCGCGCGGCGAGCGTGCGAATAGTCGCACCCATTCCGGGGCGGGGCGCGGTCGGCGTGGAGGTTCCCAATCCCACGGCCGAGCTGGTGGGCTTTCGCGAGCTGCTCGACAGCAAGGACTTCCAGAACGCGCGCGCGGCGCTGCCGATGATACTCGGCAAGGATCTCGAGGGAACTCCGGTAATAGCGGATCTCGCGAAGATGCCGCACCTGCTGATCGCCGGAGCGACGGGCTCGGGCAAGTCGGTGTGCGTCAACACGCTCATCACGAGCCTGGTGTACCGGCACACGCCGCAGACGCTGCGCTTCCTGATGGTCGATCCGAAGATGGTCGAGCTCAGCGTGTACAACGTGCTGCCGCATCTCCGGCACAAGGTCGTCACGGAGAACCGCGACGCCGCCGCGATGCTCAAGTGGGCCGTGCTGGAGATGGAGGACCGCTATCAGCTGCTCGCGGCGAACGGCGCGCGCAACATCCAGGACTTCAACCGCAAGTTCCAGGAAGGCGTGAAGCTCGTGCAGCCCAAGCGGCCGGACGTGGCGTTCGAGAACCTGGAGTACACCGGCGGACTCCTGCCGTACATCGTGCTCGTCATAGACGAGCTGGCCGACCTGATGATGACCGTGCAGGGAGAAGTCGAGCGGCCGCTCGCGATGCTCGCGCAGAAGGCGCGCGCGATCGGGATCCACCTCATTCTCGCGACGCAGCGGCCGAGCGTGAACGTCATCACGGGTCTCATCAAGGCGAACTTTCCGAGCCGGATCGCGTTCCGCGTCGCCTCGCAGGTGGACAGCCGCACGATTCTCGACGGGATCGGGGCCGAGTCGCTGCTCGGCAACGGCGACATGCTCTTCATTCCGCCCGGCAAGGCCGAGCCCGCGCGAATCCAGGGCGCGTTCATCTCCAACGCGGACACCGAGCGGCTCACGGGCTGGTTCGAGGAGCGGACGCGCGCGCGGAAGGAAGCGCTGATGTCGGGATCGGTCGCCACGGAAGAGGACATCCTCGAGTTCGTGCGGCAGAAGGAGATCGCGGAGCAGGGCCGGGGGGGGGCGGAGGGCGAGGAAGGCGACGGCGACGATCGCGACAAGCTGTTCCGCGAGGCGGCCGAGACCGTGATTCAGCACCAGCAGGGTTCGACGTCGCTGCTGCAGCGGCGGCTCAAGGTCGGCTACGGCCGCGCGGCCCGGATCATCGACCAGCTGCACGCGGCCGGCGTGCTCGGCCCGCCCGACGGCTCCAAGCCGCGAGACGTGCTCGTCGGCCTGGACGAGCTCGACCGCATCCTCGGCCCACGACCGTAGACTTTGCTTGGTTGCCCCGCGCGGGCATC
>JBBEBQ010000002.1:27431-44954 GCA_040882285.1 Gemmatimonadaceae bacterium
GGCATCGAGGGGGGCTACGGTGCGGATCGAGGGTGCGGGGGGCTCGGTAGTCCGCGTTGGTCCGCGTACCAACTGCGGTACGACGCTCGTGCTGGTTCCGGAGATCGGGCGTAGCTCCTCTGCAGGCGCGTCTTAGCTCGCACCACCCGAAATCCGCCAGCTGGCCGTCTGCCGCGCGAGCGTAGCGCCAGCAGAGGAGTTACGCCCGATCCCGGAGCCAGCCGGGACGGGAACTGGAGCTACTGGCGTGAAGTTCGCTACGGTTGCGGGCATGAACCGCCTGATCACGGTCACGTTGGGGCTGGGGATGCTGGGCGCGACGGTCGCGAGCGCCCAGACGCGGATCGAGGCCGGCGAGACGGTGAGCGGGGCGCTGACCTCGCGCGACAGCCGGATGGCCAGCGGCTCGCGCTACGATCTGTGGGTGTACTCGGGTACGCGCGGCGAGCGCATCGTCGTGACTGTGCGCTCGATCCAGTTTGATCCGTACGTGTTCGTGCAGCGGTACCCGGGCGGGTCCGAGCCGCTGCTAGCGCGGGACGATGACAGTGGGGGAGGCAGCGACGCCCGCGTGGAGCTGACGTTGCCCGAGACCGACGATTATCTCATCGTGGTGACCAGCGCGCAGCGTGGCGAGGCCGGAGCCTACCGGCTCGGCGTCGAATCCAACCGCCGCGTCGCGCCGGCGCCGGGTGCTGCCGTCCCGGGTGGCTCCGCGGACAAGCCGTCTCCCAACGCCAAGCGCGCGCCGCCCGTTGCGCGTGCGCTCGTACCCGGACGGGCGGTTGCGGGTGAGCTTCGCTCGGACGTTCGCGGGCCGATCGGAACGAGCGAGGGCGATTGGCGCTACACCGGGCACGCCGGTGAGACGATCGTCCTCGACCTGCGCTCCAGCGAGTTCGACTCGTTCCTCACGCTGTATGCGATCGATGGCCGCGGCGCGGCGACCCGGGTCGCGCAGGACGACGACGGCGGGGGCGGACTTAACTCCCGCATCACCTTCAGGGTTCCTGTCGCCGGCGATTACGTGGTGCGCGCCGAGCGTCGCTACTCTGGGCGGAGCGGTTCCTACACCCTCTCGCTCAGCTCGAGCGCGGGCAGCTCGCGCGCGGAAGACGACCGGGCAATCGCTCCCAACTCTGCTGTGTCGGGCGAGTTGGACGGCTCGGATCCAAAGCTGCGGGATGGCACACCGTACGAGCTGTGGACGTACGTCGGTCGAGCCGGGGAGACGATTCGCATCACGCTCCGCTCGAACGATTTCGACGCGTTTGTCTCCATCGGGACCATGAGAGGCGGCGTCTTCACTGTGATTGAGTCTGCCGACGATGGGGCGGGCGCTACCAACTCGCTGCTCGAGATCATCCTGCCGTTCGCCGGCGAGTACGCCATCCGGGCCAACTCCCTGTCCCCCCGCCGTCCGACGGGCGACTACATCCTGCGGATCGACTCGCTTCGGTAGTCCGCGCGTTCAGCGCACGGCTCGGGTGTTCGCCAGCCGGCTCACCGGTCTGGCCCTGCATGGCCACAGCCGCCCCCGGAATGACGCATCAGCCAGGCGAATGACGTTCTCCGGGCTCGTCGCCATGTACCATCGGAGGCGACCTCATGCCTTCAAACGAGATCCAGTCTTTCGGCGGCGCCCGTTGGGTTGTAGTGTGTGCAACCTTCCACCTTTTCGGAGATTTGTTGTGGGAACTGACCGGTTCGTAACACTCAAGCATCTCATGGTCGCGGCTGCTCTTTGCACTGTGGCCATTACACAGCCTGTTCAGGGGCAGGGCGCCATCACTGCGGGCCAGACGGTGTCGGGCAGGCTCGACGCGTCGGATCGAGTGCGGGACAGCGACAACACGTATTACGACGACTGGTTCTACGTGGGCCGCGCGGGCGAGCGGATAACCGTGACGCAGCGGTCGAGCGATTTCGACTCGTGGCTGCTCATCGGGCGCATCGTCAACGGAGAATTCCAGCTCGACGAGTACAACGACGCCGGCGCCGGCGGTAACGACGCGCGCATCGACTTCACGCTGCCGGAGGATGGACCGTATGTGATCAGGGTGAACGTAGTCGGCCGCGGACGGACTGGCGCCTACACTTTGACCCTGACGCGTGCCGGCGGAAATACTGCGCTTCGGCCCGCCGGCGGCATGGTCTTGTCCGCGGGACAGAGCTTCACCGGAGCGCTCGAATCGTCGGACCCGGTGTGGACCGACAATACGCACTACGACCTCTGGCGCTACCACGGCCGCGCGGGCGAGCGGGTCACGATCATCATGCGGTCGCCGTCGTTCAACAGCTACTTGCAGTACGGGCGAATGAACGGGAACGAGTTCAGCTATCTGGGCGGCTCGACCAGCCGCACTATCGGCGGCCAGCAGGAGACGGTGCTCGACGTGACGCTGTCCGAGACCGGGGAGTACGGCATCCGCGCGAACTCGCACGGCCGCCACACGGGTGAGTACGTCCTGACGGTCTCCTCGAGCGGCAGCGCGGCCAGCACGCCGTCTGCCAGCTCGTCGGCGAGGACCATCACGGTCGGCTCGACGATCCGCGGCTCGCTGACGCCCGCCAATGCACAGACCGACAGCGGCTGGTACCACGAGGACTACACGTTCTCGGGAACCAGAGGTCAGGTGATCCAGGTGGACTTGCAGTCGGACGAGTTCGACACCTTCATCGATCTCTACCGGGGCACCACGTGGGCGGCCGAGGACGATGACGGCGGCGACGGGCTCGACTCGCGGCTGGTGTACACGCTGCCGGAGACGGGGACGTACATCATCTGCGCGCGATCGCGCTACGCCAACCGAACCGGGTCATACACTCTCTCGCTCCGCTAGCAGGGTAGTTCGCTGCTAGCTGTCTTTTGGTAGTTGTCCGAATAGATCGATGACGCGCGCCGCTCCGGCATGCCGCACATTCGCGGCATGTCGGCAGCGAGGCGGGCACTGGGAGAGCTGGGCGAGCGGGTTGCGGCGCGCTGGCTCGCGAGCAAGGGGTGGTGGATCCGCGCCCGCCGGTACCGCAACGGCCACCGCGACATAGACATCGTCGCCCAGCAGCAGCGGACCGTCGTTTTCGTCGAGGTGAAGGCCCGCGCCGGCGCCCAATTCGGCGACCCCGTCGAGGCCGTGAACTGGCGCAAGCAGCGCGAGCTCCGCCGCTCCGCCCAGGTTTGGATCTCCCGCCACGGCCTCCCCGGCGAGGCCTACCGCTTTGACGTTATCGGCGTTTTGCGGACCCCTGACGGCGTCAAAGTGAAACACGTGGTCAACGCCTTCGACGCCGGAGATTCCATTTGCTAATTTCCGGGAGCTTTCGTAGTTTGTTCGGTATCCGAAAGACCCTGCCTTTTGGGTGACTAGTCACTAGTCACCAGTCACTAGTCACCTGCTAGAGGATTCCTACCAATGGCCTCCCCCGCGATGCAAGAAGAGAAGAAAAAGGCCCTCGGCCTCGCCATCGCCCAGATAGAGAAGGCCCACGGCAAGGGCTCCATCATGAAGATGGGCTCGGATTCGCGGGTGCGGGTGGACGCCATTTCGACGGGCGCGATCAACCTCGACGCCGCGATCGGCGTTGGCGGGATCCCGCGCGGCCGGGTCACCGAGATCTACGGACCGGAGTCGAGCGGCAAGACGACGCTCTGTCTGCACGTGGTCGCGAACGCGCAAAAGGCCGGCGGCGTCGCGGCGTACATCGACGCGGAGCACGCGCTCGACACGGACTACGCCGCCAAGCTCGGCGTGGACGTCGAGGAACTGCTGGTGTCGCAGCCCGACACCGGCGAGCAGGCGCTCGAGATCTGCGAGATCCTGGTCCGCTCCGGCGCGGTGGACGTCGTCGTGATCGACTCGGTCGCGGCGCTCGTGCCGAAGGCCGAGATCGAGGGCGACATGGGCGACTCGCACGTCGGTCTCCAGGCGCGGCTCATGAGCCAGGCGCTGCGGAAGCTCACCGGCGCGATCGCGCGCTCGCGGACGTCGGTGATCTTCATCAACCAGCTGCGCGAGAAGATCGGGGTCATGTTCGGCAATCCGGAGACGACGACGGGCGGCAAGGCGCTCAAGTTCTACGCGTCCGTGCGGCTCGACATCCGCCGGATCGCAGCGGTCAAGGAGAAGGAAGAGGTCACGGGCTCGCACTGCCGCGTGAAGGTCGTGAAGAACAAGGTCGCGCCGCCGTTCAAGCAGGCCGAGTTCGACATCATGTACGCGGAGGGGATCAGCCACGCGTCGCTGGTGCTCGACATCGCGTCGGAGTCCGGGATCATCGACAAGTCCGGCGCCTGGTACAGCTACAACGGCCAGCGCATCGGGCAGGGTCGCGAGAACGCGAAGATGTTCCTCAAGGACAACCCGCCGATGTTGGCCGAGGTGGAGGAGAAGGTGAAGGTGGTGCTCGGCATCCGTCCGCCGGGGGCCGAGGTCGAGGCGGTCGAAGTAGTCGAGGAGTAAGCAGTTTCGAGTTTTCGGGTTGCTGGCTCGTGTGCGAGGGCGGCTGGGGCGGTGGGTCGCGCTCCGGCCCGGCGGAATCTCGACGTGCGGCGTGGGTGACGGATCGCGCTTCGGCCGCTATCCCGCCCTACTCGCTTCGCGAGTGGGCACCCGGCAAACGACGCGCGCTAAGACGCGGCCTTCGGCGACCCGTCACCCAAGCCGCTCCCGGGCACCGGTGAGTCCGCAATCGGCGTCCGCGGCCTTCCGGTCATTCCTGTCCTCGTGACTCGCCCCCGTGGTTACCGCGCCCCGCACGCGGACGCCGAAGCGATACCCCGCCCGCAAAGCTCGCCGCACGAGTACGCTCTGCGCCTGCTTACCGCGCGGAGCTACACGGTGCGCGATCTGCGGCGCAAGCTCGTGCAGCGCGAGTATTCGCCGGAGGACGTAGCCGCGACTATCGAGCGGCTCGAGCGCTCCGGGCTCCTCGACGACGCGTCGTACGCCGAGCGGTTCGCGCGGGGGAAGCTCGTGAACGAGAGCGCGTCGCGCCGGCGCGTGGCGCAGCTGCTCGTGCGCAAGGGCATAGCCGCCGACGTCGTTCAGGAGGCAATTGCCCGCGTGGTCGAGACAGAGGATGTGGACGCGGCGGCCGCGATCGAGAAAGTGGCTCGCAAGAAGCTGCAGACCCTGACCGGCCTGGACCCCCGCGTCGCCCGCCAGCGGTTGTTCGCCTTCCTCGCCCGCCGGGGCTACGACCTGGACGACATAAAGAGAATCGTGGCTCTCGTTTCGGGCGCTAATTAGAGCCTATGGGTTGATTTAGGCGAGAATATATATAGCTTATAGAGAGTATAATACTCCAATTAATTCATCCTATAAGCTATGTCACCTCGGCAGAAGGAAGCCGCGCCCGAGTTCCTGGCGCTTCAGCGCAAGCAATTGGACTCCCTGGTTCACCGGGACGCTCCCGTCGGCTCCCTGGAAACTCCGCCCCGAGGTTGGATCCATACGATCCGTACGGCTTTGGGAATGACGCAGGCCCAGCTTGCCCGCCGGCTCGGAATGAGGGCACCGTCGGTCTCTGCTCTCGAGAAAAGGGAAGCCGCGGGCACGGCCACAGTCGCGACCCTGCGCCAGGCCGCCGAGGCGCTCGACTGCGAGCTGCGAATCGCGTTCGTGCCGAGGACCGGACTGCAGCGGGCAGTCGAAGAACAGGCCAGGCGCAAAGCGATCGAAGAACGGAATCGGATCGTTCACAGCATGCGGTTAGAGGCGCAGGACAGCGGGGTGGCGCGATCGCTGGCGGAAGCCGTGGATGCCGAGTCCTGGCTCACCGGCGGCGCTCGCGAGATCTGGGATTGAGGAGGGCGGCAGCGGACGACACCGCCGGGAACGAGCGCGCGGACTCCGGCGCGACGCCGATCGATCCGGACGAAGCGCACGCCCTGGTACCTGGGCACCTCCAGACGCAGGCTCAGCTCAACCAGTGGGAAGCCCTGAACATCGCCGGGGCATCCCGCTGGGCTTCGCGGCACCGGAGCGAGAAATGGCTGTCCACGTCCGCGCTGAAGGAGCTGCACCGGCGAATGTTCGGCGAGACGTGGCGATGGGCGGGCACGTACAGAATCTCGGACAAGAACATCTCGCCGTACCCCTGGACGCAGGTTCCCGAGCTGATGGAGAACCTCGTCGTGAACACGCGGACGCGTTACGAATCCAGTGACAGGTCACCGGAAGCTCTGGACGACATCGCGCTGCGGTTTCATCACGAGCTGGTTCACATTCACCCGTGGCCGAACGGCAACGGCCGTCACGCTCGCCTGGCGACCGACCTGCTGCTCCGCTCCTGGGGTCGCCTGCCATTCACGTGGGGCGAGAGCGCGAGCCTGAGCGACGCCGCCCTTCGCGCGCGGTACGTCACCGCGCTCCAGCACGCGGATGCGGGAGATTACTCGCTGCTGCGGCAGTTTGTGCGCGGGTAGGCCGATCTTCGCCGATCCATGCGCCCTGCAAGGAGTTTTGTGTGGCGATCGCGCGGCTGTTCTAAGGTGAAG
The DNA here is from genome assembly GCA_040882285.1 of Gemmatimonadaceae bacterium. Lineage (NCBI taxonomy): Bacteria > Pseudomonadati > Gemmatimonadota > Gemmatimonadia > Gemmatimonadales > Gemmatimonadaceae > Gemmatimonadaceae bacterium. Next base: position 33,931 of record JBBEBQ010000002.1, read on the forward strand.
AAGGCACGCGATGGTGGAGGCTCCCATAGCGTGCGTCTTAGCGAGCGTAGTTTGCTCGCGTAGCACGCGAAGGGTGCCTCCACCGTCGCGGGCCGTGTGGCACTATGCAGCAACCTCACGACCGAAAACCCAAAACTCACTTACATTTGGCGCATGAAGTCGGCTGAGATTCGTAACGCTTTTCTCGAGTACTTTGAGCGCAACGGGCACAGCGTGCAGCCGAGTGCCTCGCTCGTGCCCGTGGACGACCCCACGCTGCTGTTCGTCAACGCCGGCATGGTGCCGTTCAAGAAGGTTTTTCTGGGCGTAGCCGAGCCGCCGGGCGGATCCCGCCGCGCCGCGTCGTCGCAGAAGTGCGTCCGCGCCGGGGGGAAGCACAACGACCTCGAGCAGGTCGGCCACACCGCGCGGCACCACACGTTCTTCGAGATGCTCGGCAACTTCTCCTTCGGCGATTACTTCAAGCGCGACGCCATCCGCTTCGCCTGGGAGTTCCTCACCGTCGACCTCAAGCTCGATCCGAAGCATCTGCGCGTCACAGTGCACCAGACCGACGACGACGCGCGCGCGCTCTGGACCGAGATTACCGGGCTCGCGCCGTCGCGCATCTACGGGCTCGGCGACAGGGACAACTTCTGGCAGATGGCCGACACCGGCCCGTGCGGACCGTGCTCCGAGATCTATGTCGACCTCGCCCACATCGCCGACGACTGGGAATTTCCCGCAGGCGCGACGGGCGAGTGGACCGAGCTCGGCCGCGCGGAGTTCTCGGAAGAAGCGTTCGTCGAAGGCGCCGAGGCCGGTCGTTTCCTCGAGATCTGGAACCTCGTGTTCATGCAGTACGACAAGCAGCCCGACGGTACGCTCGTCCCGCTGCCCAAGCCGGCCGTGGACACGGGTATGGGTCTCGAGCGAGTCGCCGCCGCGCTGCAGCGTAAGACCAACAACTTCCACACCGATCTGTTCGCGCCGATCATCGCCGCGGTGTCGAAGGAGACCGGCGTGCGGTACGATCCGCGCGGCGGCGAGTTCGAGCTGGCGACGACCGCCAGCAGCGGGGTCGACTCGAGATCGAAGGGGAATTACGCGTCGCACAGGGTCATCGCCGACCACGCGCGCGCGGTGGCGTTCCTGCTCGCCGACGGCGTCTTTCCGTCGAACGAGGGCCGCGGCTACGTGCTGCGGCGCATCCTCCGGCGCGCGGTCCGCAACGCCTGGCTGCTGGGCGTGAACCGTCCCGTGATGCACGCCGCGGTCGAAGCCGTGATCGCGTCCATGGGCGACGCGTACCCCGAGCTGCGCCAGCGCCGCAAGCACATCGTTGTCACGACTCGCGCGGAAGAGGAGCGCTTCCTCGCAACCATCGAGGGTGGCATGCGCCGCTTCGAGGAGCTTGCGCCGCGCTCGACCACGCAGGGCTCGACCGACATCAAAGGGACGATCCCGGGCGAGGACGCCTTCAAGCTGTATGACACGTTCGGCTTTCCGATCGACCTGACTCAGCTCATGGCCGTAGAGCGCGGCTACACCGTGGACATCGCCGGCTTCGACCGCGCGCTGGGCGCGCAGCGCGCGCAGTCGCAGCAGGAGCGCAAGTCGAAGAAGATCGCCGTATCGGCCGCGGATGATTTCGGCGAGGGGTGGGAAGCGTTCCAGCCGCAGGTCGAGGTCGGTGCTCGCACCGCGGAGTACGGGATTACGGAAACGGGGCTGTTGGCCAATAGCCAACAGCCAATAGCTAATAGCGCTTTATCCTCCCTCGAGACTCCGGCCTTCGTGGGCTACGACACGACCGAAACGAGGACCGAAGTCGTCGCGCGCAAGATTCTTGGCGACGAGCGAGCGGCCATCGTCCTCCGCGAGACCCCGTTTTACGCGGAATCCGGTGGACAGATTTCCGATGCCGGCGAGGTAGTCGGTGACGGCTGGCGGCTCGACGTCGACGAGGTGCGCCGCGTGGACGGGCGGATCGCCGTGGCTGGAAAGATCGAAGGTGAATTCCGCTTCGGTCCGGTAACCGCACGCGTGCCGCGGGAGCGACGTCTCGATACCGAACGCAACCACACGGCCACGCACCTGCTGCACGCCGCGCTACGCGCGGTGCTGGGTGAGCACGTGCACCAGGCCGGCTCGCTCGTCGCGCCCGACAGACTGCGCTTCGACTTCACGCACAACGGTCCGATGAAGCCGGAGCAGGTCGCCGCCGTCGAGCAGCAGGTGAACCGGGCGATCTTCGCCGCGACGCCGCTCAGGTTCGAGGAGAAGCGGTATGCGGACGCGATCGCGGAAGGCGCGATGGCGCTGTTCGGCGAGAAGTACGGCGACGTCGTGCGCGTGGTCAGGGTGCCCGGCGTGTCCACCGAGCTGTGCGGCGGCACGCACGTGCGCAACACCGCGGAGATCGGGCTCTTCCGGATCGGCAGCGAAACGGGAGTCGCGGCCGGCGTGCGCCGGATCGAAGCGGTCACCGGGCCGCTCGCGTTCGAGAAGATGCTGGAGAAGGAGCGCGAGCTGGCGGAAGTCGAGCGGCTCGTGCGGGCGCAGCCCGGCGCGGCGGTGAAGCGCGTGCAGGCGCTGCTGGAAAAGGGCAGGGAATCCGAGCGACAGCTCGCCGAAGCGCGGCGCTCGGGCGGCGTCGGCGCGAGCTCCACCCCGAATGGCGCAGGCGCGTTGATCGAGGGCGCGCAGACTGTCGACGGCGTCCGCGTCATCGCATCGACGGTCGAAGCCTCGGATCTGAAAACGCTGCAAGCGATCGGCGACGCGCTCCGCGAGGGGATGGGCACCGGCGCGGCCGTGCTCGTCGCGACGCTCGGCGACGGCAAGCGGACGCTCTTGACCGTCGTCAGCGACGACCTCCGCGGCCGCGGCGTCCGCGCCGACAACGTGCTCAAGGAGATCGCGGCCGCTGCCGGCGGACGGGGGGGCGGCAAGCCGCACATGGCTCAGGCCGGTCTGCCCGAATCGGTGGACGTCCCCGCGCTGCTCGCCACGGTCCCCGACGTGATCCGGCGCCACCTCGCGGCCGCCAAGTGACCCTGGGCGAGTGGCTCGACGCGCGCGACCCCGCGCCGCCGGCCGCCCTCGCTGACGCGCTGCGCGCGGAGCTCGCCGCGGAGTTGGCGCTGCCGGTCTCCAACGCGCCAGGGGCGCTGCTCAAGGCCGGTGAGCGCGTGCTCGAGCGGGTTCTCAAGGCGGAGCCGCAGACGCCCGCAGTCGCCCCCGACCTTCTCCTGGCCGACGCCCTGGTCACGTACGCGTTCGAAGCCGTTGCCGAGTCCGCCGCGGACGCCGACCGGCTTGCGCGGGACGCGATGGCACGCTTGGGCGCGATGGGCGGGCCGTGATCGCGAGCCATGGCGCACGGCGCACGCGAATCCGGGTCCTCTCCGCCTCCTACGCGCGCAAACCACGCGCGCTAAGACGGAGGCTTCGAGGACCCGGACTTCGCGCGCGCCCGCCGGCGGGTCCGCAGTCGGCCATCCTCCCGATGCTCAAGCCCACGACCGAGGGGTGGGCCCCCGAAGCCTCCGTCTTAGCGCGCGTAGTGTGCGCGCGTAGGAGGCGCAGGGGGCCCACCCATCGGTCGGGGGCCGCGCCCCGATAATGGCCACTCTCAACCCCCCACCCGCCGTTCTCAAGATCGCCCGGACGCTCGAGGACAAGGGCCACGAAACCTGGTGCGTCGGGGGCGCGGTGAGGGACGCGATGCTGGGCGAGCAGCACCTCGACTGGGACTTCGCCACGGCGGCGACGCCCGACCAGGTTCGCAAGATCTTCCGGCGAACGGTGCCGGTCGGAATCGAGTTTGGCACCGTGGGCGTGCTCGACGAGCACAACGTCATGCACGAAGTCACCACGTTCCGGCGCGACGTGCAGACCGACGGCCGCCACGCCGTCGTGGAGTTCGGCGCGTCGCTCGACGAGGACCTCGCGCGCCGCGACTTCACCATCAACGCCGTCGCATACTCGCCGACGCGCAACGTCGTGCACGACCCGTTTCACGGCGAGAAGGACCTGCGCGCCGGGATCGTCCGGGCCGTGGGCGATCCGCGGGACCGCATGCGGGAGGATCGTCTCCGCGCTTTGCGCGCGATTCGCTTCGCCGCGCGCTATGGCTTCGAGATCGAAAAGAAAACCTGGGCCGCGATCGTGGACAGCGCGCCGCACATGACGCGACTCTCGCCCGAGCGTGTGCGGCAGGAGATCGAGAAGACGATGGACCAGGTCCCGTGTCCGAGCGGCGCATTCGCGAAGTGGCGGGACAGCAGCGCGCTCGCAACGCTGGTTCTCGATCTCGCCGGCGTGACGGATTTGCAGCTCCGCGCCATCGACCATCTCCGCCGCCCGATTCTCGCTACGCGTCCGCAGCGGCGGCTCCTGCGGGTGGCAATGTTGCTCGCGGCAGCGCCCGCCGGCCGGTCAGGGAACGCGTTGAAGGCGCTCCGCTTCTCCAACGCGGCCGCATCGTGGATTTCATCGCTGCTCGACGCGCTGGCCAAGCTGGAGCCCTCGATGCGCTCGGCTCTGCTATCCGCTCCCGGCGCCACGGACGCCGACATTCGCCGCTGGGTCTCTGTCGCCGGTCGCACGCGATTTGCCTCTGTTCTCCGCCTGGCCGACGCGCGCTGGTGGGCCGAGCGCGAAGCGGGGCAGGAGGCGCCCACCGCGTCGTCTGTCAGCTCGCTGCATAGGCGGGCTTTGCGGATTGCGTATCGCGATCCCGTGGAGCTGAGCGACCTCGCGGTCGACGGAACGGACTTGCAGAAGCTCGGGCTGAGCGGTCCAGCGCTCGGCAGGGCATTGCACGCGCTGCTCGATGCCGTCGTCCGCGATCCGTCTCTGAACACGCCTGACCGTTTATTGGCGCTGGCAAAGGGGGAGGAGAGTCCTCCCGGAACCGGTGCCTGACAGTTGCAGTAGCTGTCGCCGTTCGAAGTATGTTTCTCCTGGATGCTGCCGCGGGCAGGGGATGGGGTCCCCGTCGGCACCGTCTTAGCGTAGCGTAGGTGCCCGACGGGGACACCCATCCCCGCCCGCGGCGGAACCGAGAAAAGAATGATCTTCAGAACGCGACAACCTGAAGCAACTATCTGGAAACGGTTCCGGTCGGGGACCGACGGGTTCACATTTGTGCAGCGAGACGGCGTGTGGGAAGCGCACGTCGCGGCGAACGCCGAGCGCGTCGTCGACCTGTTCTATACGCTGAGCGAGCACCTCCCACCCGCGATCGACGTCTCCGTCGAGGACCGGCGCACGGACCGCGTCTGGACGGGCGAGGGAATCGCGCTCCCCGACTTCCGCGACGCCGTCGCCCGGCTCAAGGTCCCGCTCGCCACGTACGGCGGCGTCGAGATCTCCGCGTACACGGTGGAAGACCAGCTCACGCTCACCCCGCAGATCGAGCTGTTCGCGTACTCGAGGACCGACCGCTGGGCGTACTTCCTCCAGGCGCGCGGCCTCGAGGAGTTCGGCGCGCTCGCCGAGAAGCCGTGGCGCGCGCCGTCGTGGGACAGGGCGCCCGCGCCGCTGCTGTCCGAGTCGACCGTCGCGATGGCCGAGCGTCTCTCGCTGATACTCGCCTGACGACGGGGCTGTTGGCTATTGGCTATTGGCTATTGGCTGTTGGTAGTTCTCCCAACATGAACGTAGATCTCGTCGCGCTCGGCTACGCCGTTCTCGCCGGCGCGGCCAACATTCTGGGTGCTGCAGCCGTCACCGCGCGTACGCGGTGGAGCGAGGCCGGGCTCGACGCGCTGCTCGCGTTCTCCGCCGGCTTCATGGTGTCGGTTGGACTGCTCGACCTCATTCCGCACGCCATCGAGGAAGGCGGATCGCGCGCCGCGTTCGTCGTGCTGCTCGGCTATCTGCTGGTGCACCTGACGCAGCACACGCTCGCGCCCCACTTCCACTTCGGTGAGGAGAAGCACGCCGTCACGCCGGCCGTGGGATGGTCCGCGCTGGCGGGGCTGCTGCTGCACACGTTCATAGACGGCGTCGCGATCGCGAGCGGGTTCGCGGTGAGCAGCACGCTCGGCATCCTCGTGTTCCTCGCGATTCTGCTGCACAAGATCCCCGAGGGCGTGGCGATATCGAGCTTGTTTCTCGCGGCCGGAGCGGGCCGCGCGCGCGCCGTGGCCGCGGCGACGGCTCTGGCTGCGGCGACGGTGCTGGGCGTGCTGTTTACCGGACTTGTCGAGCCGCTGGCGCGGCACGGACTCGCGCTCGCCGGCGGCGTGACGCTGTACGTCGGCGCGTCCAACCTGGTCCCCGAATTTCAGGCGAAGCCCGGGTGGAGATTGCCGGTGGCGTTTTTCGCGGGGTGCGGGATCTACCTGCTGGCGCGGCAGATGCTGCCGGGGTGAAGCCGGCCTAGCTCGGCTTGGGCCCCCTTACTGCCGGCCGGAATAAGCGCCTAGCCAGAGCTCCCGGTCGGACCGATCCGCATCGGTCGAATCTTTGGCACCGGCGCTGTACATCTCGTGCAGTCTCTGCTCTCGAAGGCGCGCGACATACTCGTCGACCATGTCGGCCCACAGGCCGACTTCCTTCACCTTTCGCCCCTTCGAGCCAAGGCTTTTCACTGTGGGTTTGCGCGGCAATCATCCCCCGGTGAGTTGATATGACCGATAGTATCGCATTTGATAGCAATTGTGCTAGCCGCCTGCGTCGAGGGCAGCCCGCTGCTGCTCCGCGATGTCTCGCAGGGTTTTCAGCTCGAGCACTTCGGTCAGGTCCCGCGGCCTGCCGGCTGCCAGCTTCGACTTGATCAGGGCGTCGAGTGACAGAGCTCGCACCGCGAAATCCGCCACGCGGAAGGGCTCCATGTCGGCCAACGCATCGGGGTAACTACCGATCCCGGCGACTCGCTGAAGGACATCGATATCGCCGTGCCCGGTTTCGAGGGTAAGCACCTCTATCAGCTTGATCGTGGCAGCGTCGGGCTTGAACGGAAGACCGGGATCGGCGCCGCGGAGATACGACCGCCAGCTCAGAAGCAGCCGAGCGAGCCGTTCCAGATTGTCGGGCGCCGGGTCATACAGGATGTCGAGGTCCTGGGTCACGCGGGCCGATCCGTGGAGCTGCGCGGCGACGCCGCCGATCACGACGAATCGCACGCGCTCGGCCGTGAGCTGGCGGAGCATCGCGACCGCCGTGTCCGCCAGGCGGTCGTCCGTCGCCCCGCTGGGCGATTCACGGACATGGCGGCCAGCCGTGGTCGCATGAATTGCGGGAGGCGCCTGGTACCGCAATGCGCGCGCTACCGAGCTTTTCAGAAGTCCGATGTCGTAGCCGTACTCCCGCGCCGCCACGATCGCAGGGGTATCCACGAGGCGATAGCTTGTGACTATCGCTTTCACGCGCTCGAACTCGTCCAGAGGCGGTGCCGCGGTGGACCGGTCGTTGCTCATTGATCCCCTCGCCTGTATGACTCAAGTATACAATTTTGCGCCGTCGCCGAGGGCATCTTTCGCTGCCGATGCGGATCATTTCCTTGCCGCGGACGACCGCTCGCGCCGCGATGCCTAAGAAGCACCACCGCCCGCCGGCGAACGCGGCCGACAGGGAACAATCGCTCTTCAAGCCGCCCGCGTCGTCCCAGCCGCTCGCCGCGCGCATGCGGCCGCGCACGCTCGACGAGTTCATCGGGCAGCAGCACCTGCTCGCGCCCGCCAAGCCGCTGCGGCAGGCGATCGAGACGGGCACCGTGGGCTCACTGGTGTTCTGGGGCCCGCCGGGCACGGGCAAGACCACCCTCGGCCGCCTGATCGCCGAGTACACCGATAGGGAATTCGTTCCCTTCTCGGCCGTGACCGAAGGCGTCCAGCGCGTTCGCGAAGTTGTCGCCGAAGCCGCGGAGCGTCTCGAGCTGGGCCGCGGAACGATTCTGTTCGTGGACGAGATCCACCGCTTCAACAAGGCTCAGCAGGACGCCTTCCTCCCGCACGTGGAAGCCGGCACGATCACCCTCGTCGGCGCGACGACGGAGAATCCGTCGTTCGAAATCAACAGCGCTCTGCTGTCGCGCATGCGCGTCTTCGTGCTCGAGCCGCTCAGCCAAGACGCCCTTCGCCAAATCGTGCGGTTTGCACTGGATGACAATGAGCGCGGCCTTGGATCGCTCCAGCTCGCGATAGACGCCGCCGCGCTCGACCTGCTCGTGTCGGAATCCGACGGCGACGCCCGCCGTGCGCTTACTGCCCTTGAAGCCGCCGCTTCACACCTCTCGGAGGCTGGGACGGCGGACGGTGCGGGGGTCCCCGGCGGGTCGCGTCTTAGCGGGCGCAGCCCGCGTAGCGACCCAAGGGGACTCCCCACCGTCCGCCGCCACGCGATCGATGTCGCCACAGTAAGGGACGCGCTGCAAAAACGCTTCGCGCACCACGACAAATCCGGCGAATGGCATTTCAACATGCTGTCGGCGCTGCACAAGTCGCTCAGGGGGAGCGATCCACAAGGAGCGCTGTATTGGATGGCGCGACTGATCGAGGGCGGGGAAGACCCGATGGTGATCTTTCGGCGATCACTGGCGATGGCCGCCGAGGACATCGGCGTCGCCGACCCGAACGCGCTGCAGGTCGCGGTCGCCGCGCGGCAGGCGTACCACGTGCTCGGCCCGCCCGAAGGCTATCTGCCGCTCGCCGAGATGATCGTGTACCTCGCGACCGCGCCCAAATCGAACTCGGCGTACGTCGCTCTCGGCGCCGCGATGGACGCCGCGCGGGAAACACCCGCGGAGCCGGTGCCGCTGCACATCCGCAATGCCCCGACCAAGCTGATGAAGGACCTCGGCTATCACGAGGGCTATCAGTACGCGCATTCCGATCCGGCGGCGTACACCCCGCAGGAGTACCTGCCCGAGAAGCTTCGCGGGGCGGAGTTTTACAAGCCGGGGCCGTTCGGGTTCGAGAAGGAGATCGCGCGGCGGCTGGCGTGGTGGGCCGGGTTGCGTGATAGGGCAGGGCAGCCAGCTCCGCAGGACGATGATCACGAGCCGTCGGAGTAATCGGCGTCCTCTCGGCGGTACCGGCAATTCGGACGATATCGGTCAGATGAAAAACGTATTGATGCCGGCGGCGCGGCAGCGCATAGTTACATCGCGGGCTTCCTCAGGAGGCTCGCATGCCAGTCACCGCGAAACTTTCCCGCAAGTTCTACGATCGTTTGGGCGACGACATCGCCAACGAGCTCGTGGATTGGTTCAACGCCGTGGATGACACCTACCGAACGCAGCTCCACGAACTGAACGAGCTCAACTGGAACCGTTTCCAGGCGGCCATGGACGCGCGCTTCGCAGTGTTCGAGCTGAAGATGGAGCAAGGCTTCGCGGCGCTCAAAGAGGCTTTCGACGCGAAGATTGACCAGCGTTTTGGCGCGGTGGACGCGCGCTTCACGGCGGTGGACGCGCGTTTCACGGCGATGGATGACCGTTCTGCCGCGTCCGACCTGAAGTTGGAGCAGCGCTTGGCCTCGATGCAGACGCAAATGGCGGAATTCGAGGTACGGGTGGAGCGGCGCCTCGGAGACCAGACCAAGTGGCTGGTCGGTATCTGGCTCGGCACAGTCATTCCGATCGCAGGGATGATCCTGGGCCTGTTCAATTCGATCCGGTAGATGATGATCGTGCTCTGGGTGTTAACCATCGTCCCGCTGGGTTGGCTGCTGATGGTTTTGTTCAGCACGCTCCCCTAGGCCGCCCCTGCCTAAAGCCCTTCACTATTGCGTGGCTGGCGATCGGGCCGTAATGTTCAACCATTGAACAACTACGACCAATCCGACCCATGCCGGTACCCGACTCCTCGCTCCTGAACACGCTGCGCGCGCTCGACGGTAGCCCCCAGCTCACGCAGCGGGAGCTGGCACGCGAGCTGGGCGTGAGCCTGGGGAAGGCGAATTACTGCCTGCGCGCGCTGCTGGCCAAGGGCCTGGTGAAGGCGCACAACTTTCGCAACAGCACCAACAAACGTGGTTACGCATACCTCCTGACGCCTGACGGAGTGGCTGCGAAGGCGAGTCTGACGCGGCGATTTCTGGCGCTCAAGCGCGAGGAATACGACGCGCTGCGGGCAGAGATCGAGCAGCTGCAGGCGGAGAGCGAGACCGCGGCAAAAGCAGGGTAGGAAGAGATTTCGGTGGTTTCCTTGCAATTTCCCTCGGCCTTTCGCGCGCATGTGATTGACCGTGCATCCGGATGCTCATGATCCAGTTCGACAACAGCTCTGCAGACAAGCCGCCCGGGTCCTGGCTCGTGATCTGGACCGAGTCGCGCGCCGAGAAGAAGGTGGCAGCGCGAATCGCCGCGCTGGGCCTTTCGACGTGGCTACCGACCATCACCGAGCGGCGCCGGTGGAGCGACCGCTGGCGGGACGTGGTGTGCCCGCTGTTTCCCGGGTACCTGTTCGCGCGGGCGGGGTCGGTCGAGTGGTACGATGTCCTGCGCACCCCGGGCGTGCTGACGGTGGTCAAGCACGACGGCCGTCCCGCCCTGCTCCAGGACGGATTCGTCCGCGACCTCCGCAATGCGTTGGAGCGAAAGGACACTGCTCCCGAGGCGGTAGCGGAACCCGTGGAGTACAAACCAGGAGAAGAAGTGATCGTGCAGGAAGGTCCACTCGCCGGCTTGCGCGGCGTCGTGCGCGAGTCTCGTAACCGTCGGCGCCTGGTGATCTGGGTCGCCGAGGTCGGGCGTGGGGTCGCGTTCACCATCGGGTCCGCCCTGGTCAGAGCCGCGCCCTAGTCACCCCGCGCGGCACACATCCCGCAAGAGCACTCCCCAGGAACCTCGGGAACAAGCGTAGCTCCCTTGGATACGAGAAGATGACCGCCACGCGGTCGGGGTTCGGGAACGGAGTGTCCACCCAGCCGTCGCCCCGGGGTGACAGAAGCGGAGAAAACGACAAGAGTCCGCCGGCGGTTCCGCGGACGGGGAGGAATGATGCGCAGGTCAAAGTTTGCGGGTGCCATGTTCGCGCTGGTCGCGCTGAGCGCGTGCGCCAGTCTCGGCCGCGGGATCTTTCAGGAGC
>JBBEBQ010000003.1 GCA_040882285.1 Gemmatimonadaceae bacterium
GTCACTAGTCACTAGTCACTAGTCACTAGTCACTAGTCACTAGTCACTAGTCACTGTTTCATTGGCTTGCGTCCCTTCCAACGCGGTCGCCGGCTCCGCGCCCACGCGCTCGGCTGCTATCGCGAACGTCGGGCAGTGGTGCACGAAGTCGCCGTCCGCGGGGGACCAGCTCACCACGCGCTCGCGGGAGAATGCCTTGCCGTCGGTGCCCATGCCCATGAGGTCCGGCGCCAGCGCGGCGCACAGCCCGCAGCCGATGCACTTGGCCTTGTCCACCTCTATGCGCATGTCGCGGCGCGGATACACGCCGCTCTCCTGCTCGAAGGCGCTGTCGTAGAAATCGAGCGCCTCGCTCGCCGCGTCGTACCCGGCGGAGATCAGCTCCGAGGTGCGGGAGAAGCTGAACCAGCCGATGTGGGAGACCTTGGGCCGGATGAGGAGCATCGGCGGGCCCGCCCAGTGCATAAGCGGGACGAGCTGCAGCGCGTGCATCATGGACGAGGCCGCGCGCATGTAGATCGAGCCGAAGCCGTGCGTGAGGATGTCCTCGCGGCGGATGATCTCGGCGCTGCCGACGTCCACCGCTATCACCGCGTCCATCCCCTGGGCCGCGATGGTGACGGGGAGGTTGTCGATGATTCCGCCGTCGGCGCAGACTCGCCCGGCAACGATGCCCGGAGGAAAGAACCCGGGGAGCGCGCAGGACGCGTACACCGCGTCGGGCACGTGAACGTCGCGCAGTCCGGGCAGACCCCACACCACCTGCGCGGCCTGCTCGAGGTCGACCGTGTTGACCAGCACCGGTATGTCGAGCTCGTCGAACGACGCCGCGGGCGCCACCGCTTCGCACAGCTCGCGGAGCGGCGCCTCGAGGTAGATCGAAACCGCTCGCTGCCTGTCGCGGACCATCCCCAGCCGGTTCAGGCGGAAAACGTCGCGCCGCCGCACGGCGAGCGCGCGCTCCTCCATCGTGCCGACGCTCGTCCCGCCCGCGGCGGCGGCGGCGATGAGCGCGCCGATGCTCGTGCCAGCCAGGAGGCTGGGCACGACTCCGCGCTCCTCGAGCGCGCGCAGCACGCCGATATGCGCGAACCCCTTGAGGCCGCCTCCGCCGAGTACCAGCGCGATCCGTTCCGGGAGCAGTGCGGTCATTGTGCAAGCGTAATCAGTGGAGTGATGGCCGGCATCGTCCAACCATATATTGGTTGCAAAACCTTCGACCCTCCACAGCCGCCATGTCCAGAATCCATTCGATGCTGCCGCTCGCCGTGATCCTCGCCGGCGCCGGCTGCGCCACCGTTCCGCCGTCGACCGACCAGAGCCGCGTGGAGCCCGCGGTGGTGGCCGCGGCTCCGGCGCAGCAGCGCGGGCACCTCGTGCAACCCCGCGAGATAGACGCGCACATACGCTTCCTCGCTTCCGATCTGCTTGAGGGAAGGGCGCCGGCCACGCGCGGCGGCAGGCTCGCCGCGGAGTACATCGCGTCGCAGCTGCGCCTGTTCGGCGTCGAGCCCGGCGTGAACGGCTCGTACTTCCAGGAGTTCCCGATCGAGGTGGTAGGCGCGGACCGGTCGAAGCTTTTCGTCGTGGCGGGCGGCCGCGCGAGCGCGCGCCTGCGCTACCCGGAGGACGTCGTCGTGTGGGCCGGCTCCGCCGCGCCGCGGAGCGAAGCATCGGGAGAGCTGATTTTCGTCGGGTATGGCACCACTGCCCCCGAGTTCCGCTGGGACGACTTCAAGGACGTTGACGTCCGCGGCAAGATCCTCCTCGTGCTGGTGAATGACCCGCCCGAGACGGCGGCCGAGCCGAATCTGTTCGGCGGGCGCGCGATGACGTACTACGGCCGATGGACGTACAAGTTCGAGGAGGCCGAGCGGCGCGGCGCCGCGGGAATGCTCATCGTGCACACCACCGAGCGCGCCGGCTACCCCTGGCACACGGTCGTCGGATCGTGGGCAAAGGAGCAGCGGATGCTGCCGCGCCCCGCGACCGGCCCCGCGCCGATCGGAGTGCGCGGCTGGATCACCGACAGCGCGGCGACCGCGCTGCTCTCGCAGGCGGGCGTCGATCTCGGGCAGTTGACGCGCTCGGCGGAATCGCGCGATTTCCGCCCGGTTTCGACCGGCATCAACGTGTCGATGTCGTTCCCCAACACCGTCGAGCGGTTGCAGGCGGTGAACGTCGTGGGGGTAGTCCCCGGCACGGATCCAGTGAAGCGCGGCGAGTACGTCGCGTACACCGCCCACTTCGATCATCTCGGCATCGGCCCGCCCGTGAACGGCGACTCGATCTACAACGGCGCGTCCGACAACGCGTCCGGCGTCGCGGTGATCCTCGGCGTGGCGAATTCGGCCGCAAATTCGCCGCGCGTCATGCGATCCCAGCTTTTCGTGTTCGTGGACGCGGAGGAGTCCGGATTGCTCGGGTCCGAGTATTACGCCGCGCATCCGACCGTGCCGATCGACAGGATCATCGCCAACCTCAACGTGGACGGCGGAAATCTCCTCGGCAGAGCGCGGACGCTGCGCGTGCTCGGCGACACGAAGAGCTCGCTCGGCTCGATGCTGGCCGAGCTCGTGCGGGCCGACACCGTCACCATCGAGCCGGATACGCACCCCGAGCGCGGCTACTTCTACCGCTCGGACCATTTCTCCTTCGCCAAGGTCGGCGTGCCTTCGGCGTCGATCGGCGCCGGCGTGCAGTTCGTCGGACGGCCCGAGGGGTGGGGGGTCGAGCAGAACGAGGACTACACCGCGCACAGGTATCACCAGCCGTCCGACGAGTACCGGCCCGATTTCGATCTGACGGGCGCGGCGCAGCTCGCGGGCATCGCATACCGGTTCGGGAGCTGGCTCGCCGATTCGCCGGTCGTCCCGACGTGGAATCAGGACGCCGAGTTCCGCGCGCTGCGGCCGGGAGGGGAGTGACCGCGCAGGACCCGCTGCTCGCTCTCCGGAGCGAATTCCCGATTCTGGAGCGCACCACGTACCTGGTCTCGAACTCCCTGGGACCGATGCCGCGCAGCGTGCCGGCGAAGCTCGCGGAATACGCCGCGGCCTGGGGCGATCACGGCGTGAAGGCATGGAACTTCGGCTGGTGGGAGATGCCGGTCACCGTGGGGAACGTAATCGCGCCGCTGATCGGCGCGGGCGAAAACGAAGTGGTGATGCTGCCCAACGTGACCATCGCCCAGTCCGTGGTTTTTTCCGCGCTCGATTTCCCGCCGGAGCGCAACCGGATAGTCATGACGGGGCTCGATTTTCCTTCGGTCCGATACGCCGCGCACGAGATGGCGCGCCGGCTCGGGGCAGAGGTCGTCAGCGTTCCCTCCGACGACGGGATCGCGATCGACACCGAGCGCGTGCTCGCGGCCATCGACGAGCGCACGCGGCTCGTGGCGGTGTCGCACGTCCTGTTCAGGTCGGCATTTGTGATGGACGCGGAGCGGATATGCCGCCGCGCGCACGAGATGGGCGCGCTCGTGGCGCTCGACGCGTTCCACTCCGTGGGCATTCTGCCGGTGGACGTCAAGGCGCTCGGCGTGGATTTTCTCACCGGCGGCGTCCTGAAATGGCTGTGCGGCGGACCGGGCGCGTGCTTCCTGTACGTCTCGCCCGCGATCAGGGACCGGTTGTCGCCGGCGCTCACCGGCTGGCAGGCACACGAGGAGCCGTTCAGCTTTGAGCCGGCGATGCGGTTCACGACCGGCGCGTTCCGCTGGCTCAACGGCACTCCCGTGATCCCCGCGCTGTACGCCGGCGCCGAGGGTCCGAAGATCGTGCGGCGCGCGGGGGTGGATGCCATAAGGCGCAAGAGCATGCGGCAGACGGCGAGGCTGATCGAGCTCGCGGACGAGCGTGGCTACCGGGTGCGCGCGCCGCGGGACGCGGCGCGGCGCGGCGGCACCGTCGCAGTCGACCTGCCGAGCGCGGAATTCGTGGCGCGGGACCTGGTATCGCAGGACATTCTGATCGACTACCGCGTGGGCGCGGGGATTCGGATCGCGCCACACTTCTTTACCGAGGATGCCGAGCTGGACACGGTCTTCGAGGCCATCGACGCGTCGCTCGCGACGGGGAGCTGGAAGAAGTTCGCCGGGTCCACGCCGGTCGTAACCTGAGACAGGCGGGCGAAGCGCTCCGCGTCTCCGCCAGTGTGGCCGACGCGCTCGCCGCCGGCAAGCCGGTCGTCGCGCTGGAGAGCTCGGTCTTCGCGCAGGGGCTGCCGGAGCCCGCCAACCGTGAAGCGTGCGACAGGATGCTCGGCGCGATCGCGCGTCACGGCGCCGTGCCGGCGATCACCGCGGTGGCGAGCGGCGAACTGGTCGTAGGCCTCGAGGACGCGGATCTCGAGCGCTTCCTGGCGCGGGACGGAATCGTGAAGGTCGCGGCGCGCGATCTCGCGGCCGCGGCCACGCTCGGCGCCGACGGCGCGACGACGGTGAGCGCGAGTCTGGTGCTCGCTGCTCGCGCGGGCATTCGGGTTTTCGCCACCGGCGGAATCGGCGGCGTGCATCGCGACGCGCCCTTCGACGAATCCTCGGACCTGATCGAGCTGTCGCGGAATCCGGTCGTCTGCGTCTGTGCCGGCGCCAAGGCAATCCTCGATCTCCGCGCGACCAGCGAGCGGCTCGAGACGTTGAGCGTCCCTGTCGTCGGGTTCGGCACGGACCGGCTGCCGGAGTTCTACACCGCGGGCGCGGCGATTCCGGTGGCGTGGCGCGTGGATTCGCCGGAAGAGGTAGCGCGGCTGTTCGAGCGGCATCTCGCGCTGGGCATGACGAGCGCCGTGCTGGTCGGGAATCCGCCGCCCGAGAGCAGCCGGCTCGCGCCGGACGAGATCGGGGCCGCGGTGGCGGCGGCACTGCGCGAGCTGAAGAGCGCGGGCATCGCGGGAAGGGAAGCGACCCCCGCGCTGCTCGCTTCAGTGGAGCGCGCGACGGGCGGAAGGTCGGTGGCGACGAACCTCGCGCTGCTCGAGAGCAACGCCGATCTGGCCGCGCGCATCGCCGTAGCGCTCGCCGCCCCGAAAAAAAACCGTTGAACTAACGAGCGCACAAGTGGTACAATTTCAAAAGGTTCTCTCGCGCCGGAGGAATGCACCAAAATGGCTACCCCTTTCCTTAGTTCTGAAGAGTACGACGAGCGTGCGCATCAGTTCTACAACGAAGGGAGGTACGACGACGCAGTAGAGACTTTACGCGAAGGGCTCGACGTGTACCCGAATTCCGTCGAGCTGCACATCGGTCTGGGATACGCTTTTCACGCGCGGGAGGAGTTCGCGTGGGCCCGCCGCAGCTTCGAGGAAGCTCTCATCCTCGACTCGGAGCACGAGGACGCGCTTGCCGGCTTCGGCGAGACGCTGCTCAAGTTCGGGCAGCAGGCAGCGGCGCTCCGGTCCTTCCGGCGCATACTCGAGCTGGGATACAGCGACGATCTCGAGCTGATGCTCCAGGTGGGACGCGCGCTGTTTCGCGAAGGCCTGATCGAGGACGCCAAGCAGTTCTTCGAGGTCGCGGTGGAGCAGGCGCCCGAGTCCGCCGAAGCCGTGGCATGCGTGGGCTACGCGCAGCACCGGCTCGGCGACAACGACGGCGCGGTCACGACGCTGCGTCGCGCGCTCCAGCTCGACAGCGACCACAGCGAGGCCCGCATCTATCTCGGCAACATTCTGTACGACCGCGGCGATTACGAGGCCGCGTTGTATCATCTCGACCGGTCGTCGCCCGACGACCACTGGGACGAGCTCGGCATCTGGCGGATCATCGAGCTCAAGAAGACCGTGTATCGGCTGCGCGACAACGACGCCGAGCTGAAGCCGTGGCAGGACCGGCTGAAGGATCTCGCCGGCGAGCCGGACGACATAGACGAGATGCTGGCGGAGATCGAGGCCAAGGTCGTCGAGTCGGACCAGGAGCAGGCGCGCGGCCAGCTGGAGCTGTTCGGCGCGCTGCTGACGTCGCTGGCCGGCCGCGAGGAACCGGAATTGCACACGATCGCGCTCGACGAGCGCCGTCAGCTCGAAGGGACTTGGGACGAGATCGTCGACCAGATGCACCGGGCGAGCCCGACGGCGCGCACCAGAACGATCGAGGAATACATGGCAACCGAGGCACGCCGCGCTTTTACGCTGACCGGGAAGACGGTGTCCACGTCGGACGCTGAGAGCTTCGTCCGTGCGATCGCGCACGCAGGGCTTGTCCGGATCGTAAGATGACGGCCGGCTACGGCGGCGGCGGCGCGGACTCCGCGCTGGCGGACATCCGGCCCGTAGTGACCAGGATCGACACTCCCCGCAGCTCGGAAGATCTCGCGGCCGACCTGATCGAGATCTGGAGCGGATTGGAGACGGTCCTGCGCCGGATGTTCGGCGGATCGGCGCTGAGCGGTCAGGCGCTGGTGCGCGAAGTCCGACAGCGGGAGATGATCACCCTGACGCAGGCGCACGCGCTGCTCGAGTTCCTCGCCGCGCGCGAGCGGTGCGACAACGTGAGCTACAAGCCCACGCCGGCGGACGTGGCGGCCGCCAAGGACGCGTTCGCGCAGCTCGACACCGCCACGGGCGTACCCGGCCGCGACGCGGCTACCGCGGGCGCCGCGTCCGCGATGGCCGGCGCACCGGCCGCCGCCACGGGATACAGCTCGGCGCAGCGCGCTGCCGCCGCGCCGCAGGAGCCGGCGATCGTGCCTCCGGCTCCGGGGCTTCGGCCGCTCATGCGCGAGCGCGCGGCCGGCCTCCCCACGTGGGGCTGGATCGCCATCGCGGTCGTGGCGCTCGCGTTCGCCGGCGTGGCGGCCTACTACGCGATGCAGAATCGCGGCGACGACATGGATAAGGCGGTCCGCATGATGGCGGATGGCAGGCGCGAGGCGGCGCGCGGAGAGTTCACCCGGATCGCGCGGGAGAATCCCGAGCTGGCCACACCGCACGTGTTTCTCGCGCGGATAGCCCGGGAAGAAGGCGATCTCGCGGCGGCGCGGCGCGAGATCGAGACGGCCATCCGGCTCGACCCGGCGTGGAGCGTCGCGCAGCGAGAGATGGGAATGCTGCTGCTCTCGCAGGGCAACTACGATCTCGCGCGGAGGTTCTTCGTGCGCGCGATTGAGCTCAACCCCGCCGACTCGGCAGCGAAGGGATTTCTCGGATGCTCGCTCATCCGGCTGGGGAACCGTGACCTGGGACTGAGGTTCATCGGCCAGGCGGGGACGGGGTCGTGGTCGGCGTGCGCCAGATAACGACCGTATCTGCCTGAGCGCGGCGGTCTCCCGCGTTGCCGACCCCGAGCGCGCGGAAGGGGAATCCAAGTTTGGAGTGTGGCAGTGCGGAGTCATCAGTGAGGAGTGTCCTCGTTTGCTACTCCGAACTCATCACTCCCGACTGCCACACTCCTAACTTGGATTCCCTGCAACATCCTGGAGCCCGGTCGCCCCATGATTGAGTTCCACAACGTCGGAAAAACGTACCGGTCTCTCACCAGCCGGAGCGTTCGCGCCGTGGACGGCTTTTCGCTCGAGATCCCGCGCGGAGAAGTCTTCGGGATAGCGGGCCCCAACGGCGCCGGCAAGAGCACGCTCATCGGCGTCCTGCTCGGGTTCCTGCATCCGTCGGACGGCCGCGTGCGCGTCAACGGGATGCAGCCGCGGTCGTACATAGAGAAGCACGGGATCGGCTACCTCTCGGAGCTGGTGACGATCAACAAGCGGTGGCGCGCGGACGCGGCGCTCACCCGCTACGCGATCCTCGCCGACATCCCCCGCGAGCGGATCTCCGAATCGGTCGAGAAGGTGATAACGACCCTCGGACTCGGCGAGCACCGGCGCAAGAGCGTGAAGGCGCTCTCCAAGGGAAACCTGCAGCGGCTCGGCTTGGCGCAGGCGCTGCTGCGCGACGAGGAGCTGCTCATCCTGGACGAGCCGACCCACGGTCTCGACCCGGTGTGGACGCAGCGCTTTCGCGACATAGTCGGCGGGCTGCGCGATCCCAACCGCACGATGCTCATCGCGTCGCACAACCTCGACGAGCTGCAGCGCCTCGCCGACCGCGTGGCGATCATCGATCACGGCAGGCTCCAGCGCGTGGTCGGCACGAGCTCGCTGGACCAGCAGTCCGTGGGCGCGCTCACCTACCGGATCTCGCTGGCCTCGGGCGCCGAGCATTTTATGCGGGTATTCCCCGAGGCCGCGGCCGTGGGTCGCGGCGAGTACGAGGTGGTCGTGTCCGACGTCGTGGCTCTCAACCGCCGCCTCGGCGAGCTGATGCTGGCCGGCGGGGTCGTTGCGGCGGTGGTTCCAACCAGGTCCGTGCTCGAGCAGCAGTTCCGCGAAGCGGTGGGAGAGAGCGCATGAACCGGCGCCAGGTCGCCTCGTACGTGCCGTGGCAGCTGTGGGACTTCGCGCTCGACCGCGGAGTCGCTCTGCTGTTCGTGGGCGGGCTGATGGGACTGTCCGTGCTGTGGCCCGGATACATCGCGCTCCGCGAGCAGATGGCCCCCGAGCTGGTCGCCGGCAAGCTGCTCGAAATCGCCGTCGCGCAGCAGGTATCGATCCTCGTGGTCATCGCGGCGAGCGGGATCGTCGCGAACGACAGGATCGGGGGCTACTACCGGTTCCTGTTCTCCAAGCCCGTGCGGATGCCGGCGTATTACGCGCTCCAGTTTTTCGTGACGCTCACCGGGTTGCTGCTCGCCACGCTGATCCTGCTGTCGGCGTTCTGGATTCTGGTGGGGTGGGCTTCGCCCATGGTGCCGCTCATAATGGTTGTCGCGACTTTTCTCGCTCTCGGCGGGACGATCTTCTTCTTCTCGACCATCACGCGCTTCGACTGGGCGATGCTCGTGCTCCTCTGGGGCGCGAGCGCGCTGTCGCGCACCCTCGCGGCCGACAAAGCATGGTACGAGGTCGCGCGCTGGGTGCTGCCGCCCACCCACCAGATCGGCAAGCTCCAGGGCGCGCTGTTCGCGGGCACGGAGATAGACATTGCCGGGACCGCCTGGCTCGTGGGTTACGGCGTGATCTTTTTCCTCGCCGGGCTCGTCGTACTCCACAGGAAGGCGATAGCAGAGTGATTCCCGCCGGGGTGACACGCGCCGTGCTTGGCAACGGCCTCACGGTGCTGGTGAAGGCAGACCCCGATTCGGAAGTCGTCGCGATAGTCACCTACGTCAAGGCGGGATACTTCGACGAGCCCGACGATTCCGTCGGAATCTCGCACGTGCTCGAGCACATGTTCTTCAAGGGCACTCCGACGCGCGGAGTGGGCGAGATCGCGCGGCAGACGAAGGCGAGCGGCGGCTACCTCAACGCTCACACGATCTACGACCACACGAGCTACTACACCGTCCTGCCGGCGGCCTCGCTCGCCAGGGGAATCGCAATCCAGTCCGACGCGTACCGCAACGCGCTGATCGACGAGACCGAGCTCGCGCGCGAGCTCGAGGTGATCATCCAGGAAGCCAAGCGCAAGGAGGACAACCCCGCGGCGGTCGTGACCGAGAACCTCTACGCGCTGCTGCACGACACGCACCGGATGCGGCGCTGGCGCATCGGACGGGAGGATGTGCTCCGCGGCCTGACGCGCGAGCGAATGCTCGCGTTCTACCGCGCCTACTACCGCCCGTCGAACACGATCCTGGCGATCGCCGGCGGAGTGGACACGGCTGCCGCTCTCGCGGAAGTCGAGCGGGCATACGGCGACATGCCCGCCGGCGACGTCGCGCGCGACCGCGGGCCGCCGGAGACGGGCACGCCGGCTTTCCGCTACCGCGAGCTCTCGGGCGACGTCGCGCAGACGCAGCTCGCGCTCGGCTGGCGCACCGCGCCGCTGGACGATCCCGTCACGCCGGCGCTCGATCTCGGCGCGATGCTGCTCTCCGCGGGACGCTCGTCGCGGCTGTACCGCGCGGTCCGGGAGCGGCAGCTCGCGTCTTCCGTCTCGGCGAGCAACTACACGCCGACCGACGTGGGCGTATTCGTCATCCACGCCGAGACCGAGCCGGAGAAAACCGCGGACGCCGCGCGCGGAATACGAGCGCAGGTGGACTCCCTGCGACACGGCGACATCGCGCGCGCGGAGATCGACCGCGCGCGGCGGCTGTTCGAGAGCCGCTGGATCCGCCACCTCGAGACGATGGAAGGGCAGGCGCATTATCTGGCGGAGTGGGAAGCGCAGGGCGGCTGGCGGCTGGGCGAAGACTATTACGCGCGCTTTCTGCGCGCGGACGAGCGCGACGTTGCGGACGCCGCCGCGCGATTTCTCGGGAACGACCGCTGCGGCGTAATGATCTATCGTCCCGAGTCGGCGCCGGCGGTCGCCGCGGGAGCCGCGGAGCTCAACGCGCTGCTGCAGGGGGGCGACGCCGGGCTGCGGCACGAATCTCCGCGCGCGGCGCCGGCTGTCCACACGCGGCCGGTAGAGGAGGCTGGCGTCGAGCACGGGGTGCACGTATTCCGGACCGGGCGCGGGCTCCCCATTCTCGTGCGGCAACGGTCGTCAGTGCCGATGGCTCACCTCGCGGTGGTCAGCGCCGCCGGCGCGGCCTACGACACCGAGGACCGTTCCGGTCTGGCGCTGCTGCTCGCGCGCACAGCGCTGAAGGGGACGGCCACCCGGACCGCCGACGAGCTGGCCGCCGAAGCCGAGCTCCTCGGCGGGAGCATGGCGACCAGCGTAACCGCGGAGACGCTCGGCTGGAGCATCTCGGTGCCGGCAAGCCGGCTCGAAGCCGCGGCGGCGCTGCTCGCCGACGTGATCGAGAATCCCGCGCTGAGCCAGGACGCGCTGGAGACCGAGCGCTCGATAACTCTCTCGGATCTGGCTTCGTTCCGCGACGACATGTACTCGTACCCCATCCATCTCGCGGGCGCGGCCGCGTACGGCGCGCATCCGTATGCCCGGTCCACGCTGGGGACGGAGCAATCGCTGCACGCGGCCAGCGCGCGCGATCTGCGCGAGCGGCACGCGCGATCGGTGGCGCGCGGGCGCGTCGTCGTCGGCATCGTGGGCGACGTGGAGCCGCGGCGCGCGGCGGAGGCCGCGGCCGGCGTGTTCGGGAAGATCGAGTACGACGAGCGCGCACAGCTCGTGCGCCCCGTGTGGCCCGACGCGGTCCGGCTCTCCGCGGAAGACCGCGACAAGGCGCAGACGGCGCTGGCGATGGCGTTTCCCGCGCCGTCGCGCCGCGACGACGACCGGTTCACCGCACGGCTCATCTCACTGATGGCCAGCGGTCTTGGCGGACGGTTCTTCGACGAGCTGCGCGAGCGCCAGTCGCTGGCGTACACGGTGGGCGTGCACGTGATCGAGCGCGCGCTTGCCGGCACCTTCGTCGGCTACATCGCCACGGCGCCGGAGAAGGAGGAAAGAGCGCGGGAAGGGCTGCTGCGCGAGTTCCAGCGGCTGCGGGAGGAGCTGGTCACCGAGGAGGAGCTCGAGCGCGCGAAGGAATACGCGGTGGGGACGCATGTCATCCGCCGGGAGAGCAACGCCGCGCTGCTGTCCGAGATGATCGAGGCCTGGCTGTTCGGGCGGCTGGCCGAGCCCGCGGAGTTCGAGGGAAAGATCCGCTCGGTCACGCGCAAGCAGGTACGGCGGCTGGCCGCGGCGTGCTTCGATCCCGCGAGGCGGGCGGAAGGAGTGGTGCGGGGCCGTTAAGGGGCGGCGGCTTCGCGCAGACCCGCGCGAGCCCGGGTGAGCATCGCCACGGCCGGACGCAGTCGTCCGTTGGGGGCTCGCAGTCCGCGCTCCGAGTTGTAATCCCCGGCCTCGCCGACGATCAGGCCCTTGATCGCGGTCTGCGTCGTCGCCCAGGCGAGTGCGCCCCAGATCGCCAGCTCCTGACTTTTCTCGCCGTGCACTGCGGGAAACCCGCCCGCGTTGAATACCCAGTGCGGCTTCTGCCGCTCCGGATTCTGCAACAGCCAGCGCTGCGCGATCCGCGTGCGCGTGTCGAGCGTCGTCGCCCCGTCGAAGCCGGGAAGCAGCGTGAAGCCGACGACGTCCATCGGCGATCCGGGGCGCGCGGCCCAGGAGTACAGCACGCTGTCGCGGACGCCGTAGTTCGACGCGGCGACCCCGACCCTCATCGCCGGACGCAGGCGCTGTCCGAGCTGCGCCGCGCGCGTCAGGTAATCGACCCAGAATTGCACGGGCTGCGTGCCGAGGGCGCGGGCTCCCTCGCCGTACGGCTCGACGGCCGGCAGCAGAATGTCGGGGCGCAGCCGCCGGATGATCTGATCCAGGTGGCGCAGGCGCGTCTGGTTGAACGCGGTGACGGACTCTCCGAGCCGGCCGTTGGCCTTGGGCGAATATCCCAGAGAGACGACGAGAAGCACGGTGTCCGCGCGCAGTCCGGCCAGCGCGCGCGAAAGCGAGTCGAGCGTCGGTCCTTCGATCGCCTCGGGAGTGAGGACGACGCTGACGACGTCGACTTCGAGCTGGTGCGCGAGCGCGGTGTCGTTGCGGAGCGCCAGGCGGGAGACCGGCCCACCCAGGTCCGGGAAGATCTTGAGCCCGAGCGCGAAATCGCCCGCGGGCCGCTCCTGCAGCCGCTGACTCTCGTACCGCGGATAGCTGCGCACCGCGGCCAGGCCGTCGGGGACTTCCACGAGCACCACCGCGGTCATGGCCATCGCGATCAGCGCGAGCACCGCCCGCGCGAATCCGGTGGTGCGCCAGTGCGCCGGGAGCGCGGGAGCCAGCAGCGGAACCTGCGCGTACGCGGTGCGCCAGAGCGCCGCGGTACCGAAGACGATTCCGGCCGCGCTGGTCTGCGCCGCCGCGAGCCCGTGCACGAACTCGGGGGGCTCGGCGCCGCGGGAGACCACGAACTTGCTCACTGCCACCGCGGCGATGACGGTGTTGTACAACAGGATCGGGACGCCGAACATCGGGGTCACCAGGCGCTTGCTCAGGGCATATATCACCTGCAGCAGGAACATCACCGCGACCAGCGGCCACACCCACAACAGCGGCTGCATCGCCCTTCCGTACAGAATCGACGAAGCGGCGAACGCGATCAGCAGAGCGGGCGCGAGCAGCAGCCCGCACAGCGCCGAGAGCGTGGCGAAGTTGCGGGGGGCCCGCCGGAGCTGGGCTATCCTGCCGGCGACGACGACGTTCCACGCGAACATCATCACCGACAGGATGACGTACAGCGGGACCATCAGCGATGGGTGGGGAATCACGTGAGAAGGCTAGATGACGTCGACACGGCTGGCAAGCAATTCACGGGCTGCGTAGCTTCGAGGGATGCCTGGCGCCGTGCCGATGAATCTGCCGAACATCGTTTCCCTCTCGCGGCTCGTGCTCGCGGCGGCGTTCATCGCGCTCGACGACGACGCGACCAGGATCGCGCTGATCGCCGCGGCCGGCTTCACGGATTTTCTCGACGGGTGGCTCGCGCGGCGGCAGCACACGTCGACCTCGATGGGAGCGCTCATCGATCCCATCGCGGACCGCGCGTTCGTGCTCACAGCGCTGTCGGTGTACCTGTTCGACGGCAAGATCACCACTCCCGAGTATTTCATTGTGCTGTCGCGCGATTTCGCGACCGCGATCGGCTTCCTCGTTGCAAGGGTCGTCCCATGGCTGCGGCCCGCCGTGTTCCAGGCGCGGATGCTGGGCAAGACGGTCACCGTGCTGCAGCTGACGCTGCTAGTGGTGGTGCTGCTCTGGCGCGCGCCGGTCGACCTGCTCGTGCTGGCCATCGGGGCATTCTCCGCGGCGTCGATCGTGGATTACACGCTGGCTCTGTGGCATCGGGCCAAGGCCGCGAGCGCCGAGCGCCAGGCCGCCGCCGACACCACCGTTCCTCCGCGGTAGCTCCTCCTCCAGCCGAAGCCAGGACGTTGATCTTTTGGAGAGCGGCTCTCGGTGCGCTCGTGGCGACGCTGCTCGCCTGGGTTCAGGCGGGCGCGCAGAACGCTCCGCGGCTCCAGCCCGAGGCCCGGCTCGACGTGATGACGGGCGCCGCCTGGGCGGTTCATGCGGGGCTCGGCGTGACGGCCCCCCTCGGCACATATGTCCGGTTCGGCGTGGTCGGCGGCATCGGACCCGGCGCCGGCGGCGTGACCGGACGCGGCGATCTGATCGCGCGGTTCACGCTCGATCCGTTCAGGGAGCGGCGCTGGGCCCCGTACGGCGCGGGCGGCGTTTCGGCGCGGTTCGGGGACGGCTCGCGCAACTATCTCCTGCTCCTGGCAGGCGTGGAGGGGCCGGCCCGCCGCGAGATAGCGCCCGCGTTCGAGCTCGGCGTCGGCGGCGGGGTCCGGGTGGGAGTGATCCTGCGCCGGGCTCTCGAGCGGCGACGGTGACACGCGCCCCAGATAACAAGAACGCCCCGCTCTAGGGCGGGGCGTTTCGAACGGCAGCGCGAGCTTTTTCAGGCCGCGCTCGCCGACTCCTGTGCCACGTTGCCCTTGGCGGGACGGGCGAACCGCTCGCCAAGAATCCGCAGCTCCGTCAGCTCGACGGCGTCGAGCTCGTGATACCGGTCCTCGAAGTACGCCATCGTATCGTCGAACCACTCTTCCTGGTGTCGCGCTTCGGCCTGCACGACGCCGCACTGCATTATCTGCTGAAACATCTCATCGCGCGCCCGCTCGAATACGCTGGGCCCAGCCGAGAACGTTTTAGGTCTGTTAGAGGTCTTTCTCGCCATTCCTGATTGTCATGAGTGTGTGATCCGACTGTAAAGATAACACCGGCTGCTTGTAATTACCCCGTCGAGTGCTCCATGGTTTCACTACGTTCGACACCGCGAGATCGCTAAGGGTTTGGACTACAACGCGTCCCGCCGCGCAATCTGCTGCCGCTCGCGGGATCACGTCTGATCCCGCGAGCGGATGAAGCTCAGCAGCAGCTCGCACAGTTGCTCCGGACTCTCCTCGGGGACCAGCCGCGCGACTCCGTGCACGCGGCTCAGCCTGCTGTCCGGGATCGCGTTCACCAGCCGGTCGGGCAGCTTCGGATCGAGCCACTTGTCCTGATCTCCCCAGACGACGAGAGTCGGCGCGTGAATGCCGCTCAGATCGAGGTCCTCGAAATCCTCCCGCCGGACCGAGCTCGCGAGCGCGAGCAGATGCTGCACCCCGTTCTGGCCGGCGAACGAGGCCAGGTATCGCGCGACGAGCTTCATCGGCATCTTGGCCGGATCGGCCACCCCGCCCTCGAGCACGCTCCGCAGCAGCGGCGCCGCGCCGAGAACTCCGCGAGTGACCCGCACGGCGAACTTCGCGGTGCTCCGCTGCATGGACGTGATGTCCTTGGGCGGGAGCTCGTCGAAAGCCGGCGTGTTGATCAACACCAGCCGCTGGACGCGCTCCGGGCGGGTGACCGCCAGCCGCAGCGCGATGACGCCGCCGAGGTCGACGCCGACGATCACGCCCCTGGCGACGCGGAGCGCGGTCATGGCCGCGTCGAGATACTCGGCCTGCGCGGCGATGCCGAAGTCCGCGTCGAACGAGCGATCCGATTCGCCGTAGCCGAACAGATCCACCGCGTAGGCAGTATGGCCCGCTTCGGCCAGCACCGGCGCGACGTTGCGCCAGAGGAAGCCCGACGTGCCGAACCCGTGCAGCAGAATTATGCCGGTGCCGCCGTGGCCGTACCGCTCCACGTGGATCGCTCCCGGACCGACCGGGACCCGGATGCTGTCAGCTTGCATAGCCGTAAATGGCGTTCATGGACTTACCTTTCCCGTTCATCCCGTTCATCCCGTCGTCTCGAGACAGCAAAATGGCCCAAAAGAAGGCACCTTCCGGGCGGAAGAGCTCCGTTCGCACCGCTCGCAACGCATCAAGTCGGCCACTCGGCTTCTACCTGATTCTCGGCGCCATCACGGCGGCCGGAGTCGGTGGGCTCGCCTACGCCGCCCTGAGGTCCGGCCCATCCACTACCGTGGCCGACGCGCCGGTACCGGTTACGCCCGGCAGCGGAACGGCCCGCGGGTACCTGCTTGGTGATTCCGCGGCCCCGGTGCAGATCGTCGAGTTCGCGGATTTCGAGTGTCCCTCGTGCGCGCGGTTCGCGACGATAACGGAGCCCGACGTCCGCACGAGAATCATCGAGACCGGATTGGCGAATCTTACCTACTTCGATTTGCCGCTGCCACAGCACATCAACAGCCAGCCGGCGTCGAACGCCGCCGCGTGCGCCGACGACCAGGGCAGGTTCTGGGCGATGCACGACCAGATATACGCCCGGCAGCACGAATGGAGCACGTACGCCACGAAGAACCCCAAGGGTTCGCTGCGCGCCGCCGCACAGGCCGCGGGCCTGGACCTGAGAGCGTGGGTGGAATGCTACGACTCTCGCCGGCACCAGGCGCGGATCGACGCGAACGCCGCCGAAGCCGGCCGCAGAGGCGTCAACTCGACGCCGACGTTCTTCATCGGCGGGAAGATGTACACCGGCCCGATGACGTACGATGAGGTCAAGGCTGCCGTGGATTCCGCGCGCGCGGCCGCGGGTGCGGCGGGGAGCGACACCAGCAGGTGAGTCGCCGCGAGGTCGTGGCGGCGCTGGCGCTCGCCGGGATCTTCGTCGCGCTGTACCTGACGCTGTACAAGCTGGGCGCGATCGGCGAGCTGTCCTGCCGCGTCGGTTCGTGCGAGACGGTGAACTCGAGCCCGTGGGCGGTGTTCCTGGGCGCGCCGGTGGCGGCGTGGGGCGTCGGGTTCTACGTGGTGACGTTCGCGGTTGCGCTGGCGGGGCTGCAGGCGCGTTTTGCCGGTTCCCGGCGGCTGTCGCTGGCGCTGGTGCTGCTGTCTGGGTTCGGAGTGCTGTTCTCCGCCTGGCTGACGTACCTGGAGCTGTTCGTTATCCGCGCGATCTGCCAGTGGTGCGTCGTGTCGGCTGTGATCGTGCTGGCGATTTTCGCTGTTAGCGTCTGGGATTATTTGGCACGCGGTGATTCCAGGAATGCTACGGGGGAATCCAGGCCGTGAGCTTTGAGCTGTGAGCAGTTGCTGATGGCTGATTGCTAATAGCTCGCTGCTCACGGCCTGGATTCCCCCGCAACATTCCAGGAGCTACAGAGCCCTCCCCAACGACAGCCCTACGCCCGTTGGACTGTCTTCTTCCTCGCCGCCGCGTCGTCCAGCCGCAGTCGCGGCTTGGTCTCCTGATCCTCCTGCCCCTCTTCGCGCGCGCGGCGCCTGAACGGAACCAGGTCGCGGCCCAGCTGCACCAGCGCCCTCGTGGCGACCGTGCTCGCCAGCGGCTCCGGGATCCCCATCACGCGCACGTACGTGTCAATCGCGCGGTCGAACGAGAGGTCCTCGGCCAGCGTGTCCACGAACATCAGCGCGTTGTCCACGTGCCCGCGGATGATCGTCTCCTCCGCGCGCGCCTGCGACAGCTTGAGCCGGCGCTCGGCGTTCGGATTCAGCTTGCGCGAGAATATGGATTCAGGAAACAGGCGACTTAGCATGGAGCGGGCGTTGTTGAGGTGGAGTCAATCTAAGCAGCAGTCGTGCCAGAAAATGGTGACTAGTGACTGGTGACTAGTGACTAGTAAGAGCCGAACAGCAAGGGCTAAGGGCAGTTACTAGTCACTCTTTATCCTCGTACTGAACCTTCAGGGCCGCCACCACGTTCGGGTCCGCCAGCGTTGTCGTATCGCCCAGCGCCCGCCCCTCGGCGATGTCGCGCAGGAGCCGCCGCATGATCTTGCCCGAGCGCGTCTTGGGGAGATCGGCGGAGAACAGGATGTCGTCGGGGCGCGCGATCGCGCCGATCTTCTGCGCCACGAAATCGCGCAACTCGTCGCGGAGCGCGGGGTTCTGCGTGAACCCCTCGCGCAGCGTCACGAACGCGGCGATCGCCTGCCCCTTGAGCTCGTGCGTCTTGCCCACGACCGCGGCTTCGGCCACGGAGGGGTGCTCGACCAGAGCCGACTCGACTTCCATGGTGCCGATGCGATGGCCGGCGACGTTCAACACGTCGTCCACGCGGCCGAGGATCCAGAAATAGCCCTCGTCGTCGCGCTTGGCGCCGTCGCCCGGGAAGTAGAGATCCGGCCGCCCATCCCACTTCGTGAAATACGTCTGCACGTACCGGTCATCGTCGCCCCAGATCGTTCGGAGCATCGCGGGCCAGGGCTTGGTGAGCGCCAGCAGGCCACCGCCCACGGGGATTCTCTGCGCCGTGGAATCGAGCAGCTCCGCGAAGAAGCCCGGCAACGGTTTGGTAGCACTCCCGGGCTTGGTGTCGGTCACGCCCGGCAGCGGCGAGATCACGATCGAGCCTGTCTCCGTCTGCCACCACGTGTCGACGATGGGGCAGCGGTTGCCGCCGATGTGCTCCTGGTACCACATCCACGCTTCGGGATTGATCGGCTCGCCGACCGTGCCGAGCAGGCGGAGCCGCGACAGGTCGTGCTTGGCGGGATACTCGTCCCCCCACTTCATGAATGCCCGGATCGCCGTCGGCGCCGTGTATAGGACCGTGACTCCGTGGCGCGCGCACATGTCCCAGAAGCGGTCCTTTTCCGGCCAGTCCGGCGCTCCCTCGTACATGAGGCAGGTCACGCCATTCGCGAGCGGCCCGTAAGCCACGTAGGAATGGCCGGTAACCCAGCCGACGTCCGCGGTGCACCAGAACACGTCCTCGTCCTTGAGGTCGAACACCATCTTCGTCGTGTATGCCACGCCGGTGAGGTATCCGCCGGTCGTGTGCACGATCCCCTTCGGCTTGCCGGTCGTCCCCGACGTGTACAGGATGTACAGCACGTCTTCGGCATCCATCTCTTCCGGCTCGCAGCCGATCGCAGCGTCGTCGACCAGTTGGTGCCACCAATGGTCGCGCCCGTCCTGCATCTCGGCGAACGTGTCGTCTTCGTGTCCGGCCGACGTGCGGCGGACGACCACCACGTTCTTGATCGACGGCGTCTCCTCCAGCGCCTTGTCGGCGTTGCGCTTGAGCGGGACGACCTGCCCGCGCCGGTAGCCGCCGTCGGCCGTCACCAGCAGCTTGCATTTGGAGTCTTTGATCCGGTCGCTCAGAGATTCGGGGGAGAAGCCGCCGAAAACCACCGAGTGAATGGCCCCGATCCGGGTGCAGGCCAGCATCGAGATGATGACTTCCGGTATCATCGGCAGGTAGATCGCTACCCGATCACCCTTGCCCACGCCCAGCCCGCGGAGGACGTTCGCGAACTTGGTGACCTCGCAATACATGTCCCAGTAGGTCAGCGTGCGCCGCTCGCCCGGCTCGCCTTCCCAGATCAGCGCCGCTTTGTTGCGTCGTGGCCCATTGAGATGCCGGTCCACGCAATTGACCGAGACGTTGAGCCTGCCGCCGACGAACCACTTGGCGTACGGCGGCTTCCAGTCGAGGACTTTTTTCCAGGGCTTCGACCACTGCAGCGTCGCCGCCTGCTCGGCCCAGAACGCCTCGTAGTCCGCGGTCGCGCGGTCGTAGATGTCGAGCGTGCGCACGTGCGCGTTCTCCCGGAACTCCGCGGGGGGCGGGAACTTCCGGTGCTCCTGCAACAGGACGTCGATGTCGTCGTGGCTCATTGAGATGCTGGAGGGATGATTCGACCGAAGTAAAGCCAGCAGCTAGCAGCTAGCTTTCAAGGGCTGCAATTCACCGCAATAGTGCCGCCGCGCGCAGCCGACTGGTAGAGCCCGCGGTGTTCCCCAACCGGACGAAATGATGAACTCAACCGTACGCGCACTCGCCGCAGCGGCCGCCGCCGCGCTGATTGCGGGCTGCGCCACGTTTCCACAGTCGGCCGGCACGCTGGCCCCGGAGCAGCGGACCTTCTGGACGTCCGCCCGCGCCCATTGCGGCCGGGCATACGAGGGGCGGGTGGCGCTCTCCACCGGCTCCGCGGGAGACACGGCCATGGCGGGGAAGCGTCTGGTCATGCACGTGCGCGAGTGCAGCGCGAACGAGATTCGCATTCCGTTCCATGTGGGCGACGACCGGTCGCGGACCTGGGTGCTGACCCGTACCGCGACGGGGATCCGCCTCAAGCACGACCACCGGCACGAGGACGGAGCTCCGGACGCGATCACGCAGTACGGCGGCGACACGCGCGGGCCAGGGACCGCTACCAGCCAGAGCTTTCCGGCGGACGCGCACACGATCTCGCTCAATCCGGTCTACGCAACCAACGTCTGGACGATGGAGATCGAGCCGGATCGGTTCGTGTACGAGCTGATTCGGGTGGGGACCGACCGCCGGTTCCGCGTGCAGTTCGATTTGACGCGCGCGGTTCCCGCGCCACCCGCTCCGTGGGGGTCGTGATCATCACCCGCCGCTCACCCCGCGACATCCCGGACGCCCCGGACGCCCCGGCCGCCCCGGCCGCCCCGGACGTCCCGGACGCCGTGACGGCGTGACGGCGCCCGAAGCCGACACACCGGAGCCGCGCCGGCTCGAGGACGCCTTCTTCGACGTCGCGATCGACATGCTCTGCCTGTTGGGCTTCGACGGCTATTTCAAACGGCTCAACCCTGCGTGGGAGAAGACGCTGAGCTTTACCCGCGAGGAGCTGATGTCGCGGCCGTTCATCGAGTTCGTCCATCCCGACGACCGCGAGCGGACGCTGCGCCAGAACGCGGCTGTCAGAGCCGGGGGACAGGCGTTGTCGTTCGAGAACCGCTATCTCTGCAAGGATGGCTCGTTCCGCTGGCTCCGCTGGAACGCCGCGCCCGATTCGGCCAGGCAGGGGATCTACTCGGTGGCGCGCGACATCACCGGGAACAAGCGGGCCGCGGAGGAGCGCGAACAGCTGGTGCGGGAGCTTCAGACTGCGCTGGAGGAAGTGCGGACGCTGCGCGAGATCCTGCCGATCTGCTCGTATTGCAGGAAGATCCGCGACGACGAGAACTACTGGCACACCGTCGAGAGCTACATCTCGCAGCACACGGGGACGCGGTTCAGCCACGGCATCTGCCCGAGCTGCATGGCGGCGCACGCCGAGCCGGCGCACGACGTAGACTAGCCGGGCGCCGCGCTGCGGTCGCGCAGCGGCTCGAAAGGGGTGCGGCAAGCCAGAGAAACCTGCGCAAAGGCTCGGATTCCCGATCGTCTATGTCGGCGAATTACCAGGGATGAATTGCAGGTTTTCCTGATGGTTTTTGCGACGCGAAGCGGTTTCACTCCAATGCAAGGCCGGCCGCTTCGACCGGATATGGCGGAGGTGCTATATGGAAGCCGCGCTTATTGTCATTCCGCTCGTGGGACTCGCGATCCCGATCGGGATGTTGCTCGCAGCGATCGCGTTCGATGCGGCAATGGTCGCATGGGCGACGTATCGGACGGTGCACGATCACCCGCCGCACCCCTCACGCTGGCTCCACCGGGTTCATTGGCCCGACGGGTTCACGCACCCGCGGCTGATACGCAAGTAAGACGGCCCCGGGTCAGGGGATTCGCCGTGGGCCGGCGCGAAGCGCCCAGCTCGCCAACGAGCCGGCAATGAGAGCCGCGACAGCCGAGGGCCACATAGGCACGTCGTAGGTCGCGACGCGGACCGGCCACTGCCGAGGAAGGGGGCGAGCCGAAAGCAAAGCCCAGCGACTATCGTTAACGGCGATGCTCTCGGAAGCCGGGGTGGCGATGGCGGAAGGAAAGGTTTTTCTCGTCGGTGCGGGCCCGGGCGATCCGGGCCTGATCACCGTGCGCGGCCGCGAGCTGATCGACAGCGCGGATGCGATCGTGTACGACGCGCTGGCCAATCCCGCGCTGCTACCGCCCGACGCGGTATCCGCGGGGTTCCCCGAGCTGTTCTACGTCGGGAAGCGCGGCGGCGGCAAGCGGTCGGTGACGCAGGAAGACGTCAATCAGCTCATCTTGCGGCTGGCGCGCGAAGGGAAGCGCGTGGTGCGGCTCAAGGGCGGCGATCCGTTCGTGTTCGGTCGCGGCAGCGAGGAGGCGATCGCGTGCGCCGAGGCGAGCGTTTCCTGCGAGATCGTTCCCGGGATAACGGCGGGGATAGCCGCGCCCGCGTACGCCGGAATTCCCGTCACGCACCGCGGCATGGCTTCATCCGTCACGCTGGTGACCGGCAGCGAGGACCCGTCCAGGCTGTCGAGCCCGACGAACTGGGGAGCGCTGGCGAAGAGCGGCAGCACGATCGTGCTGTACACGGGAGTGAAGACGCTCCCGCAGACGACGGCGGCTCTCATCGAAGGCGGGCTGCCCGCGGAAACGCCGGCGGCGGCCATCCAGTGGGGCACTCACTCCAGGCAGCGCACGGTGGTCGCGACCCTCGGCACGCTGTGCGACGCGATCGAGCGCGAGCGGCTGAAGGCGCCCGTAGTCACCGTCATCGGCTGGCCGGTGCTGCTGCGGGACGAGATCGCCTGGTTCGAGAAGCGCCCGCTGTTCGGCAAGCGCATCGTGGTGACGCGCGCGGCCGAGCAGGCGCCCGCGCTCAGCGGCCGGCTCCGGGAGCTCGGCGCGGACGTGCTCGAGGTGCCGGCCGTGCGGATCGCGCGGCTCGATCTCGATCCGCTTCGCGCGGCGCTGGAGCAGCTCGGCGCGTTCGAGTGGATCGTGTTCACGAGCCGCAACGGCGTGTCGCTGTTCTGGGAGCAGCTGCTGTCGAGCGGGCGCGACGCGCGCGCGCTCGCGGGAATCAGGATCGCCGCGGTGGGAGCGGCGACCGCGGGCGCCTTGCTCGAGCACGGCATCGCGGTCGACGTGATCCCCGACCGGTTCGTCGCGGAAGGGCTGCTCGATGCGCTGCGCGAGCGCGACGACTTGCGCGGCGCGAGCGTGCTGCACGTGGGCGCGGAGGGCGCGCGCGACGTGCTGCGCGCGGGGCTGGAAGAGCTGGGCGCGACGGTCACGCTCCTGTCGGTGTACCGCTCGGTGCCGCAGCCCGAGGGGGCCGAGAATCTCCGCGCGGCGCTGGAGCAGGGCGAGGTCGATCTGGTCACGTTGACGTCGGCGTCGGCGGTGACGGGCTTCGTGGACGCCGTGGGCGCGGCCGCCGCGCATGGCGCGGCCGCGGCTTCGATCGGGCCGATCACGTCCGAGGCCGCGCGCAACGCGGGTCTCGACGTCACGATCGAAGCAGCGGAGTCGACGATCGACGGACTGGTGGACGCCATAGTCGGGACGTACACCCGTGGGTGAGACGACCGTGCGCGACGTGGTCAGGATCGGAACGCGGGCGTCGGAGCTGGCGCTGCGGCAGGCGGCGATGGTGGAGTCCGCGCTCGTCGCGCAGGGCGTGACCGTCGAGATCGTGAAAATCCGGACGACCGGCGACAAGAAGACGCAGGAGCCCCTGCGCGAGATCGGCGCGAAGGGACTATTCACGAAGGAGCTGGAATCCGCTCTTCGGCGAAAGAAAGTGGATTGTTGCGTGCACTCGCTGAAGGATCTTCCCACCGAGCAGCCCGACGGGCTCGAGCTGGCAGCGATCCTCGAGCGGGAAGACCCGCGGGACGTGCTCGTGATCAATCCGGTGACGGATGCGAGCAGTCTCGCCGATTTGCCGTCCGGCTCGCGCGTCGGAACCTCGAGTCTCCGGCGTCGCGCGCAGCTGCTGGCCGCGCGGCCCGACCTCGACGTCGTGGACATGCGCGGCAACGTCCCGACCAGGCTCAGGAAGATGGACGAGGGGAAATTCCACGCGGCGGTCCTGGCTGCGGCGGGTCTCATCCGGCTGGACGCGAGCCAGCGCATCGGCGCTTTCCTCGAGCCGCCGGAATGGCTGCCGGCGGCGGGGCAGGGCGCGATCGCCGTGCAGATACGCGCGTCCGACGAGCGGATGCGGTCGCTCACCGCGCCGCTGGAACACGCACCGACGCGTACGGCCGTCAGCGCCGAGCGCGCGTTCCTCGCCGCGCTGGAGGGCGGCTGCCAGGTGCCTATCGGCGCGCTGGTGATGCCGTCGAAGGATGGAGCCGGCGAATACATTTTACACGGATTGATCTCGGACGTCGCCGGCCGCCAGATCGTGCGCGGCTCGCGAACGGTGGACGGCGCGGACCCGGAGCTGGCCGGTCGGGAGCTCGCCGCCGAGATTCGCGCGCGCGGCGGATCCAGCATCCTGGCGGAGCTGCGAGCGGCCGCGGACGTCACACCCCCTCAGCCGGAGTGAGCTTGGCGAGATTTCCCGAATCGAGGTCCCGTCGTCTGCGCCGGACGCCCGCTCTGCGGCGGCTGTTCAGCGAGACCGATCTCACGCCCGCGCGGCTGGTGCTGCCGCTGTTCGTGCGCGACGGCGCCGGCGTGCGCAACCCCGTGCGGTCGATGCCGGGAGTGGCGCAGACGTCGGTGGACGAAATGCTGCGGGACGTCGAGCGCGCAGCCGAGCATCGCCTCGGCGGCGTGATCCTGTTCGGCATCCCCGAGCGCAAGGACGCAACCGGCTCGGAGGCGTGGAGCGAGCAGGGCGCGGTACAGCAGGCGGTGCGCGCCATCAAGCGGGAGTTCCCCGGAATCGTGGTCGTCACCGACGTGTGCCTGTGCGAGTACATGGAGCATGGGCACTGCGGGATCGTGCGGGATGGCGAGGTGGACAACGACGCGACGCTCGATCTGCTCGCGCGCGCGGCCGCGTCGCACGCCGCGGCGGGCGCGGACATCGTTGCCCCCAGCGACATGATGGACGGCCGCGTGGCGGCGATCCGGGCGCGGCTGGATTCGGACGGCTTTCACAGCACGGCGATCCTGAGCTACGCCGCCAAGCACGCGTCGGCTTTCTACGGTCCTTTCAGGGATGCCGCGGAATCCGCGCCCGCTTTCGGCGACAGGCGCTCGTATCAGATGGATCCCGCGAACGCGCGGGAATCGCTGCGGGAAGTGCGCGCGGATCTCGAGGAGGGCGCGGACGCGATCATGGTGAAGCCCGCCGGTCCCTCCCTGGACCTCATCTGGCGCGTGCGCGAGGAAACTGATCATCCGATCGCGGCGTACCAGGTCAGCGGCGAGTACACGATGATCAAGGCCGCCGCCGCGCTCGGCTCCATCGACGAGTCGGCGGTGATGATGGAGTCGCTGGTCGCGATCCGGCGCGCTGGAGCGGACCTCATCGTCACGTATTTTGCGGTGGAAGCGGCGGCACGGCTGCGCGAGTGATTCCGCCCGCCGACAACCGAACCGGAGAGAGAATGGCAAAGGCGACTTTTGGCGCGGGGTGCTTCTGGGGTGTCGAGGCCGCGTTCAGGCAGATCCCGGGAGTCACCGACGCGGTGTCGGGATATTCCGGCGGGACGATTGTGAACCCCACGTACAAGGACGTGTGCACCGGGACGACCGGTCACGCCGAGGTAGTGGAAGTCGCCTACGATCCGGCACGGGTCACCTATCAGCAGCTGCTCGACGCCTTCTGGAAGATGCACGATCCAGCCACGCGGGACCGGCAGGGGCCCGACGTGGGCTCACAGTACCGCTCGGCGATCTTCTATCACGACGACGAGCAGAAGCGCCTGGCCGAGGAGTCGAAGGCCGCGCAGGACGCGTCGAAGCTGTACCGGGGGCCGATCGTCACGGCCATAGAGCAAGCGGGACCGTTCTACGAGGCCGAGGACTATCACCAGCGCTATCTGGAGAAGCGCGGGATGGTGAGCTGTAAGGTCTAGTGCCGCGCGAGCTCCGCCTCGGAGGCGATGTAGCCGAACGCCGGCCAGTTGCCTCCGCTCAATACGCGCCTGAAAACCTTCATCGCTTCCTCGCGCCGACCGTTGTACAGATGCCAATTGCCCAGGCCGTAGCCGACGGAAGCATCGGTGAGCGCAGCGGTGCCTGACGGAGCGAGGGAATCCGGCGACAGCTCGCCCTTGTACAGGAGAAGCAGCCGGTGGTACGCGTCGTTCTCGATGATGTCCATGTCGCGCGAGATCGAAGCCAGCACCGCTTCCGCTTCCACATTGCGGCCCAGCCGTCGCAGCGTCATGTACAGCCAGTGCGACGTGGCCACGAGCATGTCGGGGTTGCCGGAGACCCGCATCGCTTGGCGGTATGCCGGGAGCGCGCGGTCAAAGTCGCCCTGCAGGTAGTGCGCGAGCCCCAAGTGGTACCAGATATTGGACTGCAGGGTGCTCGTCGGGATGTTGCGCGCGTTTGGAATCCCGTCAGGCTCGATCTCGTCCGGCTGGCCCTTAGTCAGCTCTCCGGCGTGAGTGAGATCGGCTATCGCGTTGTCCAGCTCCCGCACGGTGATGTATCTGTGCCCGCGGTGGCGATACATGCGCGCGTCGTCCGGATGTTTCGCGATCCCCTCGGTGAAAATCGCGATGGCTTCCCGGTAGCGCCCGAGATACGCGGTGCGGCGGCCGAGCCAGATGATCGGGTCGGCGTTGCCCGGGGCGCGATCGTACGCCCGGCGGGCTTCGGCGAGCCTTTGCTCGTACACCGCGCGCGCCGCCGCGGGAATCGGCGGGCTGTACAGCGGCTCCCCGAGCAGCGACATCGCTTCGGGCTGAGCGCCGGCGGCGGTTGTGCCCGCGGCCGGCGGCGCCAGCCGGCAGGAGGCGAGTCCCAGAGCGAGAGCCAGTGGCGCGTACGCCGCGCATCGGCGGCCGATTGCTTGCATAGCTATTTCCGATTCCGTTGGAGTGACACGCCGGACATCGACGGCAGGCGAGCGAATTATGGCGAAATACGACGACGACGGCATAGGTAGCGAGCCCCCACGGAGGCGCGGCGGAGCGCAGCCGGCTACCAAGCTGCCCATGCGGCACGAGGACCGGGAGCCCATGCGCGGGATTCGCCTGGTCGCGATCCTGTTGAAGGCGGTCGCGGCCATTCTCGTTTTCGTCATGCTCGCGCAGATCTATTTGACGGTCACCGATCCTTCGGGGATGCCGGTGACGCCGGGTACCATCATGGGCGAGGCGGTGCGCCTGCTGGCGTTCGCCGCGTTGCTGTGGGGCGGCGCGGACCTGGCGCTGATGCTCACTCGCACGCATCATGAGACGCGGGCGATGCGATTCCTGCTGCAGCGCCAGAACAATCTCCTGTCGAAGATCCTGCGCGGCGAAAGGAAAATGGGAAAGGGACCGGAATGACTACCAGCAAGGAAACCGACTGGATGAACCATCCGGTTCTCCGCAAGCTCGTGCAGGAGATCAACGCGCTCACGCTCGCGGAGCGTGTCACGCTGGTGAAGGGGCTGATACCGGGAATAGCCGAGGAGCTGAGCGACCGCGAGTACGAAGGGTTCGTCGAGTCGGTGCGACTCAAGGGCGAGCGCTTTCACGAGGCGCAGGCGCATCCGGGCGAGGGACGCGCCGCTCGCATGACGCCAGGGGAGCGCGATCTCGAGAAGCGCTGAATGGGGCCCGCCCACCTGCACGAGGACGGCGATCCGCTCGACGTCCTCGTCATGATCAACCGCAAGGAAGTCGAGCACTTCTTCTCGATCTACAAGGACCTCGAGGGGAGGCGCGCGGAGATCCAGCGGCGGGAGAAGAGCGAGCTCGCGGCGGAAGTCATCCTCGATTCGATCCGGCGGTACGAGAAGAAGTATCTCCAGCACGGTCCCTGATCGTCCGGTGGGCGCCGCGCGGCTCAAGATCCACGTGGTCGCGAACGCGAAGAAGACCGGGCTGGCCGGCCTTCACGGCGACGCCGTCAAGATCCGCTGCGCGGCGCCGCCGCTCGACGGCCGCGCCAACAGGGAAGTGCGGGAGATTCTCGCCGGACTCCTCGGCGTTCCCGTGCGCGACGTGACCATCGCGCGAGGCGAGCGCTCGCGCGACAAGATCGTGGAAGTTGCCGGAATGGACGCCGACGAGGCCCGCGCGCGGCTGGGCGTCTAGGCCGGCGTCACCGTGCCGTGATCCACGGGCTCCGGCGCGCCGCGCATGAAGAGATACTCGTAGAGCACTGCCGCGATGATCCCGCCGAGGATCGGCGCGGTCCAGTAGATGAGCTGCCCCTCGTACATGCCGCTCGCGACCGCTGGCCCGAACGAGCGCGCCGGGTTGAGTGATCCGCCCGTGATCGGCCCGATCGCGAGTATGCCGGCGGCGAGAGTGAAGCCGATCGCGAAGCCGCCCACCCGGGGAGCCTTGGGATCGACGGCCGTGCCGAACACCACCAGTACCAGGAAGAACGTCGCGATCATCTCCGCGACGAACGCCTGCGTCCCGGTGATGTCGAGCGAGATGAACTGGCCGCCGCCGCGGGCCGCGGCGAAAATGGGATCGGGAAAGACGATCTTGAGCAGATACGCGCCGAGCATCGCGCCGAGCAGCTGCGCCACGAGATAGACGCCGGCCATCATCGGCTCGATGCGCCGCACGGCGAGAAAGCCGAGCGTGACCGCGGGATTGAAGTGCCCCGAGATCCGCATCAGCGCGGTGACCATCACGGCGAAAATCAGTCCGTGCGCGAAAGCGATCTCCACCAGACTCGCCTGCGATCCGGATATGGCCGTGCCCATGATCGCGGCGCCGCCGACGAAGACCAGCGCCAATGTGCCGATGAGCTCCGCCGTAAAGTGCCTCAGCGAGTCCCGCATGCTCCTCCCTCCGCTGTGAGTGCCGGCTGGGCCGGCTGGTTTTCTGTCTTAACTGGCCTGACGCAGCACCAGCGCCGCGTTGATTCCGCCGAACCCGAACGAGTTGGTCAGCATGTGCTCGACTCTCCGCTCGCGGCCGGCGCCGGGAAGGTAGTCAAGATCGCACGCCTCGTCCGCGACGGTAAGGTTGATCGTGGGCGGAAGCCAGTTCTCTTCGAGCGCGAGGGCGCATATCCCCGCCTCGATGGCGCCGGACGCACCGAGCGCGTGACCGTAGTAGCCCTTCGTGCCGCTGACGAGAAGCCGGCGTGAGTGCTCGCCAAACACGGCCTTTATGGCCACGGTCTCGGTCGAGTCGTTGAGCTGCGTGGAGCTGCCGTGCGCGTTGACGTACTCGATGTCGGCGGGTGACACGTCGGCGTCCGCCAGGGCGATCCGCATCGCGCGCGCGGCCTGCGAGCCGTCGGGCAGCGGCGCGGTCATGTGATGCGCGTCGTTGGTGACGCCGAAGCCGGCGACTTCGCCGTAGATGCGCGCGCCGCGCGCCACCGCGCGGCCGTACTCCTCGAGGATCAGCGTGGCCGCGCCCTCGCCCATCACGAAGCCGTCGCGGTGGCGGTCGAACGGCCGCGAGGCGTGCTCGGGATCGTCGTTGTTAATGGACATCGCGCGGATCAGCGCGAACGCGCCGAAGCACAGCGGCGACAGCGGGGCCTCGGCGCCGCCCGCGATCATCACGTCGGCGTAGCCGTCGCGGATCTGGCGGAACGCGTCGCCGATCGCGATCGCCCCCGACGCGCAGCTCATGGAGTTCGTCGAGTTCGGCCCCTGCACGCCGAGCTCGATCGCCACGTTGCAGCTGGCCGACCCGCCGAACACCGCCAGCGCGAGCGTGGCGTCGACGCCGCGCAGCCCATCGCGCATGAACACGCCCATCTGCTGCTCACCGTAAGCGACCCCGCCGAGCGCCGTGCCCATCATCGCGCCGATCCGCTCCCGGTCCTCGCGCTCCATGCGGATGCCGGCGTCGTCCAGCGCCATGCGCGCGGTGACCACCGCGAACTGCGCGAACCGGTCGAGCCGGCGGGCGCGCTTCGCGTCGAGATGGTCAGTGGCGACGAAGTCGCTCACCTCGGCGGCGTTACGACTGCGGAACGGCGTCGGGTCGAAGCGCGTCACGTTGCGCACGGCCGATCGGCCGTCGCGCAGCCCGCGCAGCAGCGCGGAGTGCGTGATTCCGATCGGCGTGATCGCGCCGATCCCGGTGATCGCGACGCGGCGGCGCTTCATGAGCCCTCCCCTGCGCGCAGAGCGGCGCGCTCGGCGACCGCCGCCAGCCCGGCGAGCGTGCGGCTCGCGATGCCGTGGATGAACACCGGACCGATGACGCGCCGCGCGGCGTACACGCCGATCAGCGGCCAGCGCGGCCCATCCCACGCGTGCACGATCCTCACCCGCGTTCCCGCCGCAACGGGCTCGAAGCTCCACTCGACATCCATCTCCCTGGTTATGCCCCCGATGTGGCGAAAGCGAATTGCGGGCCGCTCCGGAATCAGCTCCATGAGCGATAGCCACCACGTGGGCCATCCGATAGGACCAAAATGACGATACGCGGACATCTCGACGACCGGCACTCCCTCAGGCGCCGGCGCGCGAAACCGCACGTACCGGTAGTGTCGGAGATGCGCGGGCCAGCTCTCCACGTCGCGCGCCACGTCGAACATGGTAGTCGGGGCCGCGGCGACGATGCGCTCGTCGATCGTCTCTATCGCGCGGCCGAGCGGCATCGCGCCGAGCGATCCACTCCCTGCCGCGCCGGTCATCGCGGCGCCCAGCTGGTAGTCACCCGGAACGCGAACCGCCGGCAGACGCGCACGTTCTCGCCGACGGCGTCGCGCACCAGCTCCCGCAGCTCCGCGGGAGTGAATCCGCGCAGCACGGAGACCACTCCGTCGTGCCGGCTGACCGGGTGAAAGCGCAGCGGGAACGACGCGAGCCACAGTCCGGCGGCCGCCATCCAGCTCCGGCGGAGGTCGCTGACGACGACACGCACGCGCGCCACGCGGCTCAGCTCGCGCAGCAGCGCCGTCCCGGTGGCGCCCGGAAAGTGATGCAGCAGCTGCGAGCACGTGACCACGTCCACGCTGTCGTCCGCGAAGGGGAGCCGGAGCGCGTCGGCGCAGACCGCCGCATCCACCTTTGCCGCGGTCGCGGCTGCGAGGTCGGGAGCGATGTCGAGTCCGATCGTGCGCAGCTGCACGCCGTGCGCCCAGGCCAGGTGCCTCGCCCGCGCGGGAATGTCTCCCAGCCCCGTGCCGATGTCGAGCAGCGTCGCCATGAGCGGGAGATCGCCGATCGTCGACTCGAGCTCCGCGAGCAGCGCGGACGCCCCGCCGAACAGGGCGTTGGCGCGGACGACGTCGCTCATCGATCGGCGCACGACGCGCGGATCGAGATCCTTTTCGTCGAGTATCTCGCTGCCATGGCGTCGGGCCGGTGTGAGCATCGTCGGCGCTCTCAAGCTCCGAAGCTCGCGTATCCGCCGCGATAGTAGAGCAGCGGCTGCGCGTCGCTCGCGTCCGCGGCCTCGACGCGGCCGACGAATATCGTGTGGTCGCCGCCCTCGAAGCGGTGCGTCAGCGCGCACTCCAGCCGCGCCGCCGCGCCCGTGAGGAGCGCCAGTCCGTTTGCCCCCCGCGTGTAGGACGTGCCCTCGAACCGGTCATCGTCGGGATCGCTGAACCTGCGCGCCAGGTCCTCCTGGTCCGCGGCGAGCACGTTGACGGTGAACGCCGCGGCGCTATCGAGGATGCCGTGCATGACCGCGGCGTGGTCGATGCACACGAGGACTAGCGGGGGATCGAGGCTCAGCGAGCAGAACGCGCTCACGGTGATGCCGTGGTCCACGCCGTCGCCGCCCCTGGCGGTCACCACGGTCACGCCGCTCGCGAACCTGCTCAGCACGCTGCGGAACCGGTATTCGTCGATCCCGGTCATCGTCCGGCGACCAGCAGCAAACCGAGGTTGGACAGGCGTAGCACCTCGCGCGGCGGCACGAAGTCGCCGGCCGCGCCGACGAACAGATCGGCCAGATCCTGGCGGCGCGACAGCAGGCGCACGGCGCGATTCATCATTCGCGGGAATGCCACCGCGGCGCCCACGAGACGCTCCAGCCGCCACTTCCCGCCGAACTCCGCGCGCCGCGCGCGGTCGTACGCGGCGAGCGGCGCGTTCGCGCTTCGCGCCGGGGCCGCCAGCGATTCCAGCACGAAGGAGCTGAGCAGCTCGCCGCCCCGGAGCGCGGCGTAGATCCCCTCACCGGTGAACGGATCGAAGAAGTCCGCGGCGTCGCCGACCACGGCGGCGCCCGGAGCCCACGCGCGCCGCACCGCCGACGCGAACGGGCCGGTCGCGCGCACGGGCGTCACGCGCCGCGCGCCGGCAAACCGCTCGCGCAGGTGCGGCCGGTCGTCGATCCATTCCTCGAAGAACTCCTCTCTTGCGCCCGCGATGTCCTGCGCGCGCGCGACCGGGACGACGAGCGCGACATTTATCACGCCGCCGCCGACGGGAGCGAGCCCGAAGTAGCCCGCACGGTCGACGTGCATCTCGCCGACGTCGCCCATCCCGGCTACGCCCGAATGGTGCGACACGAGCGCGATCCGGCTCGGCCAGCGGGAGCGCCGGGCGAGGCCGAGTCTGCGCGACACGACCGAGCGAAGTCCGTCGGCGCCGACGATCAGCCGCGCTCCGAGGGAAGTGCGCCGGCCGTCCGCGTCCGCGACGACCACGCCGGTCGCGCGTCCGGCATCGTCCCGCGCGACGTCGACGACTCTCGCTTCCTCCCGCACGCGCGCGCCCGCGGCTCTGGCCTGCGCGAGCAGAATCGAATCCAGGATCGTGCGCCGCAGCGCCAGCCCGTCGTCGCGGAAGCCGCGGAAGCGGTGCGCGCCGGCGAACCTCCCGCGAAAGCTCAATCCGCTCGGCGCGCGCACCATCATCCCGGCCAGCCGCGCGGCGCCGGCGGCCTCGACTTTGTCGAGCGCGCCCATCGCCTGTAGGATGCGCGACGCCTGCGGGCTGAGATACTCGGAGCAGATCTTGTCGCGCGGAAACACCGCGCGGTCGAGCAGGAGCACGTCCACGCCCTGTGAGGCGAGAAAGAACGCCGTCGCCGACCCCGCCGGGCCCGCGCCCACGACGATCACGTCGGCGTCCAACGCGCGCGTGCCGCTCACGCCACGGCCCTCGCCATGCGCTGGAACAGCCCCATGTACCGCCAGTGCGGCCGCGGCAGGTGCAGCACCGACGCCATTCGCGTGA
The DNA here is from genome assembly GCA_040882285.1 of Gemmatimonadaceae bacterium. NCBI lineage: Bacteria > Pseudomonadati > Gemmatimonadota > Gemmatimonadia > Gemmatimonadales > Gemmatimonadaceae > Gemmatimonadaceae bacterium. The sequence continues at coordinate 32,759 of JBBEBQ010000003.1, forward strand.
GATACGGCAGGATGACGGAGCGCGAATCGGCCGAGAACATGAAGCGCGGGTGATCCGCCGCGAACCGGCGCAGGCGGATGACGGCGCTGTCGAAGTCGAGCGCCGGCGAGAAGTAGAAGCGCGGCGCGAGCAGCGTGTCGCCCGCGGCCACTACGCCTTCCTCGAGCGCGATCCGGTGCAGCGTCGTGCCGGGGTAGATGCGGAGTCCGACGGTGAGGTACACGGCGTCGCCGCGGCCGAGGCGCCACGCGGCGAACGACAACGTCTCTTCGAGCGTGGCCGGCGTCTCACCCGGTCCGCCCACGAGAAAGATCCAGAGCGCGCGGATGCCGGCGCGCTCGACGCGCCCGGCGACTTCCCGCGCCTTGGCGGCGGTGAATCCCTTCTCGAGCCGGTCGAGCACCGAGTCGCTCGCGCTCTCGGCGGTGATCCCGAGGGTGCGGAACCCGGCCGCGCGCATCGCGGACAGCAGCTCGCGCGGCGCGGTCGCGGGAGTGAAGTTCGTCGTGTCGAGCTGGACGCCGAGCCGGCGCCGCTCGATCTCCTCGCACACTTCGATCGCGTGGCCGGGCGGAGAGTTGAACGTCGAGTCCACGAAGTCCACGTGGCGCACGCCCGCGTCGCGGCGCAGCTCGGCTATCTCGTCCGCGACGAGCGCGGGATTTCTGGTGCGGTACCCGAATCCTTCCACGTTCCGGTACGTGCAGTACACGCAGCGGTACACGCAGCCGCGCTTGGTCTGCACCGGTACTGTTGCCCCGTGCCGCTGGTAGCGCTTGAGATCGATCCAGCGCGCGAGCGAGAGCGGCGGGAGCGAATCCAGGTCGGCATCCTCGCCCGGGGGCGTGAAGGCGATCGCACCTTCGCCGCGCCGCACGAGTCCGGGAATCGCCTTGGGCTCCTCGCCTGCCGCGAGCGCCGCCACGAGCGCGACGCTGGCGCGCTCGCCGTCGCCCGCGACGGCGTAGTCGACGCCCAGCTCCGCGAACAGGGCTTCGGGCGCGACTCCGAACGCCGCGCCGCCCGCGACGAGATGGGCCGCGGGTGAGGCGGAGCGCAGCTCGCGCACGACGGCCGCCGCCTCCGGCGTGTAGTGCTGCAGCGCAACCACGTCGCTGTTGTCGATGTTGCGCACGGACACGCCGACGACGTCGGGCTCGAATCGCCGCGCGGCGGCACCCGCGGCGGCGGCCGGCGCGCGCGCGAAGCAGAGATCGAGGAGCCGCACGTCGTGGCCCGCGTGCTCGAGCGACGACGCGACGGCCGCGAGGCCGTTCGGCATGACGGGATAGGGCTGCCGCTCGGTGTTCGTGCTCACGAGCAGCACGCGCGCCCGCGAGCCCGCGCTCGCGCCGCGCGAAGCGACCGGCGGGTTATACGCCGACAACAAGAAGAATCCCCGCGATCACCGCGCCCGACAGCGTAGCCAGCATGTTGACCAGGTCGTTGTCCATCCAGCGCACTCCACGAATCACCTGCGTGTGCCTGCCGCAATCATGTACCGGCTGCTCGGTCTCGGTGCCGCAGTCGGGGCAGAATCGGCGTGCCTGCAACGTCGCGCCAAGGACCGAGTCAATGATCATGCCGAACATACCCGAAAAAACTGCCGCGAGGGCGACGGCACGTGGCCATCCAATAAGTAGCATGGTTCCGGCCATCCCGGCGGCTCCGGCGGCGGCGCCGAAGAAGCCCGCGATGGTCACGCCACCGGACGTGCCGCGAGTCATTCGCGTCCAAAAGATTATCGAGCGGGGGACACCACCGAATGCGATGCCGGTCTCGGTCGCCCAGCTGTCGGCCGCCGCGGCGGCGATCGCGCCGGCTCCGGCGGCAAGCAACACGGGTGTCCCGGCGAACAGCCAGCCCAGAGCGGCGACGGCGAACACTCCTCCATTGGTGAGCACCTGCACCGCGTCGCGTGTGGCGCTCTTGGCGAGCACGCCCCGCGTCAGCGCCCGCTTGCGTTCGGCGCCGTACGCGGAGAACCCCGAAGTCAGCGCGAAAAAAACCACGAGGACGATCCCCCAGCTCCACCCCGCGGTGACCGCCGCCGTACCGACGACGGCCGCGGCGAGCGCGCCCGTCGTGGAGAGCAGCCGCGCCCGGGCCGCGGCTGCGGCGATGATCGCCGCGAGGGCCGCGCCGATTACCAAACGGAGCATCATGGCGTCATGAGCGTTGAAGGGTGTTCAGGCGCAGATTAGCTTGGGCGCTCACTAGAGACGCAAAAAACTTCCGCGACAATGCCAGCCACAGTCGACGCCCTCCTTCCGCTCAGCCTGCTCGAATCCGTACGTGGGGCTGATACGCCCGAGGACACGGAAGCCGAATATGTCCACGAGCTTCGCAACAAGCGACTCGGCCTCAGTGACACCGTGTACGCTGAGATCCAGCGGTACACGGACGACGTGAAGAAGAACCGGAGAGTGGGCAACGATAAAGCGATCGCGATTGCGAAGCTGATCGGGCGCCGGCCGGACGCGGAAGCGGTGTTCCGCGGCGCCGGCAGGCGGCTGGCGGGCGAGATGTACGACTCGATCTCGGGGACGCGCCGGGGGTTGGTGCGCTTTCTTCCGGCTGTCATATCCCGGCCACTCGCGCTGTCGGGCGCGCGCCGCGTCGCGCGCCGCTACCTGAACGGCTCGCTCAGCAGGGTCGGCGGCTACATCATGCTGTCGGTGGGCGAATCAGCCACCGCCAACACCGCCCCGCGCGGCATCGGCTGCACGTTCTACGAGGCCAATCTCGGCGAGCTGTTACGGCTGCTGGTGGACGGGGGCGGGGCGATAGAGCACGTGCGCTGCATGGACCGGGATGAAGGGTCGTGCGAATGGCGGGCGGAGTGGAGATAGATCGGGGGTTGGACTAGCCCGAGCGTTGTGCGTTTCCCGTTTTTCCGTGGTGCGTTATTGCGTGCCTATTTACTGCAATGCGGCCAGCACCTTGGATCGCAGGCCGCAAAGCATTCGTCTGACGTCGATCGTTTCTGCATTTAGGGATTCCCATTGGGCACGGGGCAGTATCCCGTGGTCCCGGGCGAGCTGAAGTTGATACTCCAGCTCCATGCTGGATTTCCGGCTGATGTCGAGAAAACGCGCAAGCTCGGCCTGACTGGCCGCCCCGCAACCTTCCACGATATTGAAGGCGATCGACTCTGCTGCAGCGGTTATCTGCGAACGAAGAGAGGTGTATCCAGTGCGCGGAAGACGGCTGGTGGCGAGCCTGACGTTCAAGGCAAGAGCGTGCGCCTGGCCCCAAACGCGTAATTTGCGGTAGTCCTGCACGCCGAAGGCTGATCCTCTGCCTCTTGCACTAGCCCATCAAAAAACTTCGAGCTGATACGAACCACCCCGCGACATCGCCGCCGTCCCGGCTATAACGTCCCAACGCAAAAACGGTTAAACGGGAAACGCACACCGCGCCCTGCCTTCCATCCGCTCTTGATCCCTATCTCCGCCTTGCAATGCTGACTCCCCAATCCCTTCCATCCATTCAACAGGCCATCAGGGAATCGACGACGGACGGGTGGCTGATCTTCGATTTTCACGGCCTCAACCCCATCGCCTCCGGCATGCTCCGCCTCGAGGGCATGACCACGCGCCGCCTGTTCGCCTTCATCCCCCGCGAAGGGACCCCCGTGGCGATCTCCCACGCGATCGAGCAGGGCCCGTGGAAGCACTGGCCCGCCGAATGGAAGAAGCTCGAGTACAGCGGCTGGCGCGTGCTCGAATCGATGCTCGCCGAGGTCGTCGGCGGCAAGCGCGTGGCGATGGAGTACTCCGCGGGCGACGCCGTGCCGTATCTGGACCGCGTGCCGGCCGGCGTGATCGAGATGGTGCGCGCCGCGGGCGCCACGGTGGAATCGTCGGCGGATCTGGTCACGCGGTTTTATGCCGTGTGGAATGATGCGCAGCTCGCCTCGCACCAGCGCGCCGCGGAGACGATCGCCGGCATCGCGCACGCTGCGATGTCGCTCGCGGGCGAGCGGGCGCGCTCGGGCTCGCCGATGCAGGAGTTCGAGCTGAAGCAGTGGATCCTCGACCGGTTCGCGAAGGAAAAGCTGGAGACCGACCACGGACCCATCGTCGCCATCGGGCCCAACGCGGCCAATCCCCACTACGAGCCGACCGCCGGGGAGTCCGCGCCGATCGAGCGCGGCGCGGTTCTGCTCATCGATCTCTGGGCGCGCGAAGCGAACGGAGTGTACGCGGACCAGACCTGGATGGGGTCGCTCGGCGAGCCTGACGCGCGGAGCCTGAAGGTCTGGGAAGCCATCCGCGACGCGCGCGATGCGGCGATCGCTCTCCTGCGCGAGAGGCTGGCCGGCCCGACGCCGGTCCGCGGCGGAGAAGTGGACGACGCGGCGCGGGCGGTCATCGAGCAGCGAGGCTTCGGCCCGCAGTTCATCCACCGCACCGGCCACTCGATCGACCCGCGCGACCTGCACGGCTCGGGTCCGCACATAGACAACCTCGAGACCCGCGAGGAGCGCGCGCTCCTCCCGGGAGTCGGCTTCTCGATCGAGCCCGGGGTTTATCTACGCGGCGACGTCGGGATGCGTACCGAGGTCAACGCATTCGTGGCGCGTGATCTCGTCGTGACGCCGAAGGATATTCAGCGGGACCTGATCATCGTGTGACGGGCCGCGGCGCGATCGTCGGCCAGATCGCCGGGTCTTCGCCGCCCAGGCCGTACAACGCGAATCGCCTGATGCCCAACCGCCGCGCGTCGCGCACGATATCGGCGATCAGCATCGCATCGTTCACCCAGATCTCGCCGCGTCCCGGCGCTCTCGCGCGCAGGGTCGAGCTCGATTCGTCCCGCACGAGCTCCACGCGCCAATCGCGGGCGAGCGCGACCGCCTCCTCGAACGACACGCGGCGGCGTCCCTCACCGGCGAGCCACGCGTAGCCGTCGGCGGGGATCAGCAGCAGCACGCGGTGGGCGCCGATCTCCGCCGCGCGCGCGCCGATATGTCTCGCCATGATCTCGCGCGGCGTGAGCGGTCCGGGTGACGCGGGCTCGGTCTCCAGCTGCAGCGCAAGGAAATCCGTCAGCGGACCAAGCTGTCGGCCGGGGTACGCCGCGGTGTCGGCGACGGGGACGGCGATTCCGACGGGTGAGAGATCCCTCGCCCGCGCGGCGGCACGAATGTCAGTGACGAGCGCCGCGAGCGCGGGAACGTCGCGTGGACCCAACGACCTGAAATCGAGCAGCATTCCCACGTAGTCGCGCTCCTCCGCGAGCCAGACGGCTCGTTGGGCGAACCGTTCGCGCGTCTCCGCATGGGACATTACGATGCGAAGAATGTCGGACTGATAGCCTCGCATGCTCCAGTTCGTCACGATCAACAGCCGGCGGGTTTTCCGCAGGTCGTCCCTCGGGATCTCGGCACAACTAATTTCCGCGGAGAAGACCAAGCTGTCGGGCGAAGCGCATCCCATCGCGACGACGGTTCCCGCCTCCGCGAGCGAGTCGGCGCGCGCCCACGCCGTCATGCTGGACGGAGGAAAGCTGACGAACATCCATTCCTCCGGCACGGGCGAATTCGAGCGGAGAAACGCACATCCGGCGAGCGCTCCAGCCAGTAGCGTGATCGTGGCTGCCGCAAACGCGCGCCGGGCTATGCCCGGCTGCGGAAATCCGGCGGCCCCGGGTACTATTTGTGCGTTACCGTTAGTCATGGCAATTGAAAGGTCCATGCTGCGACACGGGGCGCTAGGGATGTCAGTCCTGGCGCTCATTTCGTCCGGGTGCTCGCGCGACGACGAGCCGGCGTACGCCAAGTCTCCCAACGGAAACGGTCCGCGGATCACGGTCATCGCCCCCCCGACCGAGCCGTACCGCCCGGCCGCCGTCGTGAACGGCGTGCCGCTCCGCGGAGCGGTGCTGTTCACCGGCACCCGGCCGGACGATTCGACGGTGACACCGGGACGCGATCAGAACGTGTGCGGCGCTACCATCCACGTGCCTACCCTCACCATGCAGGACAGCTCGCTGGCCGACGTCGTCGTGTGGCTCGACAACATCAGGACGGGCCGGCCGCTGCCGGTGGCGAAGCGCTTCGAGCTGGTGTCGCAGAAGTGCGGCTTCACGCCGCGCGTGCAGGCCATAGTCACCGGTGGCGCTCTGAACGTGAGGAACGACGATCCGGTGATCTACCGGAGCCACGCGATCGACTCCCGGACCGGCGAGACGGTGATCGATCTCCCCTTCACCGATGCGGGACAGGTGATCCCGCTGGACCGGCAGCTCGCCGCGCCGGTGCTCCTGGAGGTGAAATCCGCATCGCACCCCTGGATGCGCGCGTGGGTCGCGACGTTCGATCATCCGTACTTCGCGGTGACGGGGAAGGACGGCAGCTTCACCATCGACGACGTTCCGCAGGGCACGTACACGCTCAAGGCGTGGCATCCCGCGCTCGGCGTCACCAGTCATTCACTGACGATCGGCCCCGGTGGAGCATCGGCGGTCGTGAAGTTCGGCGATCGCGCGCCGCCGGTGAACCCCGCTACGGGCGCGCAATGACGCGGTCCACCGCCATCGCCAGGAAGAGCAGCGCGAGGTAGAGCAGCGAGAACCGGTACAGCCACCAGGCGTGGCCCTGCCACGCGGCGGTCGCCCGCAGCTTGAGGACCGCGCCGAGGAATATCGCGTCCAGGAGCAGAGCGCTGGCCAGATAGATCCAACCCAGCGCCCCGAACGTCACCGGCAGCACCGTCAGCGGGATCAGGATGAACATGTACCAGAGCATCTGGTTCATGGTCTCGCGCTCGCCCCATACCAGAGGCGCCATCGGTATGCCGGCGTTGCCGTAGTCCTTCTGCTTGAGGAGGGCCAGCGCCCAGAAGTGCGGCGGCGTCCAGTAAAAGACGATGGCGAACAGATACAGCGCGGTGAGATCGATCTGATTGGTGACGGCGGCCCAGCCCACGAGCGGAGGAAACGCGCCCGCCGCTCCGCCGATGACGATGTTCTGCGGGGTCGAGCGCTTGAGCCAGCGGGTGTAGATGAAGACGTAGAAGTAGAACCCGCCCAGCGCGAGCACCGCCGTGAGCACGTTCGCGAACCGCGCGAGCAGGAACGTGGCCGCGCTCGCGAGCGCGACTCCAAACGCGAGCACCGCGGCGGGAGACATCCTGCCGCTCGGAATGGGCCGGAGCCTGGTCCGCGCCATCGCGTCGTCGATGTCGCGGTCAAAATACATGTTGACCGCGTTCGCGCCGCCCGCCATCAGATAGCCGCCGATCACCACGATGAGGATCAGCAGCAGGGACGGCCGGCCGGCGACGTACATCGGCGCCACGGTCGTCACTAGCAGCAGGCTTATGATCCGCGGCTTGGTGAGCGCGAGCAGGTCGCGGCCGAACGGCCCCCCCGACGGCGCGGCCGCGGACGGCATTATCTCGCCGGCCGCCGCGTGACCGCCGCGAAGACGAAAACGACGAGCCAGACGAGAGTGCCCAGTGCCTGATGCAACACGCGCAGCTGCAGCGGCAGCCCGGTCTCGACCATCGCGGCCGCGACGAGGATCTGCGCCAGCGCGGTGAAGAAGGCGATCTTCACCCACAGGTTCGTGGCGGCGGGCTCGCCGCGCTTGCGCAGCGCGAGCACCATGCCGAGCAGATGAAACAGCAGCAGGAAAGCGAGAATGCGGTGGCTCACCTGGACGAACAGAGCCGCGCCGCCCAGCGAGACGCGGCGGCAGTGGGGAAACCCGATGCACGACACAGCCGCACCGGCCATGTTCGCGGTCGCGCCACCCAGGAGAACCGCGAAAAACGCCATGACCGCCGCGGTTGTCGAGCCACGAATCGTGCGCGGCGAGGTGGGCGCGATGGCTCGGCCCGAAAGCGACGAGCTTCGCACGGCGGCCAGCGATAGAGCGGCGATGAGACCCATGGCCAGCGCCAGATGAATCACCACCGCCGCCGCGTGCAGCTCCAGCTTCACGGTCACAGCGCCGAGCAGAGCGGCGGCCACGACGAGTAATGCCGCGGCGACGGCGGGGCGGAGGATTCCGCCGCGTCCACCCACACCCGCCGACGTACGCCCGCGCCACGCCGCGAACAGCAGGGCCAGCACGGCGAGCGTCAGCGCGGCGGCTACGTACCGGTGCGTGACCTCGATTATCAGGTCGAGGCGGTCGAGCGGCGGGAACCAGTAGCCGTGGCAGCGGGGCCAGTGGTCGCCGCACCCCATCCCCGAGCCCGTGATCCGCACGACCGCGCCGAGCACCGCCTGCATGTAGGCGAGCGCGAGCGATGCGTACGCGATCCGCCTCAGACCGGCAGCGCGTACCAAGTTGCTATCAGTAGTGCGGCGATGGCCAGCGCGGGCAACAGCGCCCAGCCGATCTCGAGCTCTCGCGATGAAGACGCGGCGCTCTCCGTCGTCGTGGATCGCCTGTCCGGCCCCCAGCGCATCCCGCCCCGCCGCGGACGCTTCCTGCGGTCGTCGGGATAGATGCCGGATGCCGCGCCCGTCACCACGGACCAGATCAGCGCGCCATGGGCGACCGCGCAGGAGGCTGCGGCCACCCAGAATATCATGCGCGCGAGACCGGGACTCATGGCAGGAAGGTACTCGCCACCCATCCGCCTTTGCACTACCGTTTGTCGCCATGAATTCCACGAATCGCGGGAATACCGACCTTCCGCGCACCATCGGGCTCTGGTCGGCGGTGGCCATACTGGTCGGATCCGTCATCGGATCGGGGATCTTCCGCTCGCCGGCCGCGATCGCGGACCGGGTGCCGGACGCCACGGCCATGATGCTGGTGTGGGTCGCCGGCGGCGCGTTCGCGCTGTGCGGCGCGCTGACGGTGGCCGAGCTGTCGGCGGCGTTCCCGCGCAGCGGCGGGCCGTACGTGTACCTGAAGGAAGCGTGGGGCAGGTTGCCGGCGTTCCTCTACGGTTGGGCCGAGCTGACGATCATCCGCGCGGCCGCGCTCGGCGCGATCGCCACGACGTTTGCCGAGTACTTCGTGCGCGCGCTGGGCTACGATCCCGGCGTGGCCCCGTACTCCGACCAGGTCCACTACGTCGCGGCCGGGGCGATACTTCTGGTGGGGACGCTGAACTACTGCGGCGTGCGCTGGGGCACACTGCTGCAGAACGCGACCACGATCGCGAAGTACGGCGCGCTGCTGGTGATCATCGGGCTCGCGTTCGCGGTAGCTCTCGGGGGCGACGCGGCGGCCGCGGTGGCTACGCCGGCCGTTCCGGACGCGACGCGCGCGACGGTCTCGGTCGGCGCGTTCGGGCTGGCGCTGGTCTCGGTGCTGTGGGCGTACGACGGCTGGGCGGACCTGAGCAAGGTGTCGGGCGAGGTGAAGGATCCGCAGCGGGTCCTCCCCAAGGCCATCATCATTGGGACGCTCGCCGTGATCGGCGTCTACCTGCTCGCCAATCTGGCGTATCTCTCGGTGCTGTCGGTGGACGGCATGCGGACCTCCCGGCTCGTGGCCGCGGACGTCGCGTCGAAGGCGATGGGCCCGGCCGGGCTGGCGTTCGTGGTCGGCGCCGTAATGATCTCCACCTTCGGCACGCTCAACGGGTCGCTGTTGACCGGGCCTCGCGTGCTGTTCGGGATGTCGGAGCACGGGTCGGTGTTTCGCCATCTGGGGCGGGTGCATTCGCGCTTCCAGACTCCGCACGTCGCCATCGCTACGGCCACGGTGCTGGGCGCGCTCTTCGTTCTCGTCGGTACGTTCGAGAACCTGGCGGACGCGTTCGTGACCGCGATCGTACCGTTCTACGCGTGGGCAGTCGCGGGGATTTACCTCCTGCGCCGCCGGGCCGGGTACCAGCCGCCGTTCCGCGTGCCCGGGTATCCGGTGGTTCCGGCGCTGTTCATCGCAGCGACCATCTATTTGCTGGGCAATGCTTTACTCGATCCGGGAAGCCGGCTCGCGACCATGGCAGTGTTCGGAGCCATCCTATTGGGGATTCCGATCTACTATCTGACCGGTGGCTCGCGACGTGGCACCGAGTGATGAAACCGATACAAAATCAATGGTTGCAAGGCGCCGCTGGAGGCGTAGCTTGTAGCCGCACGATGTCCTATTTTGTCCGCGCTCATGAGAGCCGCATTGTCCCCCCCAGACGCTCGAGAGGGAAATCGATGACAAGATCACTCGTCCGCGTCGCGTCCACCGTTGTGGTCGCGATCCTATCATTTACCGCCGCGCCGGCGGCCGGCGCACAGGGCGTCACGACCGGCGCCATCGCGGGGTCGGTGAACGACGCGGCCGCGGCCGGTCGTCCCGATGTCCGGGTCGTGGCCGTGCACGTGCCTTCGGGAACGACGTACGAGGCCCGCACTCGTGCCGACGGAAGATTCACGATTCCGGGCATGCGAGTCGGCGGACCGTATCGTGTCACCGCGACGGTGATCGGCTTCGAGGCGGACGTCAGGGAGGACGTGTTCGTCAACCTGGGCCAGACGACCGACCTCAGGTTCACGCTGCGTGAGACGGCCGTCCAGCTCGGCGCCGTGACCGTCACTGCGGAAGGCGAGAGGATTTTCAGCTCCGCCCGAACGGGCGCCGCGACCTCCGTTGGTCGGGAAGCCATCTCCCGGCTGCCGACGATCTCCGGCCGGATCGAGGACTTCGCCCGCCTGACGCCGCAGTACAGCGGCGCGGGGTTCGGCTTCTCCTTTGCCGGCCAGGACAACCGGCTGAACAACGTCACGGTCGACGGCTCGTACTTCAACAATTCGTTCGGTCTCGCCGGGCAGCCGGGCGACCGGACCGGTGTCGCGCCGATCTCGATGGACGCGATCGAGCAGCTCCAGATCAACATCGCGCCATACGACGTCCGACAAGGCAACTTCGTCGGCGCCGGTGTGAACACGGTTACGAGGAGCGGCACGAACCAGATGCGAGGCTCGCTGTACTGGGCATTCCGCGACAACCGCAAGCTGCTGCACGGGACGAATGCGGGCGAGAACAAGGTCGACCCGGGCCAGTTCAACTACAGAAAGGTCGGAATGAGCATAGGTGGTCCGATCATCCCGAACCGGCTTTTCTTCTTCGTCAATTATGAGGTGGACGGCCTGACCTCACCGGGAACCACTTTCCGTG
>JBBEBQ010000004.1 GCA_040882285.1 Gemmatimonadaceae bacterium
CCCCCCCCCCCCCCCCCCCCCCCCCCCCCCCCCCCCCCCCCCCCCCCCCTCCCCCGGCGTTCGCCCTCACGCTAGCCGCAAAGGAAACGGCCGCCTTTCGGCGGCCGAGTCATTGGGGCGCGGGGCGCGGGGCGCAGGGCGCAGAACGCAGCGCCGTTCAGATGGTGAAACGACGCACCCCGGGGCGAGTCGGAGTGACACGCGGCAGCGAAAGCACGCCCGGAGTGACGCTTGGAGTCGCGGCCGGCGCTGAGAGGCGGAGCGGCGTGGGGCGCACTTCGATGCGGCGCACCTCCGACGGACGCAGCTCCAGGCGGCGGATGTTCGGGCTCTGCATTCGGAACGCCTCCACCGCCGGAGCAAGTCTGATCGTGCCGGGAGTTCCGGGATGGAACATGCCGCCGAAGCGCCGATTCTTGAACACGTCGGCGTATCTCGCGGTGGTGACCTGCACGTCGCGGTAGCCGCTGCCGGTCCACACGCGCAGGGTGACGGTGCCGCCCGCAGTGAGGTCGCGCATCACCCGCATGAGGCGATGCTGGCCGACGCTGCTGAGGTACGGGTCGCCCGCGTCGGCCGCGCTCGCGCGGACGTCCACGTTGTTGATGAACGCGATCCGGTGCCCCTCATAGATGCCGGCGCGCTCCGCGGGACCGTCCTCGGCGACGCCGTCCACGAACACGCCCAGCGTGTCGCGCTTGGTCGGCGATCCGCCGAGCATCAGTCCGAGGGTCGCGCGGTTGAGCATGGCGCTGTCCGCCACCATGACGCGCTCGATCACGCGATCCCGCAGCTCGGTCGCGGCCTCTTCGGCCCGCCGCGCGTCGCGCTCGACCGTCCGGGACCGGCTCTCGCCCGTCGCCTGGGCGTCCACCGTACCGCCGACCAAGCAAGCCGAGGCGAGCAAAACTAGTGTACGCATGATTCTCCAATCCGAAATGGGTTCACTCTATACGTCACGCGCCTTTTCGGGATGGTTTCCGGTCCCTGCCTCCGGGGCCGCCGTGTGGGCGGGGGTCGCCCGTAGGCGGCGTCTTAGCTCGCACAAACGGGATCCTCGAACTCCACCGTTTCCCCGAGCGAGCGTAGCCGCCGAGGGCGACCCCCGCCCGCACCGCGACCCCGGAGCCACCGACTCAGGCTAACCGCAACCGGTTAGACGACGATGTTGAGCAGGCGGCCGGGGACGAAGACGACCTTCTTTGGAGTGCCGGTTACGAACTTCGCGACGCTTGGCTCGGCGAGGGCGAGCTGCAGGGCAGCCTGCTGTTCGATGCTCGGCGTGACCTGGAGAGTGCCTCGGAGCTTGCCGTTCACCTGCACCGCTAGCTCGATGGTCTCCTCGGCCGCCAGCGCGGGATCGTAGCCCGGCCAGCCGGAGTCGAACACGCTCTCGGTGTGGCCCAGCTGCTCCCACAGCTCCTCGGCGACGTGCGGGGCGAATGGGGAGATCAGTTGCACGACGGGCTCGACCTCGGCGCGGTGCGGCGTGCGCTCGCCGCGGCGGAGCACGTTCATGTACTCCATCAGCGCGGCGATCGCGGTGTTGTAGCTCAAGCGGGGAATGTCCTCGCCGACCTTGCGGATGGTCTGGTGCAGCTTGCGCAGCACGAGCGGATCGGTGTCGCCGTCGGTCGCGCTCGCGCGCACGGATGACCAGAGCCGCTCGATGAAGCGCCGCACGCCGGAGATTCCCTGGTCCCGGAAATCGCCGCCTTCCTCGAACGGCCCGAGGAACATGAGATAGGTGCGGAACGTGTCCGCGCCCCACTGCTCGATGTACGCGTCCGGGATTACGACGTTGCCGCGGCTCTTGGACATCTTCGCGCCCTCGCGCACGATCATCCCGTGCGCGCGGAACCGGGTGAACGGCTCCTCGAACTCGAAGTGCCCGCCGTCGCACAGCACCATCGTGATGAAGCGGGAGTACAGCAGGTGCAGCACCGCGTGCTCGTTCCCGCCGATGTAGGAGTTGACCGGCAGCCACTTCTTCGTCATCCCGGGCTCGAAGGGCTGGTCGTCCACGCCGACGCTCGGGTAGCGCAGGAAATACCACGAGCTGTCGAGAAAGGTGTCCGACACGTCGGTCTCGCGCCGCGCCTGGCCGCCGCACCTGGGACACGCCACGCGGTACCACTCCTCGTGCCGCGCGAGCGGCGAGATCCCGCTGTCGTCGGGCTTGAAGTCCTTCACGAACGGCAGCAGCGCCGGCAGATCATCCTCCGGCACCGGCACCGTGCCGCAGGCGTCGCAATAGATGATCGGGATCGGCGGGCCCCAGTACCGCTGCCGTGAGATGCACCAGTCGTGCAGCCGGTAGATGTTCACCGCGCGCCCGTGCCCGTTCGCCTCGAGCATCGCGGTGATCCGCTGCTTCCCTTCGGCGACGGGGAGCGCGTCGAACTCGCCGGAGTTCACCAGCACCGCGTCGGCGTCGTCCACGTACGCGGCGTCGAGCGGCGTGGACGCGTCCTGCCCTTCGCCCGCGACGACGCGCACGATCGGTAGCTCGTACTTCGTCGCGAACTCGAAGTCGCGCTCGTCGTGCCCGGGGACGCCCATGATCGCGCCGGTGCCGTACTCCATCAGCACGTAATCGGCGATCCAGATCGGGACCGGCTGCCCGGTCGCGGGGTTGATCGCGTACGAGCCCGTGAACACGCCGGTCTTCTCGCGGCTCGTCTTGCGCGACACGAGATCCTGCTTGGCTGCGAGCTCGCGGTACTCGCGCACCGAGTCGAACTCCTCGCGCGTCGTGACGACGTCCACCAGCAGGTGCTCGGGCGCGAGCACCAGGTACGTCGCACCGAAGATCGTGTCCGGGCGGGTGGTGAAGACTTTCACCGACAGCGGCGCGTCCGCGTCGATGTCCAGAGCGAACTCCACTTCCGCGCCGGTAGACTTGCCGATCCAGTTCCGCTGCGCGGTGCGCGTGCTGTCCGACCAGTCCAGCGTGTCGAGGTTCGCCAGCAGCCGCGGCGCGTAGTCGCTGATCTTGAAGAACCACTGCTCGAGCTGCCGCTGCTCCACCATCGCGCCGCACCGCTCGCACGCGCCCGCGATCACCTGCTCGTTGGCGAGCACGGTCTTGTCGTTGGGGCACCAGTTAACCGCGGCGGACTTCTTGTACGCCAGCCCCTGCTTGAGCAGCTGCAGGAAGACCCACTGCGTCCACTTGTAGTACTCGGGATCGGTCGTCGAGAGCGTGTAGCGCCAATCCACCATCAGTCCCGCGCGCTCGAGCTGCCGCCGGAAATTCCTGATGTTGTTCGGGATCAGCTCGCTCGGGTGCTCGCCGACCTTGAGCGCGTAGTTCTCGGAGTGAATCCCGAACGCGTCGTAGCCGAGCGGCTCGAACACGTCGAATCCCTGCAGCCGCTGGAACCGCGCGTAGATGTCGTTGCCCGTGAACGCGAACAGATTCCCGACGTGCAGCCCTTCGGCCGACGGGTACGGGAACATCATCAGCGCGTAAAACGGCTTCTTGGCGCCGGCGAGGTCGGTGTGGTTGGTCCCGCTGACCAGCCACCGCTCCTGCCACTTCGATTCGACAAACGTCGGATCATAGAAATCCGACCGGTCGACCGGCTCCTGCGGGATCTTGCCCATAGTCTTGTAAGTTATCATGGGACGGGACAGTTTCGCGCCGGCGGAGCGGGCCGAGTATCCTCTTCGCGCGGGCGGAGCGGGCCAAGTATCCCGTCGCGCGCTACGCGAGCAAACTACGCTCGCTAAGACGCGCGCTGTGGGGACACTTGGCCCGCTCCGCCCCAGGCATCCCCCCGCCTTCACGTCCTGACACACACCGCGCAAACGGGTAACGCACACCGCGCTCCGCCTTTCCCACTCCCGCGCTATCATTCGCGTGTACCCTCAGGAGCCCATCGTCATGCGCCGAATCGCCGTACTTCTTCTCGCCGCCTCCGCGTGCGCGCCCATCGCACCGCGCAACGCCCCCGCCCCGATCGATGAGGAGCACCCCCGCCTCGAATGGGGCATGGTCCTCCACGGCGGCGCGGGCGTAACGCGGACGAGCTATACCGCCGCCGAGCTGCCGCTGATGCAGGCGACTTTCCAGGCAGCGCTGCGAGCCGGGCACGCGATCCTCGAGCGCGGCGGCTCCAGCCTCGACGCGGTCGAGGCCGCGGTGCGGATCCTGGAGGACGACTCGCTGTTCAACGCCGGCAGGGGCGCGGTGTTCACCAACGACAGCATCAACGAGCTCGACGCGGCGATCATGGAGGGGCACACGTACCGCGCCGGCGCGGTCGCGGGGTTGCACCGCGTGAAGAACCCCATCACTCTCGCGCGCGCCGTGATGGAGCGCTCCAAGCACGTGATGATGATCGGCGACGGTGCCGAGCGATTCGCCGCCGAGCACGGGATCGAGCTGGTGGATCCGAGCTGGTTCCGCACCGGGCGGCGCATGCGCTCGCTGCGGCAGGCGATCGAGAGGGAGCGGCGCGCCGCCAACCCCGGCGGCTCCGCGGTCGTCCCCGATCCGACTCTCCGCTTTGGCACGGTCGGCGCGGTCGCGCTCGACAAGCAGGGTCGTCTCGCCGCCGCCACCACCACCGGCGGCATGACCAACAAGCGCTACGGCCGCGTGGGCGACGTGCCGATCATCGGCGCGGGCACGTACGCGAGTCCCACCTGCGCGGTATCCGCGACGGGTGACGGCGAGTACTTCATCCGCTGGTCGATCGCGCACTCGATCTGCGCGCGCACCGAGCTGGCCGGCATGTCGCTCGCCTCCGCCGCCGACACCGTCATCATGCACATCCTGGAAGCAACCGGCGGCGAAGGCGGCGTCATCTCCCTCGACTCCCGCGGCCACGTTGCCATGCCGTTCAATGCCGAGGGCATGACTCGCGGTTACGTCGGGCCTGATGGTCGCACTTGGATGAAAATGTTCAGATGAGCATCCTCCCTCGTGCTGCACGGTGACATGTCCCGCTACGGCCGCTACGCGCGCAAACTACGCGCGCTAAGACGCGGCCTACGGGGACATGTCGCCGCGCAGCACCGGCTTGCATTCGTACCGCTCGCCGGCTCACCGCGGAACGGCGGGGAGATTTGTTCGTACTTACGGCGGCCCATCTGCAAGCGCGCGAGGTCAGCGCTAAGGTGCAGTTGCTAGCCGGGTGCGAGTTGGCCGTCCCCGAAGGGCTAGCGAGCCTGGTTCACGCAGGCCGGACGAGCCGTGCGCGGTCGTTCCTCGCGCGGATACAGGTACGCGGATTCCACGCGGCGCGCGCCGGTGGCGTCGGCTACGGCGAAGCGGGAGCCGGAGTAGATCGAAGCGGAGCCGAACCGCCCGTCCTTGCTGACCGCGTAGAAGTCCACGTCGAAGCGCGGGCGGTCGCGCTCGTCGAGCAGGCGCGCCTCCGTCATCGCGACGATCCGCTCGAGCGTCTTGAGGCAGGCCTGCTCCGGCGCCATGCCCTGGCGCATGTGCTCCACGGTGAGGAACGACGCGCAGGCCTTGATCACGGCCTCGCCCCGACCCGTCGTCCCCGCGCCGCCCACGAGGTTGTCGCAGTACTGCCCCGCCCCGATGATCGGGCTGTCGCCCACGCGCCCGGGAATCTTCCAGGACAGCCCGCTCGTCGTCGTGACCGTCGACACGTCGCCCGCCGCGTTCAGCGCGATCATGTTGATCGTGCCCGTGTGGAACTTGATGACCACCGGATCAGTGTGATCCAGCCAGTTGTCGCCGCTGCTGAGGCACGCGCGCCAGCGGAGCCAGTCCTGCCTGCTCTCCTCGGTGAGGAGGTTCTGCTCCGTGAATCCCATCTGCAGCGCGAACTTCTTCGCGCCCGCGCCGACGAGCATGACGTGGTCCGTGTAATCCATCACCGCTTTCGCCACCAGCGACGGCGTCGCGATGTCCTCGATGCACGCGACCGCGCCCGCCCGCTTCGTGGGCCCGTGCATGCACGACGCGTCCAGCTGCACCACTCCATCCGCGTTCGGCAGTCCGCCGAGCCCCACCGACTGATCCTCCGGATCGAGCTCCTGGATGTTCACGCCCGCTATCGCAGCATCGAGCGTGTCCGCATTCTCGCGCGTCAGCATCTCGTACGCGCGCGCGACCCCGCGCAGCCCGTTGCTGGACGCCACGACCACCGGCCGAGTGGCGGCCGGCGCGCGCGCGCCAACGCTTCGATCAACGACTTCGACCAAGCCAGCGGCAGCCTTGCCCGAAACAACGGCCGTTGCGGCCGCCGCCGCGCCCGCGCCGAGGAAATCACGTCTGCTGAGGGTCATGGAACGTCCTGTGAGAGAAAGCTGTCTCTGCTCCAATGCGGTAAAAGTGGCTCGCGCACGGGGCCTGCCCCCATAGCGCGCGTCTTAGCTCGCGTAGTTTGCGAGCGTAGCGCGCGAAGGGGGCAGACCCCGCGCGTGAGCCACACTCTATAACTGGAGCAAAGTACGAGCAATAACTACCTTCCCGCCACGTGACCACTCCTCCAGACTCAGCCACGCGGCGCGAGCACGACCTGCTCGGCGAGCGCGACGTCCCCGCGCACGCCCTGTACGGCGTCCAGACGCTGCGCGCCGTGGAGAACTTCCCGATCACCGGCGTGCAGCTGTGGGAGTTCCCCACGCTCGTGGCAGCGATGGCCGCCGTGAAGGAAGCGGCCGCGCTCGCCAACCGCGACCTCGGCCTGCTCGAGCCCGGGATCGCCGGCGCGATCGTCGACGCCGCCCGGGAGATTCGCGCCGGCGCGCACCACGAGCACTTCGTCGTGGACATGTTCCAAGGCGGCGCCGGCACGTCCACCAACATGAACGCCAACGAGGTCATCGCCAACCGCGCGCTCGAGATCCTCGGCCACCGAAGGGGCGATTACCAGGCCATCCACCCCAACACCCACGTCAACCTCAGCCAGTCCACCAACGACGTCTATCCGACCGCGGTGAAGGTCGCGCTACACGCGAGCATCACCGGGTTGCAGAGGGCCATGGCCGAGCTCGCCGGCGCGTTTGCGGCGAAGGGCGTGGAGTTCGCCGACCTGGTCAAGATCGGCCGCACGCAGTTGCAGGACGCCGTGCCGATGACACTCGGCCAGGAGTTCAGCGCCTTCGCGCACACGATCCTCGAGGACGTCGACCGGCTCGGCGAGGCCCAGGCGCTGATCCGCGAGATCAACATGGGCGCCACCGCCATCGGCACCGGCATCAACGCGCCGCCGGAGTACGCCGAGAGCGTTCGCCGGCATCTCTCGGAGATCACCGGGCTCGAGCTGATCACCGCGCCCGATCTCGTGGAAGCGACCGCGGACACCGGCGCCTTCGTCCAGCTGTCGGGCGTGCTCAAGCGCTGCGCCGTCAAGCTGTCGAAGATCTGCAACGATCTGCGGCTGCTCTCGTCGGGCCCGCGCGCCGGCTTGGGCGAGATCGATCTGCCCGCGATGCAGCCCGGCTCGTCCATCATGCCCGGGAAGGTGAACCCGGTGATTCCCGAGGTGATGAACCAGATCTGCTTCGACGTGATCGGCGGAGACGTGACCATCACCCTGGCCGCGGAAGCCGGGCAGCTCCAGCTCAACGTGTTCGAGCCCGTGATGGCCTACCGCCTGCTGCACGGGATGCAGTCGCTCACCAACGGCTGCGTGGTCCTGCGGGAGCGGTGCGTGACCGGCATCAAGGCCAACCCCGCGCGCCTCCGCTGGTTCGTCGAGCACTCGATCGGCGTAGTTACCGCCCTTGTCCCGGTCCTCGGCTACGACGTCGCCACCCAGATCGCGAAGGAGGCGCTCGACAGCGGACGCGGTGTGTACGAAATCGTGCAGGCGCGCGGCCTCATGACGCGCGAGGAGCTCGACCGCATCCTGAATCCCGACTCCATGACGGAGCCCCGAAGCCTGGGCTGATTGGCTGATGTGCGCCCGTATTCCTACATTGGGGCTCGCTCTGAACCGAGCCGACCTTGGCTGATCAGATCAAAGATTCGCTTCAGAAATCGCTAGGCGACGGCTTTCGCGTGACGCGCGAGCTCGGCGGCGGCGGGATGAGCCGCGTCTTCGTGGTCGAGGACGTGAGTCTGCAGCGCGAGACGGTCGTCAAGGTTCTGCACCCCAACATGCCCGGCGCGACGAACGTCGAGCGCTTCCGGCGCGAGATTCATCTGGCCGCGACCCTCTCGCACCCGCACATCGTCCCGCTCCTCGCTGCCGGCGAGACCGACGGCCTGCCGTATTTCACGATGCCGTTCGTAAAAGGCGAATCGCTCCGGGCCAAGCTGTCGCGCGAGGGCGAGCTACCCGTCGCCGAAGCCGTGCACGTCCTGCGCGACGTGGCGCTGGCGCTAGCGCACGCGCATTCCAACGGCGTAGTGCACCGCGACATCAAGCCCGAGAACATCCTCATGACCGGCGGATCCGCCGTCGTCACGGACTTCGGCGTTGCGAAGGCGCTCGACCGCGCGGCGCCGGAAGCGAGCTTGGCGACGTCGTCCGGGTTCGCGCTCGGCACACCGGCGTACATGGCTCCCGAGCAGGCAGCCGCCGACCCGCACGTCGATCACCGCGCGGACATCTACGCCTTCGGCGTAGTCGCGTACGAGCTGCTCACCGGCGAAGCTCCCTTCCGCGGCCAGGCGCAGCAGATCCTCGCCGCCCACGCGATGCAGGAGCCGGAGGCGCTGGATCGCAGGCGCCGGGGAATCCCGATCGTGCTCGCCAATCTCGTGATGCGTTGCCTTGCGAAACGGCCCGCGGACAGGCCGCAGAGCGCGACAGAGCTGGTAACCACGCTCGACAGCGTCGCGTCCACGAGCAGCGCGGGTGCGCCGAACACACGCGCTCGGCGAAGCTACCTCCGGCCGCTCCTCTTTGCGCTTCCGGTTCTCGCCCTGCTCGGATCCGTCGCCTGGTACGCTCTCGACAGGAGCTCGGAGACCGATGCCGAGGCGCCGAAGTCGGTCGCTGTGCTTCCCTTCGTGAACCTGGGCGGCGGACAAAGCGACGAGTACTTCAGCGACGGAATCACGGACGAGCTGACTTCTGCGCTGGCTCGAATCGAAGGGCTCGGCGTAGCTTCGCGGACCTCCGCGTTTTCCTTCAAGGGAAGGAGCAACGTCGACACGCGCGCCGTAGGACGTGCGCTGAATGTCGGGGCCGTACTCGAAGGAACGGTTCGAAGATCGGGTGACCGCCTTAAAGTCAGCGCGCAGCTCAGCAACACTTCGGACGGCTTCATCCTCTGGTCGGAGACCTACGAGCGACGTGGAGCGGACGTATTCGACGTGCAGGAGGACATCGCCAGGTCGATCGCGGCGGCGCTCCGTATTCAGTTGAGCGCGGGCAAATCTCTCTTTACCGGCACGCGGGATTCGGGAGCCCACGATCTGTACCTGCGCGGTCGGTTTGCGTGGAACAGGCGATCCGCGGCGGAGCTGAAGAATGCGATCGCCTATTTCGAAGAGGCGATCGCAAAGGACCCTGGCTTCGCGCGCGCGTATTCCGGCTTGGCGGAAAGCTACGTACTCCTCCCCATATTCGACGGGCGGACCAGTGGTCTCGCGAGCTGGCAGCGCGCGAAGGCCGCGGCCCTGAAAGCGCTGCAGCTCGATCCGATGCTCGTCGAAGCTCAGTCCGCTCTTGCGTACGGCTACGGCATGCACGAAGGAAACGCGGTCGCCGCCGATGAAGCTTTTCGCCGCGCGATCCGCATGAACCCGCGCTACGCAACCGCCCACCAATGGTACGCCGACCACTTGGCGTCTCGCGGCCAGTTGGAGCGCAGCCTCGCCGAGATGCGGGTGGCCCAGGCGCTCGATCCTCTCTCGCTGCAAATCAACTACGAGATAGCACGGGGCCTCTATTTCCTTCGCCGCTACGACGAGTCGATTCAGCACCTGAACCGCAGCGTGAAGACCGATTCAGCCTTCGCCGGATTCCGTACCGCGCTCGGTGTCGCCTACATGATGAAGGGCGATCACACGAGGGCACTGGAAAACGCCCGCCTTGCGGTGCCACTTTCGGGAGGACGCCCGATCGTCCTTGGCCGGCTTGCCGCCGCCCTGGCCCATGCGGGGCAAACAGGAGAGGCGAGAGATGGCTTGCGGGATCTTCAGCGGCGCGCGCGCGAGGGAGAAGCGCTCTGGTTTCCGATCGCGCTCGCGGCGACAGCTCTCGGAGAACGCGACCTGGCGCTCGGCGCGCTGGAAAAAAGCGCGGAGATGAACGACGCAATAATGTACGAGTTCACCTTCGACCCCGCCCTCGACCCGCTCAGGTCCGATCCGAGATTCATCGCTCTCTGGCGCAAGATGGGCCTCCCTCCGTCGTCGCCGGACTGGCGCTGATTCCGGTCCGAATCGCGGTTACCTTTGAACTGATCCGCCGTTAGCTTTCCGCGCGTCCCCGACCGAAATACCGTACTGCTCGGACATCGACAACGAATGAAAGTTTCCGTACGCGTGCGGCGGCTATCACCATACCTGGCTCTGGCCGCACTCGCGATGATATTCGCCGCGTGCACCGGCGAGACGACCCAGTACCCCAACTCCACGTTCGAGCCCAAGACCGAGCTCGGCCGCGCCATCGACGACCTGTGGGACATCCTGCTCCTGCTCGGGACGATCGTCTTCGTCCTCGTCGAGCTCGTCCTGGCCTTCGTCGTCTGGAAGTACCGCAACAACAAGGAAGCGAAGCACACCCACGGGAACACCAAGCTCGAGATCCTCTGGACGCTGATCCCCGCGATCATTCTCGTGTTCATAGCGGTGCCAACCGTCAGGACGATCTTCGAGACGCAGGCCCCCGCTCCCGGCGACGCGCTCAAGGTCGACGTCATCGGCCACCAGTGGTGGTGGGAGTTCAGGTATCCCGAGTACGGCGTGACGACCGCCAACGAGCTGTACCTCCCGGTCGGCCGCACCGTGAGCTTCTCGCTCACCACCAGGGACGTGATCCACTCGTTCTGGATCCCGCAGATGGGCGCCAAGCGCGACCTCATCGCCAACCGCACCAATTACATCTGGTTCACGCCGGACACCGCCATCGCGCCCAGCGTGTGGAACGGCTTCTGTACGGAGTACTGCGGGACGTCGCACGCGTTCATGCGCTTTCGCGTGTTCACCGTGACGCCCGAGCAGTTCGAGAGCTGGATCGCCGGGCAGAAGGCCACCGCCGCGTTCAACGCCGGTCCGGCGGCTCCGGCCCCTTCGGCCCCGGACAGCCAGCCGCCCGCCGCGACCCCGCTCGACACGAATCCTCCGGCCCGGCCGATCGGTCCGCCCACCGGCACCGGCACCGGCACCGCGCAGCTCGCCGGCGGAGTGGCGCCCGGATATTTCTTCCCGCACGAGAGCATGCCGGCGTACGCCGTGCCGCAGCGTCCGCTGCCAGCGAACATCAGCTTCACGCGCGGCCTCACGGGCGATCCCGCGCGCGGACAGACCGCGTTCATGCTGGGCGGATGCATCGGCTGCCACACCGTGCGCGGCAACCCGATGGCCGCCGGCATCCTCGGCCCCGACCTCACGCACTTCGCCACGCGCCATACGCTGGCGGGCGGCATCTACCCGAACACGACCGACTACCTGGCGCGCTGGATCAAGAACGCGCGCGTGATGAAACCCGCCAGCCTCATGCCGACGCTCGGCAAGGGCGAGTACGACCCCGTCCTCAAGCGGACGGCGCCCGTGTCACTCGACGACCAGCAGATCGCCGACATCGTCGCGTACCTGCAGCAGCTGAGATAGGAATCCAGGGATGACAACAGCCGCAATCACGCCCCACGTCACCGACTACAAGACGGCCGGCGCGTACACCGGACAGAAGGGGATCTGGAGCTGGCTCACGACCGTCGATCACAAGCGGATCGGCAAGCTCTACCTGTTCACCGCGCTCTTCTTCTTCATGGTGGGCGGGCTCGAGGCGGTCGTGATCCGCGCGCAGCTCGGCGGGCCGAACCGCTCGCTCGTGAGCGCGGAGTTCTACAACCAGCTTTTCACGATGCACGGCACGACGATGATCTTCCTCGCCGTCATGCCGCTGTCGGCCGCGTTCTTCAACTTCCTGATACCGCTCCAGATCGGCGCGCGCGACGTTGCCTTCCCGCGGCTCAACGCGTTCAGCTACTGGGTGTACCTGTTCGGCGGAATCTTCATCACCGTCCCGATCTTCTTCGCGCTCGCGCCCGACGGCGGCTGGTTCGGCTACACGCCGCTGACCACCAAGGCGTACTCGCCCGGGATGAACATCGACTTCTGGGTGATCGGTCTCCTGATCCTCGGCGTCTCGTCGCTCGCCGCGGCGTTCAACTTCCTCACGACGATCATCAACCTGCGCGCGCCCGGCATGACGCTCATGCGCATGCCGATGTTCACCTGGATGTCGTTCGTCGTGCAGTTCCTGCTGGTGCTGGCGTTCCCGGTGATCACGATCGCGCTGGTGTTCCTCCTGTTCGACCGCTTCTTCGGGACGAACTTCTACACGGTCACCGCCGGCGGCAACCCGCTGCTCTGGCAGCACCTGTTCTGGATCTTCGGACACCCCGAGGTCTACATCCTGGTCCTGCCCGCGTTCGGCCTCGTCTCCGAGCTTCTGCCGACGTACTCGCAGAAGCCGCTGTTCGGCTACGCCGTCGTGGTGTACTCCGGAATCCTGATCGGCTTCCTCGGCTTCGGCGTGTGGGCGCACCACATGTTCGCGGTGGGCATGGGGCCGGTGGCCGACACCGTGTTCAGCCTCACGACCATGCTGATCGCGATCCCCACGGGCGTGAAGATCTTCAACTGGATCGCCACGGTCGCGCAGGGCAAGCTCAAGTTCACCACTGCGATGTTGTTCGCACTTGGCCTCATCTCGCTGTTCACGATCGGCGGAATCTCCGGTATCATGCACAGCTCGCCGCCGGCCGACCTGCAGCAGACCGACACGTACTTCATCGTCGCGCACTTCCATTATGTGCTGTTCGGCGGCTCGATCATGGGGATCTTCGGCGGCATCTACCACTACTTCCCCAAAATGTTCGGCCGGCTCATGCACGAAGGGCTCGGCAAGATCCATTTCTGGCTGACGTTCATCGCGATGAACCTGACGTTCTTCCCGATGCACTACGCCGGCATGCTCGGCATGCCGCGCCGCATCTACACGTACGACGCGGAGCAGGGCTGGGATCTGTTCAACGCGATGTCCACCGGCGGTGCGTACCTGCTCGGCGTCGCGGTCATCGTGTTCGTCTGGAACTTCCTGTGGAGCATGAAGCGCGGCGCGGTCGCGGGCCCGAATCCGTGGAACGCGCCGACACTCGAATGGTCGATCCCGTCCCCGCCGCCCGAGTACAACTTCGCGCAGACGCCAGAGGTGCACTCGCGCTACCCGATGTGGGACCAGCGCGCGAGCGACGTCGACCACCCGAAGGTAAACCTCACCGAGGGCAAGTCGCCGGAGCAGATGGGAATCATCATGCCGTACAGCACCATCAAGCCGCTGGTCGTGGCGCTGGGGATGGTGCTCATGTTCTCGGGACTGATCGCGAGCCGGGATCCGGCGACCGGAGGGAGCAAGCCGGTGCTGTGGGTGATGTTCGCCGGAGCTGCTATCATGATCGGCGCGTTGTACTCCTGGCTGCTGGCGCCGCTCGAGCCCGAGCATCATGGGCACTGAGGAACTACGCTACGTGCTGCGTCCTGCGACCTGCGCCCTCGCCGCGTCGTCCGAGCTGAAAGACTGTCTGTCCCTCCTGCACCGACCTTTCCAGGGCGCAGGCCGCAGCACGCAGCACGCAGCGCTTTTCCCCAGCGTAACCGAATGATGCATTACACCACCACCGGACTGGATAACAGAAAAATTGCAATTTGGGCCTTCATCGGCTCCGAGTGCATGCTCTTCATGTCGCTCATCTCCACCTACCTCATCTACAAGGGGAAGAGCGTAGTCGGACCGTTCCCGCACGAGGCGTGGACCGATCCGATGACGGGCAGGGTGTTCCACGGGATTCTCGACATCCCGGTGACGTCGGCGTCGACGTTCGTGCTGCTGATGTCGTCGCTGTTCATGGTGCTGGCGCTCGCGGCCGTGCAGAACAAGCACGTCCCCAAGCATACGACCGGCGACCGCATTCTCGGCTCGTCCCGGCTCTGGCTGTTCATGACCGCGCTCGCGGGCTCGACCTTCCTCGGCTTTCAGGCGTTCGAGTTCACCTCGTTCGTGCACGAGGGGCTGACGATCCGGCGCAACCTGTTCGGCTCGACGTTCTTCACGCTGACCGGCTTCCACGGCGCGCACGTCACCGCCGGCGTGCTCTGGCTGCTCACGCTGCTGGCCATCGACTTCAAGCGCGGGCTGACCGCCAGGGACGAGATGGTCGTCGACCTGTGCGCGCTGTACTGGCACTTCGTCGATGTTGTCTGGATCGCGATCTTCACACTCATCTATCTCATCAGGTAGCGGAGCGACCGATGGCTGACCCACACACTCCCGCGCCGGTGATCGATCCTTCGCATGCGCTGCCTCCCGCCGGCGAGAGCACGGCGGGCCACGCGCACCACCCGGACGAGAAGCCGCACCCCACGTGGAAGCAGTACAAGTGGGTCGCGCTCATCCTGACGGTCATCACGATCGTCGAGGTCTGGATCTACTACATCCCCGCCTTCGTCGCTTCGCGCCTGTTCGTGCCGTCGCTGCTGATCATGTCGGCGATCAAGTTCGCGATCGTGGTGATGTTCTACATGCACCTGCGGTACGATCACAAGCTGTTCCGCGTGCTGTTCACCGGACCGCTGATCATCGCGATCACGTCAGTTATCGCGTTGATGTTCCTGTTCGGCCAAGTGGCGCTGAGACTGCAGTAGCCGCATTAGCCCCCGGGATTTTGACGGGGAAACCAAGAAGTGAGAGTCCAGAAGCCAGGTTGCCAGAAGCGAGATCAATTTTCTGGGAATCTGGCTTCTCGCTTCTGGCATCTCATTTCTTGGATTCCCCTTCCCGGCGCCTGGAGCCAGTCTCTTTACGCCGTCACCTTCTTCGCGCTTAGTTAACGCATGTCTTTCCGTCGACTATCCCCTCTGTTCCTGTCCGTGGCTCTCGCCGCCTGTGCGAGCGCCCCGACCCCGGCCGTCCCCGCCCAACCACCGGCCCGCGAGCTCGCGCCTGTCGCGATCCCTGACGCCGACCCCCGCGTGCGCTCCGCCCTCGAGCAGATCCGCACCGACGACCCCTGGCTGATCGAGCAGCAGATCTCCATCTGCGAGATCGAAGCCCCTCCGTTCAAGGAGCAGCGCCGCGCCGCCGATTTCGCCGCCCGTTTTCGCGCGCTCGGCTATGCCACCGTCCGGATCGACGCCGAAGGCAACGTCATCGCCGAGCGGCCCGGCGATCCGGGTGAGCCCGTCGTGGTTCTCTCCGCTCATCTCGACACCGTTTTCCCCGAAGGCACGGACGTCAAAGTCCGCCGGAGCGGCGACACGCTGCGCGGTCCCGGCATCGGCGACGACTGCCGCGGGCTCGCCGTGCTGCTCGCCGTCGCGCGCGCGCTCGATCACGCGCAGGTCCGCGCGGCAGGCACCATCATCTTCGTCGGCACCGTGGGCGAGGAAGGCGCGGGGAATCTCCGCGGCGTGCGGCACCTCGTGGACGTCTCGCTGAAGGACCGGATCGACTACTTCATCTCCGTGGACGGAGCCGGGCTGGGGACGACGTCAGCCGCCGTCGGCAGCAATCGCTATCGAGTGACGTACGCCGGTCCGGGCGGACACAGCTATGGCGCCTTCGGCATGCCGAACCCGATGCACGCCCTCGGCCGCGCGATCGCGCTCGTCTCGGAGATTCAGGTTCCCGCCGAGCCGAAAACCACGTTCTCCGTGGGCGCCGTGAGCGGCGGTACCTCGGTCAACTCCATCTCCGAGTCCGCAGCGATGGACGTGGACCTGCGGTCGGAGTCTCCGGCCGCGCTTGCGGCGCTCGACAGCGCGTTCATGCGCGCCGTCGCGTCCGCGCTTGCCGCCGAGCGCGCGCGGTGGCCGCGGTCGTCCGTCGCGTTGAACGTAAAGATCGACACGATCGGAATCCGCCCCGCGGCAACGCAGCCCGACACGGCGCTGATAGTTCGCGCCGCGCTCGAAGCGGGACGGACGCTCGGCTTTTCCTCGGAGACCGGGGCGTCGAGCACGGATGCGAACCTCCCCATGTCGCGCGGGATTCCGGCGATCACGATCGACGGCGGCGGCATCGGTCGCGGCGCGCACTCGCTGAACGAGAGCTGGATCGCGACGCCCGACGCGTATCTGGGCCCGCAGTGGGCGCTGCTCCTCACCCTGGCGCTCGCGGGCGTGCGTTGATGCCGGTCTTGTTCCTTCATCCCCTGTCCGCGCTCACCTGGCAGGATTGGAGCATCCACTGGAGCACCGTCATCGGGCTCGTCGCGCTCGGCGCCCTGTACGTGTACGCGTGGCGGTTCGAGCGGCCGAACCTCGCCGAGAAAGTCTCGTTCTTCTCCGGGCTCGCAATCATCTTCCTGTCGCTCAACGGTCCCATCCACGACCTGAGCGATTTCTATCTGTTCAGCGCGCACATGGTGCAGCACCTCCTGCTCACGCTCGCCGTGCCGCCGCTGCTGATCGCGGGCACGCGCGGCGGGATGCTGCGGCCCCTGCTGGCCGTGCGCGGCGTCGGCCCGCTCGCGCGCTTCCTCACGCGCCCGATCACCTGCTACGTATTGTTCAACGTCGTGCTCGCGCTCTGGCACATGCCGCTGTTCTACAACGCCGCGATGGCGAACCACAACGTGCACATCACGCAGCACCTGTCCATGATGATCACCGCGACACTGATGTGGTGGCCGCTCATGAGCCCGCTGCCCGAGCTGCCGCGGCTGTCGTATCCCGGGCAGATGCTGTACTGCTTCCTGATGGTGATCCCGATGTCGGTCGTCGCGATCTACATCGCGCTCGCCGACACGGTGCTGTACCCCGCCTACGCCGCCGCGCCGCGCATCTGGGGGATCTCGCCGATGCTCGACCAGCACATCGGCGGGCTGATCATGTGGATCCCCGGCGGGCTGTTCTTCTACGCGATCATGTCCGTGGTGTTCTTCAAGTGGGTCAAGCGCGGCGAAGACTCCACCGCCGCCGCGCAGATCGGCTGGGCTCCGGTTGTCGGTAAAAGCGAGTGATTCGTCTTGATCTGCGTCCGTGGGGTGAGAGGCGGGCATCCTCTACGCGCGCTCGACCCACTCGGTTGTTAGGGCGCGCGCGGGGATTCGGAGAGTCCGGCTCGGAGCGCCGATGTCCGTTGGCCCCGACTGCGCTCGTGCCCGTCAGGGTGGCGCGCTGGGGGACACATGGAACCCTCAGCAACAGGACGCGATGCGGACCAGTCTGCCCTCGCTCGTACTCCACGCCACCACGTACGTTTCTTCACCGCCCGCGTAGTACCAGAACGCGGGCATCGCGCGCGTCTCGGCGGCCACGGTCTGGATGCGCGCCGGCGGCACCGCGCGCGCGAGCGTGTTGAGCTCGTCGTACGCGCCGGCCGGCAGCGGCTCCCACAGCTTCAGCGATTTTGCCGCGCGGTACTCGTGCTCGGCAATGTCGTACCGGATCGCGTCCAGATCCGCCTCGGTCTTGCCCGAGTAGCGCGGCGCGGCCGAGCCGGCGATGAATGCCGAGTCGGCGAAGATCTTCCGGAGCTGCAATTCGGCCGCGCGCAGCACCGCCGCGGAATCCTTCGCCGAGCCGGGCGCGTCGTATTTCATGTAGGAGACCGCGGGCCACTCGTGCCGGTACAGGATGCGGTCCTTCGACGTGCGGATCTCCAGCCGCACCATCGTCGAGTCCAGCGGGCCCTTGCTCACCGTCGCGACCAGCCGCTCGGCGTTCTCCTCGTCGCCGTCGAGCTCGCGATGCGTCTCGTTCCGCCACCAGAGGTCGGACCCGCCCGCCACGGCGCCGGTTGCCGGACCCGCAGGGTGGCTCGTAGAGACATTCGTAGCGTCCGGGCCGCTCCGTTCGCCCCCGCAGCCCGCGATAACCACCGCAATGATTGGCGGTGCGCCCCATTTGATCAGATTCTGTTTCATGGCGGAAGTCTAGCTCGTACTGGTGCGATCCGTGCAATCGGTTCTTTCCGAAAGCGATCGGGAGCACGGATGACCCGGGATTCTCCGTGACGCCGGTCGTTGCACTACGTTCCGTTGAAGGGCTGATGGAATGCGTGCGTGGAACCAGAGCATCCGACCGAGCCGAAGCAGCTCCGAACCTCCAGGAGGGACGATGAGAACCACCAGCAAGCTCGCCGCACTATCTCTTGCCTTCGCGCTCGCGGCGTGCGCGGGGACCGACGATTCGGCCGCCGACTCGGCGGCGATCGACACACAGGCAGGCTTGGCGACACCCGCCCCGACCGCCACGAGCGACACCGCCGTGATCCACGTCCCGCTCACCGAATGGAGCGTCGTTGTCAGCCAGGGCGTCGTCGCGCCCGGCACGTTCAACTTCCATGCGATGAACCAGGGCACGTACACGCACGCGTTCGAGATAGAGGGCAACGGTCAGGAGTGGAAGAGCGCTCCCATCCCCCCCGGCGGCACCGCGACACTGACACCGACGCTCACACCCGGCACGTACACGGTGTACTGCCCGATCACGGACAGTCAGGGGAATCATCGGGAGAAGGGGATGAGCACAACATTCACCGTCCAGTAACGGCGAGTCCGCACGGAAGAGCGCTGCGTGCTGCGTGCTGCGTGCTGCGTCCTAGCAGGATTCCGGGCGAGCGTCAGCGTCCGGAAACCCACTGGCATCGAAAGACCGGGGTTTAGAAGTCTGTGGCACCGCACACCCTCGCGCCGCGCGACATACTCTCTAGGACGCAGCACGCAGCACGCAGCGTTTTTCCTTGCCGCCGCCGGGGTGCTGAGCTGCGGCACTCCGCCCGCCACTCAAAACGGTCAACCGACCACTCTCAACACGGCACAAGCTGCCGAGCCGGCCCCGGCGGAGCTGACCGGAGTCATCCCCGGGATCGAAGTCCTCCTCAGCGATTCCCTCCACCTCATCCGCGGACTCCGCGTCGGCCTGATCACCAACCACTCCGGCCGCGACCGCGCCGGCACCAGCTCCATCGACCTCCTGCACCGCGCGCCCGGCGTCAGGCTCACCGCAATCTTCGGCCCCGAGCACGGCGTGCGCGGCGTGGCGCGCGCGGGCGAGAAGGTCGCGTCCACCGTCGACTCGGCCACCGGCGTTCCGATGTTCTCCCTCTATGGCGAGACGCTCACGCCGACTCCGGCGATGCTCGAGAACGTGGACGTGCTGCTGTACGACATCCAGGACGTCGGCGCGCGCGTGTACACCTACGTGTGGACGATGACGCTCGCCGCCGAGGCCGCGAAGAAGGCGGGCAAGCGGTTCGTCGTGCTCGACCGGCCCAATCCGATTCGGGCGGACGTGATCGAGGGAGGCGTGCTCGAGCCGCGGTACAAGTCGTTCACCGGACTGTACCCGGTCGCGCTGCGGTACGGCCTCACGCCGGGCGAGATGGCGCGGTACCTGATCGGCACCGGGCTGATAGACTCCGACGCCGTTGTCGTCCCGATGAAGAACTACCGGCTGTCGATGTGGTGGGACGAGACGGAACTCGAGTGGCGCAATCCGTCGCCCAACATCCGCGACCTCGACGCCGCGCTGCTGTATCCCGGCACCGTCTTCTTCGAGGCGACGAACGTCAACGAAGGGCGCGGGACCGACGCGCCGTTCAAGCTGATCGGCGCGCCGTGGCTCGACGCGGGCGCGATCGCGCGCGAGCTGAACGCGAAGCGCCTGCCCGGAGTACGGTTCGACTCCACGTCCCGCGCGATCGAGCGGCCGGCCAAGTTCGGCGGCCGGACGATCCCGATGATCCAGGTCACGGTCACCGATCGGAACGCCGTGCGACCGGTGGACGTCGGCGCGCACATGCTGCGCGCGATATACGCGCGGCACGCGCGCGACTTCCGCTGGCGCGATACCGGGATCGAGCGGCTGTCCGGCAGCGCCGCGCTCCGCCGCGCGGTCGAGTCCGGCGCGATCGACAACCTGCTCGCCCGCTGGGAAACGGAATCGGCGCGATTCCGGCAGCGGGTGGAGCCGTACAGACTGTACCGCTGACGAATGCGGTTCTGAGCTGAACTACAGGGTTGGGTGACAGGTTATAGGTCTTGATTTTGGTTGAAGACCGGTTGATGGTCGATGGTTGCCGGTTGGTCCGCCGTCACTGCCCAACCGTCAACCCGTAACCAGTAGTTAACCACAACCAAAACCAACAACCTGTCACCCAACCCTGTTTTTTTCTCCTGCTTGCCTTCCCACGCGATCTATATTACTATTCAGTGATATACTTGATTTACCCACGATCCCGAAGCCCGCCATGCAGACGCTTGCTCCCATACTGTCCCCGACCGACCTCGCCACCCTGACGTCCGCCCGCCCGGACGTCCGCGTGCTCGACGTCCGCACCCCCGGCGAGTTCGAGTCCGTCCACATCCGCGGCGCCTACAACGTTCCGCTCGATACGCTGTCCGAGCACTCCGTCGAAATCTCCGCGGTGTCCGCTCCGGTGATCCTTGTCTGCCAGTCCGGCGGCCGCGCGCGCAGAGCCGAAGCGGCGCTGAAGGCGGCGGGCATGGCCAACCTGCACGTGCTCGAGGGCGGGATGAACGCGTGGGTCGGCGCCGGTCTCCCGATCGGCGGCGGCAAGCGACGCCTGTCGCTCGAGCGCCAGGTCCGCATCGTCGCGGGCTCGCTCGCGGCCACCGGCGGAATCCTCGGCTTCCTGGTGAACCCCGCGTTCGCGCTGATCCCGGCGGGCGTCGGCTCCGGCCTCGTCTTCGCGGGCGTGACCGACAAGTGCGGAATGGCGCTGCTCCTCTCGCGTCTTCCCTACAACCGCGCGTCCTGCGACGTTCCCGCGATGGTCAGAGCGCTCGCATCCGGCCGCGCTCCCGCGGCGCCGGCGACGAGCTGACCACAGGAGACCAGCCATGATCGTCAAACGCTTCTACGACGAGAAGCTCGCGCAGACGAGCTACCTGATCGGCTGCGGCGCCAGGGGCACCGCCATCGTCATCGATCCCAACCGCGATTCCGCGCAGTACATCCGCGCGGCCGAGTCGGAGAACGTGAAGATCACGCACGTCACCGAGACGCACATCCACGCCGACTTCGTGTCCGGCACGCGCGAGCTTGCGGCCGCGGCCGGCGCGACGATGTACCTCTCCGCCGAGGGCGGGGCGGACTGGCAGTACGCCTTCGCCAAACATGACGGCGCGAAGCTGCTGCACGACGGCGACACGATGAAGGTCGGCAACGTCGTCATCATGGCGCTCCACACCCCGGGCCACACGCCCGAGCACCTGACCTTTCTCGTCACCGACACCGCCGCGGCCGACGAGCCGATCGCCGCGGCCACCGGCGACTTCGTCTTCGTCGGCGACGTCGGCCGGCCCGATCTGCTCGAGAAGGCGGCCGGAGTCGCGGGCACGATGGACGCCGCCGCGCGGACGCTGTTCGCCAGCCTGCAGAAGTTCAAGCGCGAGCAGCCCGACTGGCTGCAGATCTGGCCGGGGCACGGCGCGGGCTCGGCGTGCGGCAAGGGGCTGAGCGCGGTGCCGCACAGCACCGTGGGCTACGAGCGCCGCTTCAACTGGGCATTCGACATCGACGACGAAGAGACGTTCGTCAGCGCGGTGCTCGAGGGCCAGCCCGAGCCGCCGAAGTATTTCGCGCAGATGAAGCGCATCAACAAGGAAGGCCCGCCGGTGCTCGGCGGGTTCCGCGAGCCGGAACAGCTGCCCGCGGAAGAGCTGGGCAAGACGCTCGAGGCGGGCGCGCTCATGATCGACACGCGACCGGCGCCGGTGTTCGCTCGCGGACACGTGCCGGGAACGATCAACATCCCGCTCGGCAAGAGCTTCAACACGTGGGCGGGGTGGCTCGTCCCGTACGACAGGAATTTCTATCTGATCGCCGACGACGCGCACGCGGCCGAAGCCGCGCGCGATCTCGCGATGATCGGCCTCGACCGCGTCGTCGGCTACTTCCCGAGCTTCGCCGTCGCGATGTGGGCGGCCGGCGGTCGCAAGCTCGACACCGTCGCGCAGGAAGATTCGTCCAGGCTCGCCAAGAGGATGAAAACCGGCGCGGTCAACGTGATAGACGTGCGCGCTCGCTCCGAGTGGGACGCCGGACACATCCCCGGCGTGCCGAACATTCCGCTCGGCTACCTCACCGACCGGCTCGACGAGATTCCCGCGGACCGGCCGGTCGTGCTCCAGTGCCAGAGCGGCGCGCGCTCCGTGATCGCGGCGAGCCTGCTCCAGGCGCGCGGCGTGAAGGACGTCGTCAATCTCGCCGGCGGAATCGTCGGCTGGGAGGCCGCGGGCAATTCCGTGGAGCGCGAAGTGCCGGTCGGGAGCGCGGCGTGAAGAACGGCGAGATGTCTCCCGAGTTGATGGAGCTGGTCGCGGCGCGCTTCCGCGTGCTCGGCGAGCCCGCGCGGCTGCAGATCCTGCACGCGCTCCGCGGCGGCGAGGTCTCCGTCAACGACCTCGTCGAGGAGACGGGGCTCGGCCAGGCCAACGTGTCGAAGCACCTCCAGATCCTGCACGCGCTCGGCTTCGTCGCGCGGCGTAAGGACGGGCTGTTCGTGTACTACCGGCTCGCGGACAAGGACGTCTTCCGGCTGTGCGACATGATGTGCGGCCGGATCGAGTCGCGCATGCGCGGCGTCGAGCGCATGCTCCGCGCCGGATAGCGACTCCGTGCCGGCGGCCGGATTACACCCCGGCCGCCAGCGTTGGTCGCAGCTGTCCGATTCGCTCCGCTATCCCAGCAGCGGCTTCGGCCGTCGCTTCACCGATCGCCGACTCGCGCACGTTGTTGGTCCCCATCTTCGCTCCGCCGAGTCCCCATCCGCCCATGCCGAACACGGTGACGCCCCAGCCCTTGCTGGATTTGCCTTCGCCGGTGAAGCTCGCGATGATCTCGCCCGTCTCCGAATCGATCACGCGCGCGGTGAGATTCACGAACGTGCTGTTCTTCTTGCCGCCGAGCCCGTAGAGGAATACCGACGACGCCGCGCGTCCGGCGAGCCCGCCGAGGTGTTTTTCCTCGAAGCCGAGGCGGGTGACCGAGCCCGACACGATGTAGCGGGCGCGCGTGACGCGGGTCGGCGACGCGCTGGTGATGGAGTCGGGCTGGATCGACTGCTCCTGCCTGATCGCGTCGAGCTGTCTCCGCTCGAGGACGCGGAACGCGCCCGTCTTCATCAGCTCTTCGATGATGAGGTCGGCCGCGCCGATGCCGAGTGCTTCGGCGAAGTTGGCGCCGTCGCGGATCCCCATTTTTTCGAGGCGTCTGCGCGTCCCGCGGTCGCTCGCGATCTGCGCGGCGACAGTGCCGTACTCGAACGCGCCGACAGTGATGGATGGGCGCGACGGCTGCTCCTGCGCGAAAATCGCCGCGGGAGCGAGCGCGAGGGCGGCGAAAAGCGTACGAATCGAGCTCATTGTCATCTCCGGTTGAGTGGTGCGGCCGGAGATTAGCCCCATTGGAGAGGGCGGCCCATACGTAGGGTTACGTAGCCTTGCGGGCGGACCCCTGGGATTTGGACGGGGAATCCAAGTACGGAGTGTGGCAGTTTGGAGGGATCAGTCGGGAGTGACTACTTCTGACTGTCAAACTCCCCACTGTCACACTCCAAACTTGGATCCCCCGTCCAAATCCCAGGACCCTGACCACTCAGACGTCCCCTAAGGCATATTACGCAGCACACTCCAAAAGATGAGGCCATTCAGTGGGCTACAACCCTTACAACGGATACTCCGGCAAGGAACGGGACGAGAAGGAGGCCGAGCGCGCGCGCCTGCTCCAGTCCGGCAACCTGCAGATGCGCCACACCGAGTGCGAGCTGTGCGGCGATCCCGACACGCCGACCAAGCCGCACGTGGAGGACTACTCCAAGCCGTACCTGTGGGAGCCGCCCGCCGAGTACATGGTGTGCGACACGTGCGCGAACGACATGCTGCAGAAGCGGTTCAGGAACAAGGACCGCTGGGACAGCTTCAAGGCGCACGTGCGCCGCGGCGGGTACGCGCGGGACCTGCAGGACCCGGCGACCAACAAGGAGTTTCTCGATTACCGCGAGGCGAGGGAGCGGGGGGAGAAGCCGACTCTGCGTAAGCTCCGGGATCGGCAGCTGACGGGGAACGAGTGGTGGGAGAAACTGTCGATCGATTCGAATACGCTTACGGATCCCAAGTCGAGGCCACGGCCTTAAGAGCAAAGCTTCAGGGGATGTTGACAGGGAATCCAAGTAAGGAGTGTGGCAGTTTGGAGGGGTCAGTTCGGAGTACTCCCGACTGACCCCTCTTAACTGCCACACTCCTTACTTGGATTCCCCTTCCGCATTCCAGTAACCTGACCAACTTGACCAACTCTGCCCGCGGCAGATAGCTTTCCCACCATGGGAAAGGATTCTGCTCCGCGCCGCCGCAAGACTACAGTCAATATCTATGAGGCCAAGACCCACTTCTCCGACCTGATCGACCAGGTGGCGAAGGGCGAGGAGATCGTTATCTCGCGGCGGGGGAAGCCGGTGGCCCGGCTCGCTCCCCTCCCCGGGCGCGGTATCAAGTTCGGGGTTCTCAAGGGCAAGCTCACCGTGCCCGCGGACTTCGATGCTCCGCTCCCGCCGGACATCCAGCGCTGGTTCGACGGCGGCGCGGACGACGAGTGAGGCTGCTGCTCGACACGCACGTCCTGCTGTGGGTGCTCGCCGGAGACAGGCGGCTCAAGCGCTCGTCCCGCGAGATACTCACCAGCGCCCGGACCGTAGTGGTGAGCGTCGTGTCCGTCTGGGAGATCGCGCTGAACGCCGCCGCGGGGAAGCTGCGCGCTCCCGCCAATATCGAGGAGGCCGTGCTGGAGTCCGGTCTCATTACGACCACGCTCGATTTCGCGGATGTCGCGGAATACGCCAGCCTGCCGGCCCATCATCCCGATCCGTTCGACAGGATGCTCGTCGCGCAGGCGCGGGTGCGAGGGCTGACACTCATGACGAGGGACAGGCAGCTGGAGCGGTATGAGGTCCCGCTGCTTTTGATCTAGCTCCTGGGATGCTGTCGGGGGATCCCCGGAGCCACCAACGGCATGCTCGCATCGAGATCGCATGAGTCATCGCTCACGGTGTACGAGCTCGACAACCTGCGGACCATCGCAAACGACAGCTCGTCGATCGCCCGACACCTCGGGGACATCAGCCGCGAGCTGAGCGCCATCCGGGCCGCCGTCGAATCGGACAAGCGGGATCGTGAATTCGCGCGGCCGCTGTACCTGATGGCCATCGGGACCGGGACCCTGGTACTCTCCATTCTGTACCGGCTCAGCTAGGCAACCAGGCTGCCTCGTGATGGCTTCCGAGCGAAATAGTTCTATGATGGCCCTTCAGGCCCTCGCGGCCATGCTCCCGGCATGCCCGCGCTTGTTATTACGTCTATACATAAGTAATGTTTTCCTGGGATCCGGCCAAGGCCGAGAGGAATCTCAGGAAGCACGGGATCTCGTTTGAGGAGGCTACACGAGTCTTCAGTGATCCGAGCGCTTTAGATGCGGCTGACGAAAAACATTCACAGGTAGAGCCGCGTCGATTGGTTGTTGGAATGCTTTCGGATGGCCGTACAGTCACCGTCGCATACACCAGGAGGTGAGCGATGAAGGCGAAATTACGAGGATCATCAGCGCGCGGCAGGCGAACGGCCGCGAGCGCCTGGCGCGAGAGCACCAAAGAGAACCCGATTCCGGACGACGAGATCGACTACTCTGACATTCCACCACTGACGGATGAGCAGCTCCGGGCCATGCGGCCTATCGGCCGGCCACCCGTAGGCGACGCCACGAAGGTGCCAATCTCGTTCCGGATCAACCCGAATCTGCTCGAGCGCATCCGCGCGATCGCCGCGGACCGCGGCGAATCGTATCAAAGCTTCATGCACGACCTCCTGGAGAAGGGCGCGGCGCGTCATGCCCGGACGCGGTAAGGCAGCTGACGTAGCTGGTTCTCGCCGCGCTGGCACCCGACACGAACAGTTCCGACTTCGCGCGGCAATGATTCCCTCGACGCGCCCTCGGTGACGGTTGTGGGAGCGGATCCAGCTACGTATATTCATTGTAGATACCAGCCGGAGACCCGATGATTACCACCATTCAACGCTGGGGAAACAGCCTGGCTGTGCGGATCCCCAAGGCATTCGCTGCCCAGGCGGACATGACCGAGGATGCGCGGGTGCAGATCGCCATCGAGAATGATGCGATCGTGATCCGGCCTGCGCCGCCGGCCTGGAAACTCGAGGACATGCTCGAGAAGGTTACCGAGTCCAATCGCCACTCCTTGGTGGATTGGGGTGACAGAGTCGGCAAGGAGATCTGGTAGGATCGAAGGATGGCGCGCAATTACGTGCCGGAGCGGGGCGACGCAGTTTGGCTGGATTTCGACCAAACGTCCGGCCACGAGCAACTCGGCCGGCGCCCCGGGCTGGTCATCTCTCCACGATCATACAACAAGCGGGTGGGTCTGGCATTGGTATGCCCGATCACCAGCCGGATAAAGGGATTTCCTTTCGAGGTCGTGCTGCCGAGTGGGCTTCCGATCGAGGGGGCCGTTCTGGCCGATCAGCCCCGATCTTTCGACTGGGTAGGGCGCTCAGTGGTGCGCGCCGGTCCCTTACCTAAACCCGTAGTCGATGAAGTGATTGCGAAGCTCGCCGCGCTGCTTCACCAGGAATAGGTTCGTTTCGCGATGAACGCTGCTCTCCTATTTCTCTCCCTGGTGGCACCCGACAGCAACAGCTTCATCCGCACCAACCAGGTCGGCTACCTCCCCGACGCTCCTAAAGTCGCCGTCATCTGCTCGCTCGACTTTGCGAGCTTCTCCACCTTCGAGGTCCGCGACGCTCGCAACCGTCGTGTGCACAGCGGCCCGGCACACGCCACCGGCTCGTTCGCGTCCTGCCGCTCGACCTTCCGCCTCGACTTCTCCGCGCTCCGGCGAGAAGGCACGTACAGGCTGATTGCCGGCGGGATCGAGTCGCGCCCCGTGCGCATCGCGCGCGACGCGTACGCCGGCGCCGCGGACACGCTGCTGTACTACATGCGGCAGCAGCGCTCCGGCTGGAACCCGCTGTTCCAGACGTGGGTGCACAACAACGACGCGCTCATCGTGGACCACCCCACGCGCACCGGCCAATATCAGGACGTGCAGGGCGGCTGGGCCGACGCCGCGGATTATTTGCAGTACGTCGCGACGTCCGCTCACGCGACGTTCATGCTGCTCATGGCGTACCGCGACAACCCGCACGCGTTCGCCGACAAGTTCGACGCGTGGGGGAGGCCTGGCGCCAACGGCATCGCCGACGTGCTCGACGAAGCGCGGCACGGGCTGAATTGGTTGGCGAAGATGTTCCCCGCGGAGGATTCGACGGACGAGCTGATCGTGTTCAACCAGCTCGCCGACGATCGCGATCACTCGTACTGGGATCTGCCGCACACCGATTCGTCGGACTACGGCTGGGGGAAGGGCAGTTGGCGTCCCGTGTATCCGTGCACCGGCAAGCCGCAGGGGCTGTTCACCGGGCAGAACCGCTCCGACGGACTCGCGTCAACCGCCGGCAAATACGCGTCAGCCTTCGCGCTGGGCGCGTCACTATTGCGAGAGCACGATGTCACTTTCGCCGAGCGACTGCGCAACAAGGCAATCCTCGCGTACGACGTCGGCATTCGTTTTCCGGGCGTGTGTCAGACCGCGCCCGGCCGCTCGCCCTACTTCTACGAGGAAGACAACTGGGTGGACGACATGGAGCTCGCGGCAGCGCAGCTGCATGCGCTGACGCGCGAGGAACGCTACATCCGGGACGCGGTGCGCTTCGCCACGCGCGAGCCAGTGACGCCGTGGATGGGTGCCGACACCGCGCGGCACTACCAGTGGTTCCCCTGGCACAACAACGGGCACTACGAGATCTCTCTTATCGCTCCACCCACCGATCGCGCGACGATGGCGGAGTACTACCGCCGCGGACTCCAAGCCGTAGTGGATCGCGGCGGCAACGGATTCAGGGTCGGCATCCCGTTCATCTGGTGCTCCAACAACCTCATGGCCTCGTTCGCCACGCAGGCGCTGCTGTACCGGCAGATGACCGGCGACGAGCGCTTCCGCGAATACGAAGTCGCCGCGCTCGACTGGCTCCTCGGCGTGAATCCGTGGGGCACGTCCATGATCATCGGCTTTCCCAACGGCGGCGTGTGGGGGCAGAAGCCCCACTCCCAGGTCGCCGACCTGCTCGGCGTGCAGACCCAGCTCGGCGGCCTGCTCGACGGGCCCGTGTACCGCTCCATCTATGAGAACCTGCGCGGGATCCGGCTGCTCAAGCCGGACGAGTACGCGCGCTTCAACACCGGGTTCATCGTGTACCACGACGACCTCGGCGACTACTCGACCAACGAGCCGATCATGGACGGGACCGCGAACCTGTCGTACCTGTTCGCGGCGATGGCGGCGACAACGAAACGTTGATGTAGGAGCGGAATAGGCGTCGCACCTACTCGCGACAGCCGATTGAATTATCGAGCTGAGCCACCCAGCGTTGTGTTGCATGTAACACATCAGTGTGTTACTATGGTTCTATGGATACGACGATCCGGAACCTCGATGAGCGCATGTACCGGAAGCTGAAGGCCCAGGCCGCGCTCGGCGGCAAGACGATGGGCGAGGCGGTATCGGACGCCATTCGGGTGTATCTCGCGCGGCCCGAAGCGCTGCCCAGGAGCGGGAGCCTGCGCGATCTCGTCCCTGAGCCATACCCGGACGGCAACGAGAATCTGAGCACCGAAATAGACGCGGTCGCCTACGGCCGGTGAGCTCGGCCCTCGCGTGATTATTCTCGATTCGAGCTTTCTGATCGCGTATCACAACACGCGCGACGTGCATCATGCGGCGGCCGCGCGCGCGATGGTCCGCCTCGCCGGCGGCGAGTGGGGCCAAGCGCTCCTGTTGGAGTACGTTTTTCTCGAAGTGGTCACCGTGCTGCGTGCGCGCACCCACCTGAAAGTCGCGACGGGAGTGGGCACCGCGCTCCTGCAGGCGCGAGAGGTCGAGTTCGTTCCCTGCTCGGATATCTTTCTCGAGGCATTCTCCGGGTTTCGGCAGCAGGTAACTGGCGAGCTGAGCTTCGTGGATGCCGCGATCCTTGCAGTCGCTCGCAGAAATCGCCCCGGTTTCGTCGCGACTTTCGACGACGATTTCCGGAGCCAGGAGGGCATCAAGGTCATTCCCGCCTGAGTGCCGTGTCAGCTCAAGCCGTCACAGTACAACCTTCAGCATCGGAGGCTTGCCAATGCTCGTACTGCAAGTGATCCCCGCGCCCGGCCAGGATGCGTACCGCCTGCTGCGCTCGCGCATCAAGGACGCGGCCACGTGGAATTGGAGCAACAAGGCGAAGACGCGCATCAAGCACGTGCAGCGTCCGCAGGGCGGCTACATCCAGATCTCGAACGCGGACGGAGTGCTGGTGGCGCACGTGCGGCCGAAGACTCCCGCGGACTTGTTCTATCTCGCCGAGAAGTTCACCGGCCGGCTGATAGCCTGGTTCGCGAACGATCTCGCGGCGGTCAACATGCAGTTCATCAACGAGCCCCCGCCGGCAAAGAAGAAGAAGCGCCGCCGGTAAGCGAAGACTTCCGGCCCAACGCCAGCGCCAGGGCGAACCGCGGATCAGTCGTCACGCGCCGGGGCTGATTCGGGTCACCCCTGGATACCCATCGAAGCCGGTGTCGAATGTCATGATCCGCGGGATGCGGTGTCGCTCCATCGTGGCGAGATGGACCGCGTCGCGGGCTGACCGCTCGCCGGCGCTCCCGAGCAAAATGGTTTTCGCCCGGTCCACGTCCACTTCGGTCACAGGGAACACCTCGTCCACCACGCCCAGCAGCGCGTCGAACGCTGGCTGAATGGCGTCGAGTCGTCGGATGCCGGCGTACCGGTGCAGGATCTCCTGCAGCACTTCTGCATTCGTCACCAGCCTGTCGCCGTTCGCGATCGCGCTTTCGAGCATGTGCTGTGACTCGGCGCGGTGGCGCGCGCTGGAGCCGACGAGGTACATCGGGATGTTGGAGTCAATGAAGATCACTTCTCCTCACCGCCCACGTATCCACGCTCGATTTCAGCGAGCATCTGTGTAATGTCGGGCGCCGGGTATGCATGACGCGCGGCTTCGCGCACTACCTGCAGCTTGCGTTGCGGCTCGCGCGTAGGCTCGGACCGCTGCAGCTCGCGCAGCGCCCGGCGGACCGCGGCGGACACGGTCGTGCGTTGCCGGCGGGCCCATCGCTCCAGGTCCCGGTATTCGGCGTCCTCGAGGACGACTTGCAGGCGCTTACTCATGTGATGAGTATAAGATACTTATTGCAGGAGACTAAGCCTGGCGTCTCTGCCATCTCGACCAGAGCCTCCAGGCAAGCGATCCCCAAAGCGCGCTATCACTATTATAGTTGTTAGTCTTGACTATAATAGTCAGCTATCGTTACTATTATAGTAACCATGAGAACCCGCTCCGATTTTGAAGAGGCGTTCAGGCGCCTCGGACAGTATCTCGAAGCAGTCGGAGCTGCGGAGCTCCGTCTCGTCATCGTAGGAGGAGCCGCCCTCAATCTGCTCGGATTGGTGTCGCGCACCACTACGGACGCGGACGTTATCGCGGTTGAGGAGGGCGGGGCGCTGGTGGCGCCGAACGACCTCCCACCTGCTCTACTGGAAGGCGTTGCCATAGTCGCTGCCTCTCTCCGGCTCCCGGAGGATTGGCTCAACACTGGGCCGTCACTTCAGATGCGGTATGGATTGCCGCCTGGGTTTCGTGAAAGACTCACGTGGCTCGACTTCAAGCCGCTCCGTGTCGGACTCGCGAGCCGCAAGGACCTTGTCACTCTGAAGTTGTTTGCAACGGCCGATCACTGGCCAGCGAGGGGCGTTCATTACAGCGATTTAGTCGCGCTGTCGCCGGTATCCGACGAGATACTTTCGGCCGCGGAGTGGGCGAAAACTCAGGACGCGGGGCCTGAGTTCCCGCGCTTGATAGATGCAGTGGTTGCGAGCGTGATGGAAGATGTCCACCACTAGCTTCCCTGCGGTCGCCGATGCCCTGTTGGATCTCTTGTGGCGCCAATGGCACGAACTCGGTGCGCCGGCCGCTCGCCAGGAATCCGCTGCGACGCAAAGCATCATCGACCCGGAGGCCCTCGTACTTTGTTCCCTCGCAATGGTCGAACGCGAGCCACGCCTCGCGGACGCGCTCGTCAGCTGGTGCGCGACGAACAGCGCGCACTTAAGCGTGCAAAGATTGAATAATCTGGCCCGCGACTATCCGGCGGGCGTTCCAGCGCAGCTACCTGGATTGGCGCATGTAATGGTCAAGGAAGGCCAGGATTTTCGCTGGCGATCTCTTGCCGGACCTGGTACCCCCCCCACGGATCTCATGCGGCGTGCCCCTAAACAGAGCACGGTCGTGCCACTTGATCGCCCTTCGGCTTTCCTACTTCGCATGCGCGCCCTTTTTGGTTTGGGGTTGAGAGCTGATATAGTCGCGTTTCTCCTCCGTAAAGGAGATCCGCAAGATTATTCAGACGCCGGTGAGATCGCGCGCGCTCTCGGTTACAATCGCACTGCGGTCAAACGCACGTTAGACGTGCTCGGTGCGGCGGGGGCACTAAGTGTGACGGAGGGAGCCGACCCGGGCTACGCGATTGGCTGGAGTAGAACCTACAACCTGTTGTCTCAAGAGATCGATCGATTGCCGCAGTGGAAGTACGCACACCAAACTTTCCTGTGGGTGATCGCGTTGCTCGAGAATCGCAAGGATTTGTTATCGGGCCCGGAGTTCCTGCGTGACTTGGTCTTGAGTCGTTTGCTACGGGACCACTCGCAATTCCTGACAGCCGAAGCTGAGCTCTTCAATCACTCCGAGATTCGCCAAACGCCTTCGCTTGATGGAATAACGGGCACAACAACAGTTTGGCTCAACAACCTTTAAACGCCCGTGCACGACCGCAACCACAACTCTCACTTCGCCAGCGTCGCAAGCGATGTAAGAGCGCAGACT
The DNA here is from genome assembly GCA_040882285.1 of Gemmatimonadaceae bacterium. Classification (NCBI taxonomy): domain Bacteria; kingdom Pseudomonadati; phylum Gemmatimonadota; class Gemmatimonadia; order Gemmatimonadales; family Gemmatimonadaceae; species Gemmatimonadaceae bacterium. The sequence continues at coordinate 32,137 of JBBEBQ010000004.1, forward strand.
CGGCGCGGATATGCGCCCGAAGGATGCCTTACGCGTGACAACGGTGATTGCATTTATGCCGTTATGCACATATTCTCTCTATGACATGCGACATCAAGCATACCGACGATTTCGGGCCGGAGATGATCGTTTCTACGGCAGAATGATCCCAGCGGCTGTCAGGCTATACGAGGATCATTTGGAGATGCTTCGGAAAGAGGGTTGATCGATGACTAGGAAATTCAGCGTTCTGCGGGCCAAGATGAGCCCCGCGAGCCAGGCGCGCGCCGCGGCGCGAACCGCCGCGATGCTCGACAGCATGGCGCTGGCCGAGCTGCGTCGAGCCCGGGAGCTCTCGCAGCAGACGCTGGCGGCCGCCATGGAGGTTTCCCAGCCGGAGATATCCAAGCTGGAGAAGCGCACCGATACCTACGTCAGCACGCTTCGGAAATACATCGAAGCGTTGGGGGGCTCGCTGGAGATCGTGGCCCACTTTCCCGAGGGGAACGTACGCATCACACAATTCGCCGATCTCGAGGACACTCGCGCCTAGCGTCACCGCTCGGGCTCAGCTCAGCTGACCCACGTGATCGCGGACTGCGCCCACTGCTGGAGGTACTCCTGAGCTGAAGTTATCCGTGCTTCCAGGATCTCTTCTACGAGCTGTGGAGTGTCAGTAGCCGCCAAAGCCCACTGGAGCTCCCTCTCTGCGAGCGCGAGATGCGGACGCGCATAGGCTTCGCGCGCCTCGTCGGAGACCGGGTCTTTCATGATGTCGTCCTTTCGATTAGGTCCCGCCTGATCGCGCATGGTTCCGGCTAGCTGCGCCGGGCGGCATTGCCACCGTATGCTTCAGGATTGAAGCAGGACTACGGTCTGGCTGACGGATCATCAAGCCGATCTCTCCCCGTCATCTTCATGCTGGCAGCCGAAGGCGGAGGCTGCCGAATTTCAGTTACTGCAAATAAAAAAACCCGCGTCTGACAATCGTCGTCGCGGGTCTCTTGTGCCGCGACTTAGTTGGATGTGGTAGCCCGCGCGGTCCAACAAGTCGGTGAAATCACCGCGCACCCCAACAGTACGACTTTCTGGTCCCTTCGTCAAGATCCTTGAGCCGACGCTGATCGCCCTTGCTCCTGGTCGCGACTTCATGCGATGCGCGTGCTGAGCGAGCCGCGCTCAGCTAGCGGCATGCCTCACGCCTCCAGTACTCGAAGATCAGGACCATGCTGAGCGTGTCGAGCTTGCAGTACTGCAGCAGCAGCTCGCGCCACTGGGCTTTCGCGGCCGGATCGTTCTTCTCCACGCCGTACATCATCGCTTCGTACGCGCGGACCGCGCCCGTGCCCTCGTGCACGTCCTGCGGCACGCCGTTGATCTCGATGGGCGGGAGCGAAGCATACGGATCCGCACCGGGGTCCGCGCGCATCCCAGTCCACCCCTCGAACTCGGCGCGCATCCTGTCGTCCGTGCGCCATATCGCGTCGAGCGTCGGCTTGATGGACGTGCGGCCGCGGGTGCCGGGATGATGAAAGTCCCGCTGCGCCCACTGTTCCAGGTCCACGATTCGCCCGGCCTTAACGCCGGCGAGCCAGGCAACCAGCTCGGGGTCCTCCACCCCGAACTTCGGCAGCTCCTCGGCCACCTTCTCGAGAGTCGTCCCTTCGAAGCCGGACCAGGTCAGCACGCTCCCCGAGTCGCCGATCGCCGCGCGCAGCGTGCGCGCGAACTCCTCGTTCGGCCAGCGATGCTCGGCGTTCAGCCACTCGCTGTGCACCGGCGCGGCGCCAGGCGCGGCGACCGTGTGACAGCTCCACTGAAACGCCACCAGTCCGTACGGCCTCATGCCGGCGTGGTACGGCAAAGCCAAGCGCGACGCCTCGAAGTCCAGGAAGTGCAGCGGGTACGTGACAGACGACACTCGTTGACCGAGCTCCGGCCCGACCCAGATCTCTCCGCTCCTGGCGCAGCTGATCTGCCGGCGCTGGCGCTCCGCCACCGGTCCCACCGATCCGTCCGCCTTGACCAGCGCATCTTCCGGGATGTCGAACAGCGACGCCTTGCCCGCGCTCACCAGCCATTCGATCATCGGCATCTTTTTGTCCGCGCTCTTGACCTTGCCGATGCTGAACAGCTCGAGCACGTGCGGCTCCGCGTCGGCGAGCTCGCCCCAGCAGTCGCGAAAGCCGCTCAGCGGAACCGTATCCGCCTGCTTGAACTCGCACTTGCCGCATTGCGAGCCATGCGGCCGCTTGTAGCTCTCGATCGGCTCGTCCAACAGCCGCTCGAATTGGCTCGCGGCGAGATCGACTTCGTCGCGCAGCAAGTCAACTTCCTCGGCGACTTCCACCTGAGTCAACACGTCCAGCTTCGGCAGCAACGCGCGGTCACCGATGAAGCAGGCCGTGTGGACGGTCGAGGTTCCGTCCCGGTCGAGGCGGCGCTCGATATCGAACAGGCTGGTGACGTCGTCTACGCCTGACCGCTTGCTCTTGTCAACGAGGACGAGGTGCGGCTCGATCTTGAGATCGGGAAAGAGGCGCTCGAGAATCAGCGTCTGGTAGACGAGGTCCTCGAAGGTGCGATTCCATTCGGATCGCAGACCGAACGGCTTTCTGGTGGTGCGGAAGCATCCCTTCTTGCCCTCAGCGAGACTCGCGAAGTGCTCCGCGCCGTCGAACGACTTGGACTTGACCTCGATCAGCCGCAGCGTGTCGCCGCTCTTCTCCAGGATGTCCACGCGCGCCAGTCTGCGGTTCCAGAGAAGCGTGGCCTGGAACAGCGTGACTTGTTCTTTCGCGAGCTGCGTGCGCGTTTCCTCAAAAGCGCGATTGGGATCCCGGTGGTATTCCAGTTGCACGCCCCCGGGATGCTGTTCCTTGGCGAGCGCCTCCACCATGTACCCGCCCTGCGCCAGCATGCGCATGTACGCGTCGTCGTCGCGCGTGTCGGGGTAGCCGTTCTCGCGGAAGAACAGCTTGGCCTCGCAGGTGAGGGCGAGGGTAAAGTCGGACTTCGAGAGCGTACGGGGCCGAGGAGCGCGTTCCGTGGATTCAGTCGGGCTCATGCGTTAGAACTTATCGCGCCCGGCGATGTCCTCGTACCACAGCTCCGGCCGCTCGCGGATGAAGCGCGCCATGAGCTCGATGCAGTCCGGATCGTCCAGGACGACGACGTCCACGCCGTGCTGCCGCAGAAAGTCGATGTTGCCCGGGAAGTTCCGCGCCTCGCCGATCACGACTGATTTGATTCCGAACTGGACAATGGTCCCCGAGCACATCATGCATGGACTGAGCGTCGTGTAGAGGGTGACCCCGGCGTAGTCCCGCCGCCGGCCGGCGTTGCGCAGGCAATCCATCTCGCCGTGCGCGATCGGGTCTCCGTCCTGCACTCGGCGGTTGTGCCCGACTGCGATGATGGCTCCCTTCTCAACCATGGCCGCTCCGATGGGCAGCCCCCCTTCATCATATGACTTGAGGGCCTGCTCGTACGCCGCCCGCATGAAGACATGCTGTTCGTCGTGCCCAAGCGCTGTCATTTCCCCGTGGATCCGAATCCCCCGTCGCGATCCGTCGTCCGACCCACCTCGCCGTGCTCAAACTCGACTTCGACGTGCTTCACGAATACCACTTGGGCGATGCGCTCGCCGTGCTCGATAGTGATCGGCTTTGTGTCACCGTTCTTCACGGGAACCATCCACTCGCCGTTGTAATCTGAGTCGATCGTCCCGGGCGAGTTGGGAATCTCGATTCCCTTCCTGAACGCCGCGCCGCTGCGTGGGCGCACCTCGCCGTGATACCCGGAGGGAATGCGGGCCCTGAAGCCAAGCGGAATCAGCGCCCGTTCGCCAGACTGGAGCGTAACCGATGTCCGGCCGTTGACGTTTGATATCTCACGACTTTCTTCACTGCCACCGATCGCAACGCGGACAGCACCGCCCGACAAGTAAGCAGCCAAGTCATACCCTGCTGATTCATTCGTCGCTCGCCGCGGGAGCTGCACATCTGGGGCGAGTGGGTCGAATGCGATGGCGATCGCTACTTGTGCGTTCCGAATCTCTGACAATAGCGATGCCCTCGTACAATTGCGTTTTGGCGTTACTCAGGCGTATCAAGTGCGCGCCTATGACACGCCTAGCCTCTCATTTTGCAGTTCCACATAAAGCTCGCGTAACCGCTCGTCTCGAGGGTGATTTTTGTGGCCGGCATCCACCATTCGAACGAGGAAGATTAGCAGCTCTTCCCTCTCGGAGGTGGTGACATCGCCCCTGCGGCTCCATGCTAATCCGTGCTTCCCCAATATGTGATACGGGTGGGGATCGGACGCACCGCGTGTGCGAATGACGTGCTCAATTAGCGCGAATCCCTCACCCAGGGACTTTCTCGCGCCTTCGGCAGATGGGTCTCCCACAGCCAATCGGAGTTGAAGATACGCATATTCGGTTTGAACGAGGAAATCCTCCTCGTTCAAAGCCATCGCTTGGTTGAGGAAGTTCTCGGCAAGCGCGAGGTCCCCGCATTCAACCTCTAGGCTGCCCCGCTGCAACCAGTAATGGTAATCCCAAGACATCAAAGTCTCGATGTCATTGTAGAGCTGCTTCGCGGATGAGCAACCAATTTCATGAAATATCCAATCGTGGTTCATCATCGCCTTGACGCGGCGATAGGCCTTATCATTTCGGCGCGTAGTAGGTCCTACTTTACTTGCAGCTGCGACACATAGACCGGTCAGCGTAGGTGCTAACGTGCCGTCAGCGGACATCGACTTGACGATAACTTCAGCGATAACCCGGTGTCTAACTCGGAGTTCGCCGGATCCTACCTGAATGATTAAGCCCCGGCGTTGCAATGTATCGAGCGTTTGTAGCGTTGCGTTTGAGACATATCCAACAGCCAAGAGGATTTCGTCTCTCGTCAAGCCAAACCGTAGAGCCGTCGCCACAGCTACGAGACCGTACACTGCTCGCGCATCCACATCGAGGCCCTGCATTTCATCAGAGATTCGCTCTTCGAATTTTCGGCCTGAGGTCGCGGCGAGCATTGCCACCAGCAACTGCCGTCCGGCCTGCTCACGGAATGCTGAGACTTGCTCCCTACGTGACATTCCCTTCAACACGCCGAGCCGGTGATGTACGTGGAGCGCTTCCAGAAGCCCGTCGATATCCCGGTCCGCGAGATGCGGCATGTTCATTTCTTTCGTAGGAATATTGAGACTCTCGAGCCGATCTGCGATTCGGTCAGCTCGGCCAGATCGAACACAAAGCATGACGAGGGGAAAGCCAATTCCCTGCGCTATCTCGGCAGCCATGTTCGGTACTTCTGCTCCATACCGATCGGCATCATCGATAATCAACAGAGGCGGTCGTTGGCGATTCAACATTGACGCCCGGATACTCGAAGGAGCGATATCTATGTCAGTGTCTATCCAACCAACTTCCATCCCAGTGTTTGTCAGCGCGAGACCTAAGGTCATAGCAGCCGTCGATTTTCCTGACCCAGCTGTCCCCGTGAGCAATAAAACGCCACGCGGCGTATCTGTTTCAGTAAGCATCGACCTTGCAACATCGGCGAGCTCGTCGTCTATCTCCCGTCGAGCTGCGCGTTCTTCTCTTATGTCGGCCCACGAAGGAGCTCTTCCGAGCAGGTACTCGCCGACAACATTCTTTTCGTCCGCAGAAAGGCGTCCAACCCTTGGTACCTCCTTGATTTCTTCACTCCTGGAAAAGCTTCTGCGCAGAACACTCAAGCCTTCCGCAGAAACGTCGGCAACCTCCTGTTGGAGCAGCGACGCGAACTCTTCAGCCGTTACGGGAAGGTGCTCGACGTTGAATTGTCTTTCGAGAAGTTCTTTCCGCGCGCGATCCAACGATGGTGTAATGATCAGAGAACGCGGTCGGAACTCCCGCCCACGCGTTTTGCCCTTGCGCCGGAACTCCACGTGCTGCCACAGCGGCGATTCGTCCAACGGCGTCCCTACAAATACCACCGGTCGCGCGAGAACGTCGGCGGCACACTGCGCATACAACGGTTCCTGGCCAGCCAGCCGCTCCGCATATTGAGTGGTCGAGAATGTTACACCATCTGGAGCGTCCTCAAGCTTGCCGTTAAGATGTACGACCTCGAGCTCAGCGGCTGGAGTACGACTGGAAACCCGTTCAAAGGGCTTCATAGCAGAAACCGTCCGTAACGGGCGTTCGAAGGTTGCTTGGCGGTTAACGGTATCGGGAAGATTGTCGACGTTGAGCGTGTAGGCGCGGTACCAAGGAAGTGCGAAGAAATTGGCGTACCACGGCGGTAGAGTCGCTGCCTCCACACTTAGCTCTCGTTCCAAAAAGGCCCTAAGGTCTTTGGCATGCCGAGCTAGCGCTTGTTCGAAGAGGTCTTGTAGCCTTGACTCGGGATCAAACGGTTCGGTCGGAAAGCATATGGCCCAAAGTCCCGCTCGCAGTTCGGGTCCGAGAGGCAATGATTTCCCGGAAGCGTTGAATGAGGCTTGTGAGAAACCAGCGCCGAGGAACAAAATGGTGTCGCCGCGCCTCGCACGTTCACGCAGATATTTTATGACGTCTCTCGGAATGGCGTCGCCTTTCGACATCACACTACTCCACAGGAGGCGCGCGGTACCGCTCCGCGCTTTGCGACAGCGTCTAAGGGGCGACGCCAATCATCACTAAGGGAACCGCGGGATTCGACCGCCCTCCGCGGAGAAGGTTGTACAATTCGCCCTCGTAATATGCCACACCCGAGGACATGCATTCCTGCAACTCCTTCATCGGTAAAATCTCAATTCCAACGTCAATCTTTCTACCAACGAAGAACGCCACATGCTTGACGAATAAATCGTACGCAACGAAGGAGTATTTTCCGAATTGCACTTCGATGTGGATTCTGTTCTTAACGAAGTCGGTCTGGTTATATGAGAATATCGGTTGGATTCCGTTCGCGATAAGCTCCGCCTTCTGCTGTTCGGGAGGCATGTTCATTGTCTGGACGACGAGTTCTGCATTAGAAGTCACCCAATAGGACACCCGATCTTCATGCCAATCACGCGCGTGTAATTCCCTCTTGAACGCGCGATTCAACTCGATGGGGCTATAAAGGAGGCCTCGCGTAGCTTTTCGCTTTTCCTTTGAGATTTTCGTGCGGCATTCTTTCGCGTCGACCTTGTTTATAACGGATTCAATCTCACCCCAGAGACGCTTCTTGTGGACGAGAATGTGTTCTTTTCCATTGAGGTGCGAGTAGACCTCAACAAGCCTCACTTGTGGCCCCCTCGGGGCAGGCGCGGGTCATATACCGGTCGATCCATCGGACGTGTCTTCAATTCACCCGCGCGAAACGCGTGAATGCGTTCCCATGCGATGTCAACGTAACTCTGCTCCGTGTCACAGCCGTACCCAAGACGGTCATGCTTGATCGCGGCAATCACGGATGATCCTACTCCCATGTAAGGGTCAAATACCGCGTTTCCTGGGTGGGTCATCGACAAGACGAGTCGTTCGACAAGCTCAACGGGAAACTGGCAAGGGTGAACGGTTTTCTCCACGTGGTTGCTCTTAACGTTGGGAATTACCCATACATCTCCGGGATTTTTCCCTAAGGGGTTACCCGACAGCTGTCCTTTCCGGGGCCCCTTGAACGCTTTCTTGAAAGGGTACTTGGCAGGCACTCTCACAGGATCAAGGTTGAACGTGTATCGATCGGTTTTAGTGAACCAGAGGATTGTCTCATGCCTTCCCGAGAATCGTTTCGAGCAGTGGAGTCCGTGTTCGAAGTGCCAGACAATTCTGTTACGCAGTACCAGACCATGATGACGAAAAGCGGGATACAGCTCTATGTCCAACGGAAAGACTTCGCCATCTTCAGTAACATGGTTCCCTACCTGCCAGCAGATTGACCCGCTCGGAGACAGCAAACGTACGCACTCTGCGATTACTTGCGCTTGAGATGCGACGTACGCCTCAAGGCGGGCACGAGGGTTTTGCCTACTGCGTCGCTTTTCATAGGCCTTCCCCATGTCATACGGCGGGGACGTAACGATCAATTCAAAACTCTCGTCCGGTAGCGGCCGCATAAACGAGAGATTGTCCGCACAATCAATGACAACGTCCTTGTCTCGATGCAGGCGGCGAACGGCTGAAGACCTCATCGAGTGTCCTCCTTCCGCTCTGACGAGGATATCCCCAAGAAGAGGTTGGACGTCCGAAGTAGGCGTCGCCATGTATCTGACATACGCAAACTCATTGCATCGTAAGGCATCGAAATGATCGCTCCGTGATCGAGAAGGTGCGGCCTATCGGTGCGTCGAAATGGACGATCCTGTCGGTTTATCATTCAAGCCCGACCGCTCATCCGTCCCCTCCAACGCATCCCTGAACTCCCCACCCAGCTTCGGATGCCGCCGCCACATGTACCACCCCATCAACGCCGCGGCTAACAGATTCCCCGCCAACACCTGCCACCAAGCCAGTCGCCCGAGCGGCGACTCCGACAGCAGCGCGCTCAACATGTAGAACCCCATCTCCACCACCACGAACCCCACCAGAAACCCGGCCAGGATCCCCGGCGTACGCTCGGCCTGGTGAATCACCACCGCCACCAGGATCCCCACCAGCGCGAACGCCGCGTAGTGGAACACGGTGTAGATCGCCACGTGCATGAACGTCGAATCCAGCTCCGACGGCACGCCGAAGATCCCGAGCAGTCCCGCGCCGAGCAGATCGGGCGTGAACAGCAGCTGCCCGTTGATCGCATCTATAATGAAGAACCAAACCGCTATAACCGTCGCGCCGAGGAAGCCGGCGAAGATTCCTTCGCGAAAGGTGCTGTGCCCAACGGCCATGGCGTGCTCCGGGTCTTTAGGGTTCCAACGCCCAAATTAGCGACCCTAAACCCTTATTGCCCACCCGCGGCGGCCTGGCGTCTTGCCGCGGGCAATGCTCGGAGCCATGGCTCGACCACGCCGCGCCGGACGATCCAACCAAATCAAAGTCGTCCAACGGCACCTAGGGCGCCACTACTACAGGTAGTAGCGGCGTCGGCACCAGTCCAAACCCGGCAAGGCCTCGGTCGTCGGCCCGAGAACCGCCGAGTTGGCTTCTTAGAGGCTGGCTGGTATTCTCAAGCAGGCAAACCTGCGTGAGCGAGAGAACATGACGAAGAATTTTCTCGTGATAATCGAGCCGACGGGTACCGGATTCTCCGCGTACTCCCCCGATGTGCCGGGATGCGTGGCCGCTGGCAAGACCCGCGCGGCGACCGAAAAGCGCATGCGGGAAGCGATCGAGATGCACATCGAGGGACTGCGCGAGGACGGACTCGCGGTCCCGGAGCCGCAGTCCATAGCGGCGTACGTGAGCGTCGCCGCGTAACGTGCGGAATCGAGGAGAGAACTCGTGACGCTTCGGCCCGCAGCCCCGGCACGTCCCATCTGCCGGCCCATTCGTACCGCAAAGGAATTCGAGGAGACTGTCAACGAGCTCGACTACCTGGCTGACCTGGACCCGAAGGAGGGCACCCCGGCGTACGACAGGATGGAGCTTCTCGGCATCCTCATCGCTGCCTATGAGGAGGAGCGCCTTCCACCACTCGAACGCGCGAGTCCGCAGGAGCTCGTGCAATTCATGGCTGAGCAAAAGGGGATCAGTTGCTAGGCAATGGCTGATAGGCGAAGAAGAATGATGACGCTCCCGCCGCGATGTTCATGCACCATGCGGCGTGGCTACAACAAAGATTCGCGAGATCATTCGCCTTTTGGAAGCCCATGGCTGGGAGCTCGTTCGGACAAAAGGAAGCCACCGGCAATTCAAACACCCAACTCGCTCGGCCGTAGTAACGATTCCGGGTCGGCCGCGGGATGACTTGTCCCCGGGAATGCTGCGGAGTATCCTCAAGAAAGCTGGACTGAGGCGCGACCTCCCAAGGAGGTAGAGATGAATCAATATCTGGTCGTGATGGAACGTACTACAACCGGCTACGGTGTTTACATCCCCGATTTGCCCGGCTGCGTATCAACAGGTCGAACAAAAGCGCAGGCGGAGCGAAATGCGCGTGAGGCGATCGAGCTCCATCTCGAGGGTTTGCGTGAGGAGGGCCAGCCTATCCCCAAGGCTTCCTCGACTGCGGCGTTTGTCACCGTAGCCGAATAAGGCCTAATGGACCCGGAATTTCGCAACGAGCTGCGCGAAGCGAACGATCGCAACTGGGATCGGATGCGCTCGGAGATGGACGCAATGAGCGCGCGGTTGACCGCCGAATTCCGGAGGGGACTGGCGGAATTACGCTCGGAGCTGATCCCCATCCTCCCAGGTCGATCCGCAATTTCCGACGAGGTAGAGCTGTTCAAAGCCGACATGAGAGCATGCTTCCGTGAGCAACGCCGCTGGATGTTCTTTTTCTGGGCCACTACGGTGCTGGCTTTAGTGGCTGCGGATATTCTGTAAAAGACTTCCGCGGTCGCCACTAGCCGGGTAGTAGCGCCATGCGCGCAAACCAGCTCGGCGGTCGAACGCTCCTCCGCGAAAGTTGTTGATGCGGGCCACCGCTCGGCCTATAGTTCAATTGCGGGCTCCGCCATCAGGAACCCCGCATGCCGGTCACCGCAAAGCTGTCCAGCAGTTTCTACGAGAAGCTCGGAGACGATGTCACCAATGAGCTCGTTACCTGGCTGAACGCCGTGGACGCTGAATTCCGCAACGATCTCCGCGACGCGAACGATCGCAACTGGAGCCAGTTGCGCGCCGAACTCGACGCCCAGAGCACGCGCCTGGCTGCCGAGTTTCGCGGTGGGTTGGCGGAGCTGCGTACAGAGCTGCGTGCCGAGATCGCGGAGCTGCGCACGGAACTGCGTACCGGCCTCGCGGAGCTACGCACTGAGATGCAGACGGGATTTGCCAACATCCGCGGCGAAACGGCAGCCGGTCTGGCCGACGGGCGCACCGGGCTCGCCAACCTGCGCGTGGAAATCCATCAAGAGGCAACCAGGCAGGTCCGCTGGAACTTCCTCTTCTGGGTAATGACCGTGCTCACGATCGCCGGCCTCAAGCTCTTCTGACCCCCACGACCACGCCCGAAATCATCAGCACGGTAGCACCCACCGGACCCCGCGAACGGATCCTCGCGCTCGACGTCTTCCGCGGCATGACGATCGCGGGAATGCTGCTCGTCAACCAGCCCGGCTCCTGGGGCGCGATCTATCCGCCGCTCCGGCACGCCGAGTGGCACGGGTGGACGCCGACCGACCTCATCTTCCCGTTCTTCCTCTTCATCGTCGGCATCACCACGTGGATCTCGCTCGAGTCCCG
>JBBEBQ010000005.1:0-241580 GCA_040882285.1 Gemmatimonadaceae bacterium
CGAGGCCAGTATCGGGCCATTGAGCCGCGTTTCTCGCACGATCACGCCTCAGGCCGCGATGCGGACGAAACGCGGCTCACTGGCCCGGCCGCACGACCTGTTCGGGCTCCGCGACGAGCCCGACGTCGCCCACGCCCGCTGCGCGCATCACGGACAGCACACGGACGACGCTCCCGTACGGCACGCCCTGGTCGGCGCGCAGGTAGACGCCCTGGCTCGCCCGTCCCTGCGCGAGCGCGCGGAAGCTCGCGCGGAACTCCTCATAAGTGAGCTCGGAGTCCTCCACGAAAATCGCGCCGGCGCGATTCACCGTCACGGTCAGCCCGCTCTTCTGGTCCAGCGGGCGCGCCTCCGCGCGGGGCAGCGCGATGTCCACGCCCCCCTGCATCATCGGCGCGGTGATCATGAAGATGATCATCAGCAGCATCATCACGTCGATCAGACTGACGACGTTGATCTCGGCGTTCAGCGCCATGCGCTCCCGCGTGCTCCTGCGCATCAGATGCGCCCCTCGTGCACCATCAGCGCGATGAGCTCCGAGCTGAAGCCCTCGAACAACCCTTCGATCCGGTTGAGCCGACTCGCGAAGATGTTGTAGCCGAACACGGCGGGAATCGCGACCGCCAGGGCCAGGGCTGTAGCGATCAGCGCCTCGGCGATCCCCGGCGCGACGGCGCCGATGTTTCCCGAGCCTTCCCGCGCCAAACCGAGGAAGGCCGCGATGATTCCCAGCACCGTTCCGAACAGCCCGATGAGCGGGCTCGCGGAGCCGATGACCGCGAGCGCCGGAATGAAGTGGCCGAGCCGGTCCCGCTCGGCCCCCGCCTGCGCGTCGAGCACCATGCGCAGCGCTTCCACCTGCGACACGCTGAGCCGACCCGCGCGCTCCGCCGTCGGCGACAAGCCCGGCGTCGTCTGCGAGAGGAACTGCAATGCACGGTCCACGATCCGCGCGTACGAGTTGTCGCCCGTGCGGTGCACGATCTTCTCGGCGTCCTCCAGCGTCCGCACGCGCGTGAACTCTTCCATGAACTCGTGCCCGCTTCTCGTGATCCGGCGGTACTCGAGCCACTTGAGGAACATGATCGCCCAGCTCACGAACGACAGCACCAGCAGGAGCACCAGTACGGCCTTCGCCGCCGGCGTCGTGTGCAGCACGAGCTCCGTGAGCGTGGATGGAATTGCCTGTCCGGTTTGAAGGATCACGATTTCTCTATTGCTCCGGTGAGACGATTGGCGGCGAACCACTCGTATGTGGCGGCAAGCCCGTCGGGGAGACCGACTCGCGGTTCCCAACCGAGCACCTGGCGAGCCTTATCGATCGCGATGAACGACTCCTGCTGTTCTCCGGGACGCTTCGGCGCAAACGCGAGCGGAACGTTCGTGCCTGCGGCTCGTTGAAGATGAGACGCCAAATCGAGCACATTGGTTCCTATCGCCGTGCCGATGTTGAACGCGCGTGAATCAAGACCGTGATCGACCGGAAGCGGCCGGGTAGCTCCCAGCCAAGCGGCCTCGACGACGTCCGCCACGTGTATGTAATCGCGGGTTTGGAGCCCGTCACCGAAAACCGTCAGTTCCCGGCCATCAAGCAGTCGATTACAAAAGATCGACACCACTCCCGCTTCCCCATGCGGATCTTGTCGGGGACCATACACGTTACCAAAACGAAGGACGGCGGACTCTAGCCCATAGAGATGGAAGTAGTAGGCGAGGTAGTATTCCACCGACAGCTTCGAAATGGCGTACGGGGACTCAGGTTCTTTCGGGTGCGTCTCGGGCGTTGGCGGATTTGCAAACGTGCCGTATACCGCGCCGCCGGTTGAGGTAAAAACGATTCGCGGCGAGCGTCCGCTCCGCCTGACAGCTTCGAGCAGATTCAGCGTGCCCGAGATGTTCACGCTGGCATCGAAAGCCGGGTCGGCTACACTCTTGCGGACGTCCATTTGCGCGGCGAGATGGACGATCACGTCGAAGCCGGCTTCCTCCACCAGTGCCGCTGCGTCGGCAGAACGTACGTCCATGCGGTGCAGTGTCGCCTGCCGACTGACGTTCTCCAATCTTCCGGAGGAAAGGTCGTCGACGACGTGCACCTCATGGTTTTCGCCGACGAAACGGTCGACCACGTGCGAGCCGATGAAGCCGGCGCCGCCGGTTACCAGGGCGCGCGCCATTACTCCCCAGCCGCCCCGGATGGTCGGCTCGCGTGGTCCGCGGCGTAATGGAAGATGGCGATCGAGCGGGCGGCGTAGTTCATCGGCGCCCGCAATTTACTCCAGAAACAGAGCTTTTAGCTGTTGGCTATTGGCTATTGGCTACGGCGATGCCCCTCGCACGCTACTCCTCCCGCGATCCCGCTTCAAGCCAAGAGCCAACAGCCAATAGCCAACAGCTCCCTACGGCACCCTCGCCGACAGCCGCGCGCGCATCCCGATCGATATCGTCGGCAGCTCCTGATCCACGATGATCGCGGTCGCCGCGTACGGGGTGACTCGCACCACCTGCGCCAATGCCGCGGGCTCGGGCGGGCGAGTGGAGTCGGCGGCCCCGCGCCGCGTCTGGTCGATCAAGGTGAATCGATCGCCCACTCGCGCGGCGCCACGCGGCACGTCGAGGAAGACGTAATGCTGCAACGAGGGGAGCACGGGATCGTTGTGAATCCAGACGATGCGTCCCTCAAGCGCGTCCATCGACGCCACCGGCAGGCGGGAGCTGGCAGTCTCCGCCGTGTACACGAGGATCGGCTGGCCGATCTCCACGGTGCCGAATTGCCTGATCACCCGCGCGGCGATCGGCTGGCCCGGCCTCGATTCCGCGACCCGCAGGATCGCCGTCGGGATCGCCAGCCGGGCGCTGTCCATCACGATCGGGCCCAGGGCGAGCGCCGTGAAGCGCGCTCCGACCGCCGGCCGGCCGGTGCCGGGCGGGGGCGTTATGTACACTACGTCGTTCAGCTGAAAGCGCCGGTCGCGCACGTCCATCGCGATGCCCGGGCGCTCCGCGCTTCCGATGATCTCGCCCGCGAGCATCGGCCCCTTCTCACCGACGACGAAGGGCGCCGCATCTATCTCCCCCGGCCGCACACCCGCGACGCGAGCACGCTCCTCGATCTCGAATCGCGGCTGCATGCGGGCGCCGCCGCCGGGACCGAAAACCGTGGTCGTGGCCTGAGCCGGAATCGTGCGAATCGTGGTGACCACCGTCCCCTGCCGCTCCGCGTCGGCGAGCGCATCAGGCCTCACCGCGCCGGTCGGGATGCGGATGACTTCTCCCGGGTAGATCCAGTGCGGGTTCTCGACGACGTCCAGGTTGCGCCGGAAGATATCGGGCCACTTGAACGGGTCCTTGAGGTACTGCCCGGCGATGCCCCAGAGGGTGTCGCCGGGCTTGACGGTGTGCGTGACCTCGCGGGCAGTATCGGCCGGAGCCGGAACGTCCTGCGCGGCCAACGCTCCCGGGAGCATGGCGAGAAAAGCGATCGCGACGAGCGTGGAGTAGCGAATCTGAGCTTTCACGGTTCGGAGGCTCGAGGAAGGATCACAAATTAGGACGAGTCAGGCGTCGGGGCCGTAAAACTCTTGCTCCTGGTTAGGGCAACCGGAATCCAAGCCCGGCCACCGCTGGGCAGGACCGTCCCCGCTAGAACGGCAGGTCGTCATCAGTGTCTTCCAGCGCTGCCGGGAAATCCTCGAAATCCCCGCCCGCCGCGCCCGCTCCCGCCGCCGCTCCGGCCTTGGCCGATGGCGCCCGGCGCGATCCACCCGCCGACTCGAAGTCCCCGCCGCCGCCGCCGCCGCCGCGCGAGCCGCCGAGCATCACCATGTCGCGCACGTTGATCTCGGTGGTGTAGCGCGTCTGGTTCTCCTTGTCCTGCCACTGCCGGTACTCTATCTCACCCTCGACGTACAGCCGGTCGCCTTTCTTGACGTACTTCTCCACCACGTCGACGAGCCCGCCCCCGCTCTTCCTGTTCCACACCACGCACTTGTGCCACTCTGTCTTCTCCTGCTTCTCGCCGTTCTGGCCGGTCCAGCTCCGGCTCGTCGCTAGCGAGAAAGACGCCACGCGGGTGCCACTGGTGGTGGAGCGAATCTCGGGGTCGCTTCCCAGGTTGCCGATCAGCATCGCTTTGTTCAGACTGCGGCTCACGAAGCCTCCTCGCAAAAGTGTCGGACGGTTCAACCGTCACTGTATATCGCCTGTCATGGCGGTTCCCGCGGTTACGAACGGATGCGCCCGCAAGCAGAACCATCCCACCGGGTCACGAAAAATCTCAGGGCCTGACCCTCTGAAGAATAAGCGCGTCCTCCTCGGGCCGCTGATAGTACCGGCGGCGACGCCCGACCTCGACGAAGCCGTGGGCCGCGTACAGTCCGCGCGCGGCGGCGTTCGACTCCCGGACCTCCAGGTACACCATCGTGACCCCGTCCCGGGCGGCCACCTCCAGGAGACTTCGCAGCAGGCTGCTCCCGATACCGCTGCGGCGGGAGTCACCCGCCACGGCCAGATTGAGCAGCTCCGCCTCCTCCGCCACCCGGATGAGCACGGCATAGCCGACGATTCCCTCCTCCCGCCCCGGATCTTCCGCGACGATGAACGTGACGCCGGCGCGATCGATGAACGACTCGAACGATTGCCGCGGCCAGGGATCGCTCGTGAAGCAGGTCAGCTCCAGCTCCGCCACCCGCTCGACGTCGGCGAGGGCGGCGTGCCGCAGAACCAGCGCGTCCGCGGTCACTTCGGCAGCGGCCGTCCGTGCGCTGCCTCCCACTTCACCTGCGCCTCGGCCGCGCGGCCGTAGTCGGGCTCCCACGCGGCGAGGTCAACAGGGCCCGAGCTGACGATGGAGTCGAGCATCCGCGCCACGCCGGCAACGTGCGGCGCAGAGTCGAGCACCTCGGCCCCGGCCCGCGCGGCTTCTTCGGCGAGCGCCGTCCGGGAGACGATTCGCATCGGCACGGCCACGGGGATGGTGCCATTTTCCGCGACGTCGATCAGCGCGGCGAAGCTCTCCCCCCGCATCGCGTCCAGCGCCACCAGGTACCTGCCCGGCTCTTTCCCCGCCGAGGCGACGACGAGCGCGAGCGACGAGACCGCGAACAACGGGAGGCCGCGCGCGTGGCAGATTCCCTTGGCAATGGATGCCGCTATCCGCAGGCTCGTGAAGCTCCCCGGTCCCGCGCCGCACACGACGCGCTGAATCGCTTTCATCCCTTCCGGCAGCTTCTCGACGCACTCCGCCACGGCCGGCATCAACCGCTCCTGGTCGCGACCGCGCATCGCCACGTCGCTGGAAAAAACGACTTCGCTGCCGCGGATGACGGCGACACTGCCGGCGTACGTGGACGCCTCCAGCGCGAGCGTATAGCCGGCAGCGGGTCGGGTCATGCGGTTGCCGGCGCGGCGCGGAGCGACATGCTCAACCGGCGAGCAGAATTCGCCGCGACGGATCGCCGGGGTCGTACTCGAGCGCGATGGGTACGTGCGGCGGGAGACGCGCGCCCGCGCGCTCCGGCCACTCGACGATCACCAGGGCCTCGCCGTTCACGATCTCATCCCAGCCGATGTTGGTCAGCTGCGCCTCGTTCTCGAGCCGGTAGAGATCGATGTGGAAGACGGTCGAGCGCGGCGACGAATACTCGTGCACCAGCGCATACGTGGGGCTGGTGACGGAGTCCGTCACCTCGTAGCCGGCGCAAATGGCCTGAGCGAGGGTGGTCTTTCCCGCGCCAAGCTCGCCGCTGAGCGTCACGACGAGCGGGGCTTCCGCCGCCTCGCCGAACCGTATCCCCCACTGGCGCAGCTCGCTCTCATCCAGCGCGAGGCCGCTCACGGGCGCGAGCGGAGGCAGGAACCTGGTCATCCCGCCGCCTTGATTCCTGCCAGCGAGCCGCGCGATCTCACCGTGGACCCTTCCACCTGCGCGCGAATCTCGAACAGCTCGTCGCGGATGCGCGCCGCCGTCTCGAAATCGAGCGCCGCGGCGGCGGCCTTCATGTCGGCCTCGAGTCCCTTTACGATCCGCGCGACGTCGTCCCTGCTGCCGTACTTCCCGGTCCCCGCCTCCGCGACGCGCCTGGCCGCGCGATCCTCCTCGCGCGCGGCGCTCCCTTCCCGCGCGTCGGCGACGCGGGTGCTGAAGCGCACCTGGTCCACGCTCTTGATGACGCCGAGCGGGGTGATGCCGTGCTCGAGGTTGTACGCCTGCTGTACCGCGCGCCGCCGGCCAGTCTCGTCCAGCGCGCGCTGCATGGAGCCGGTGATCCTGTCGGCGTAGAAGATCGCGCGTCCGTTCACGTGCCGCGCCGCGCGCCCAATGGTCTGGATCAGCGACCTGTCGCTCCGCAGAAAACCTTCCTGGTCGGCGTCGAGAATCGCGACGAGCGAGACCTCCGGCAGATCCAATCCCTCGCGGAGGAGATTGATTCCAACAAGCACGTCGAAGTCGCCCAGCCTGAGCCCGCGCACGATCTCCATCCGCTCGATGGCGTCTATGTCGGAGTGCATGTACCGCACGCGCACACCCATCTGCTGCAGATAGTCGGTGAGGTCCTCCGCCATGCGCTTGGTGAGCGTCGTGACGAGCACACGCTCGCCGCGGCGCTCGCGGATGCGGATCTCGTTCAGCAGGTCGTCCACCTGCCCGCGCACGGGCCGGATGTCCACCTCCGGGTCCACCAGGCCCGTCGGCCGGATGATCTGCTCGACGACGACGCCCTCGGACAAGCGCAGCTCGATGTCGCCGGGGGTGGCCGACACGTTCAGCGCGCGCGGTGTGAGCGCGAGAAACTCGTCGAACATCAACGGCCTGTTGTCCAGCGCGCTCGGCAGCCGGAAGCCGTATTCGACCAGGGTCAGCTTGCGCGCGCGGTCGCCGTTGAACATCCCCGAGATCTGCGGCAGCGTCACGTGCGACTCGTCCACGACCACCAGGAACTCGTCCGGGAAGTAGTCGAACAGGCACGCGGGCCGCTCGCCGGCGGAGCGGTCGGCGAGATGGCGCGAGTAGTTCTCGATTCCCGCGCACGTGCCGATCTCGAGCATCATCTCGACGTCGAAGTTGGTGCGCGACTCGAGCCGCTGCGCCTCGAGGAGCTTGCCCGTGGACTTCAGCTCCGCGAGCCGCTCGGCCAGCTCGGCGCGGATCTTCGCGACCGCGCGCTCGATGGTGGGGCGTGACGTGACGAAGTGCTTGGCGGGGTAGATCGCCGTCTTGTTCAGCGAGGTGATGGACGCGCCGGTCAGCGGATCGATCTTGCTGATACGCTCGACCTCGTCGCCGAACAGCTCGATGCGGACGCCCTGCTCCTCGTACGCCGGGAAGATCTCCACCGTGTCGCCCCGCACGCGGAAGAAGCCGCGGTCGAACACGACGTCGTTGCGGGAGTACTGGATCTTCACCAGCGAGCGCAGTATGTCGTCGCGCGCGATGCGCTGCCCTTTCTCGACGGTGACCATCTGCTCCCGGTACTGCACCGGGTCGCCGAGGCCGTAGATCGCCGACACCGTGGCGACGATGATCACGTCGTCGCGCTCCATCAGGCTCGACGTGGCGCGCAGCCGGAGCCGGTCGATGTCCTCGTTGATCGAGGCGTCCTTCTCGATGTACGTGTCCGTCGTGGGCACGTACGCTTCCGGCTGGTAGTAGTCGTAGTACGAGATGAAGTACTCGACGGCGTTGTTGGGGAAGAATCCCTTGAGCTCGCCGTACAGCTGCGCCGCCAGCGTCTTGTTGTGCGACATGACCAGTGTCGGTAGCCCGATATTCTTCACCACATTCGCGACCGTCATGGTCTTGCCCGAGCCCGTCACGCCGAGGAGCGTCTGGAACCTGTCCCCCCGCTCAATCCCGCGCGTCAGCTCGGCGATCGCTTTCGGCTGATCACCGGCTGGCTTGAATGGGGCCTGAAGGTCAAACTCTGCGCGGGGCATCCCTGCAATTTATCCGATTGCGGCGGTCGCTTCCTCCGCTTGTGTGCGTGTGACCCGCGCTTCGGGCGCAGGGGTCGCCAGTCGCGGCTACGGGCGCGCGGGAGCGTTCGAGAGGCCCACCCCGAGCAATAACCCGCCGCGCGCCCTAAGACGCCGCTTTGGCGACCCCTGCGCCCGAAGGCGAGTCACCCGACCATGGTGGAGGAGGCTGACGAACCGGGGGAGGACTGCAGGGCCGTCTTAGCGAGCGCAGTTTGCGAGCGTAGGCCCAGCAGTCCTTCCCCGGGCGTCAGCCGACACGCGACGACCTCACGGTCGGGCCCCATGCAACCGCAGTTACTCGGCGGGCTCGGCGGAAGAGACCCGCTCGCGGCGGGCGATCTCGGTGATGCCTTTCACGCGGCGCGCGGCCTTGAGGATCTTCTGGAGCTGGGCGAGGTTCTCCACGTCGACCATGATCGCGCCGGTGACGCGGCCGTCTTCGGTGTGCATGTCGAAGCTGCGGATGTCGGTGCCCGTCGCGCTGACAGCGGCGGCGACGTCGGCGTACAGGCCCCGGCGGTCGTTGCCCTCGATGGTCAGACGCACGCTGAAGCGCTCGCCCTCCACGCCCTGCCAGTCTATCTCCAGCCGTCGCTCGGAGTCGGCGGTGAGGGTCAGCAGGTTCGGGCAATCGCCCCGGTGGATGCTCACGCCGCGGCCGCGAGTGACGTAGCCCACGACCTTGTCGCCGGGCACCGGCTGGCAGCACTGGGCGTAGCGCACCATCATCCCCTCGACGCCCTGGATGCGGACGCCCTTCGGCGCGCCGCGAACCTTGTCCACGAACCAGTCGATCGCGCGCTGCTTCGTCGGCTCGGCCGGCTCGGCTTCCTCGGGGTAGAGCGCGCGAATCACCTGGTTGACGTTGTGATCGCCGTGCCCTATCGACGCCACCAGATGCTCGGCGTCGTTGAGTCCGAGCTCGACGGCAGTTTCCTCCATGCGCGCGTCGTCCGGCTTCGCCAGGCGGCGGCGCTTGAGCTCCCGCTCGAGGATCTCGGCTCCCATCCTGGCGGAGGTAGCGTGCTCCTCGATGCGAAGCCGCTGGCGGATCTTGTGCCGCGCGCGACCCGTGCGCACGTGCGCCAGCCAGTCGCGGCTCGGCCGCACCGAGGGCGACGTGAGAATCTCCACAGTCTCCGAGTTGTGCAGCTCGCGTGACAACGGCGCAATGCGGCCGTTGATCTTGGCCCCGGCCGTGTGCAGGCCGACCTCGGTGTGCACCGCGAACGCGAAGTCGATCGGAGTCGCGCCCTTCGGCAGCTGGATCACGTCGCCCGTGGGCGTGAAGACGAAGATCTCGTCCTGGTACAGGTCGAGCCGGAGAAACTCGAGAAACTCGTCCGGCGTCTTGGCGTCGAGCTGCAGCTCGAGCACCTGCCGGAACCATTGCAGCGCGCGGTCGAGATCGTCCGAGCTCTTCGCGTCTTCCTTGAAGCGCCAGTGCGCCGCGATTCCGTATTCCGCGGTGCGGTGCATGTCGCGGGTCCGGATCTGGATCTCGTACAGCTGCCGCCCCGGGCCAAAGACCGTGGTGTGGAGCGACTGGTAGCCGTTGGACTTGGGCTGGGCGATGTAGTCCTTGATGCGTGTGTGCACCGGCGTCCAGCCTTCGTGGATCACGCCAAGGGCGTGATAGCAGTCCTGCACGGTGTTGACGAGGACGCGGATCGCGAGCAGGTCGTAGATCTCGTCGTAGTCCTTGTCCAGCTTGGCCATCTTCTTGTAGATGGACCAGAGGTGCTTCGCCCGGCCCGTGACCTCCACGTCCTGGATGCCGGCGTCGCGGAGGCCCTCTTCCAGCGGCACGCGCATCTGCATGATCATCTGCTCGCGCTCGCCGCGCTTCTGCGCCACCAGCTTCGCGAGCCCCTTGTACTCGTCGGTCTCGATGTACTTGAACGCGAGATCCTCGAGCTCCCAGCGGACCTGCGCCATTCCGAACCGGTGCGCGAGCGGCGCGTACAGATCGCGTGTCTCCAGCGCGATCCGGCGGCGCTTGTCCGGTGCCAGGTAATCGAGCGTGCGCATGTTGTGCAGCCGGTCCGCGAACTTGATGATGATGACGCGCGCGTCCTTGGCGATCGAGAGCAGCAGCTTGCGGTAGTTCTCGACCTGCCGCTCCTGGGTGGAATGGAGCGGGAGGTGCCCGATCTTCGTGAGGCCGTCCACGATGTCGGCGATCTCCTTGCCGAACTCGAGCTCTACTTCCTCGATCGTGACCGCCGTGTCCTCGACGACGTCGTGGATGAGCCCCGAAGCAACCGTGGTGGTGTCGAGCTGCAGCTCCGCCAGGATCTTCGCGACCTCGACGCAGTGCGACACGAAGGCCTCGCCGGAGAGCCGCTTCTGCCCCTTGTGCGCGCGCTCGCTGAACCGGTAGGCGCGCACGAGCAGCTCCCGGTCGAGCCGCTCGGGAAGCCGCTGCTCGGAAGTCACCCATCCGGGGATCTCGCCCGGGGCCTGCGCCACACTGCCTACCGCGGTCGCCGTCACAGCAATCCTGCCTCCGCAAAGCTCATGAACCGGCCGCGACCGATGATGACGTGGTCGTGGACGGGTATGCCGAGCATCCGGCCGGCCTGCACGAGCTGCTCCGTCGCCGTGCGATCGTCCGGCGACGGAGTGGGATCGCCGCTCGGATGATTGTGCACGAGAATGACGGCCGCCGCATTCTCCGCCACGGCCTGGCGGAACACCTCTCTGGGGTGGACGAGCGACGAATCGAGAATTCCCCGGGTCACCGTGATATCCCGCTCGAGCCGGTGGTGGATGTCCAGGATGGCGACGTGGAACTCTTCGACCGGCAGGTCCTCCAGCCGGGGCGCGTACGTTCTGAATATGTCGCGCGGAGAGCGGATAGGCACCCCTTCCCGCCTCTCCTCGGCGCTCAACCGGCGCCCCAGCTCCAGCGCGGCGTGCACGGCAACGGCCCGCGCCGGCCCCATTCCGGCCAGCGAGATGAGCTTCGCGACCGGTTGGGACGCGAGCCGCCGCAGCGATCCATCGCCCGCGGCGAGCACGTCGTGTCCCAGCTCCAGCGCGCTCCTTCCACCGCTCCCCGAGCCGAGCAGGATCGCGAGCAGCTCCGCCGAGCTGAGCGCCTGCGCCCCGTGCTCCCGCAGTCTTTCCCGCGGCCGGTCCGTGGTGGGAAGCTCGCGCAAGGAAAGCCGCTTGCGCGCGGGGGGCAAACCGGACCGCGCGGCTGGTCGCGGCGCGGAGGAAGCGTGCGCTGTGGGGTTGTTCATTCGCCTGAACTCGGGCCGGAGGAGTGGAGTCGGACTCCGGGACCGATGCCATCCGCAGCGCCGTCTTAGCGAAGCGTAGGCGCGCAGGATGGCATCGGTTCCGGAGTCCGACCCGCACACCATACCCGAAGCCAGCGCGCGCCAAGCAACCCCGCCGAAGCGGGCAAAATCAGAACGCTGCGACGACTAGAGCGCGGCTCCGTGGCATTTCTTGAACTTTTTCCCCGAGCCGCACGGACAGGGATCGTTCCGGCCGACGTTGCCCCACTCGGCGGGCGTGTGTGCCGCGCCCTGGGCAAGCGACCTGACACGGCCGACTCCGACGACCTTGGGATCGGTACGTGTAACCGGCGCGGCGTTCGGCGGCTCGCCCGGGCCGATGTCGAGCACTTCGTTCTCGCCCTCGCCGTTCCCCTCGAGCCCGCCGAGCGCGTTGTAGCGCGGCTTCGACGCGACGGGCGCCGGCGGCGGCGGACGCCGTCCGGCCGGGTCCTCGAACACGACCTGCGCCCGGAAGAACCGCTCCGTGAACGAGTTGTAGATGTCCTGCATGAGGTCCACGAACATCGTGTACGCCTCGTGCTTGTACTCGACGAGCGGGTCCTTCTGCCCCCACGACCGGTAGTGGATCGCGTTGCGGAGCTGGTCGAGGTCGTACAGGTGGTCCTTCCACTTCTCGTCGATCACGCTCAGCATGACGAGCGCGAGCAGCTGCTCGCTGAAGTCGGTGAGGCCGGCCAGCTTCTGGCTGAACGCCTTCCTCCCCGCGGCAACCGCGGTGTCGCGCGCGCCGTCCAGCGTGGTCGGGAGCTGCCCCTCGATCCCGTACTCCGGCACCGGCAGCACGAAGTGCATCAGCAGGTCCTGCTTCACCAGCTCCAGGTCCCACTCGTCCTCCGACTCGAACGTCGCGACGATGTTCTCCACGCGGCGCGCGACGGCGCGCTCGACCATCTTCTCGGCTTCGCCCTTGAGCTCCTCGCCGCCTTCCAGGGCGAACGCGCGCAGCGAATAGATGACCTCGCGCTGCTGATTCATCACGTCGTCGTACTCGAGCAGCCGCTTGCGCGACTGGAAGTTCTGCAGCTCGACGCGCTTCTGCGCCTGCTCGATGGAGCGCGTGATGAGCGGGTGCGTGAGGACCTCGCCCTCCTGCGCGCCCATCCGGTCCATCAGCTTGCCGATGCGCTCCGAGCCGAACATGCGCATCAGGTCGTCTTCCAGCGACAGGAAGAACTGCGACGCGCCCGGATCGCCCTGGCGGCCGGCGCGGCCGCGCAGCTGCCGGTCGATGCGGCGCGCCTCGTGCCGCTCGGACCCGACGATGTGCAGCCCGCCGAGCTCGTCGACGTCTATCTCGTTGCCGTCGGGGTCCTTGATGCGCGACGGCTTCGATTGCGTGACGCCCTGCCCCAGCTTGATGTCGGTTCCGCGGCCGGCCATGTTGGTCGCGATCGTCACCGCGCCCGGCTGCCCCGCGCCCGCCACGATCTCGGCCTCGCGCTCGTGGTATTTGGCGTTCAGCACGTTGTGCGGGATGCCGCGCTGCCTGAACCGGCGCGACAGCACCTCCGACGAGTCCACGCTCGCGGTTCCGACCAGCACCGGGAAGCCGAGCTGGTGCAGCCGCTCGGTCTCGCCCACGATGGCGTTGATCTTCTCGTTGCGCGTCTTGTATACGAGATCGTGCCGGTCATCCCGGATCACCGGCCTGTTGGTCGGTATCACGGAAACCTCGAGACCGTAGATCTGGTGGAACTCCGTCTCCTCGGTCTCCGCGGTTCCCGTCATGCCGGCCAGCTTGTCGTACATCCGGAAGTAGTTCTGGATGGTGATCGTGGCCAGCGTCTGGGTTTCTTCCTTGACCTGCACGCCCTCCTTGGCCTCGACGGCCTGGTGCAACCCCTCGGACCAGCGGCGCCCCGGCATCGTGCGCCCCGTGAACTCGTCCACGATCAACACCTGCCCGTCCACCACCACGTAGTTCACGTCTAGCTCGTACAGCGCGTGCGCCTTGAGCAGCTGGTGGATGATCGTCAGCCGCTCGCTCTTCTGCGCGTACTCCGCGTTGAGCGCGTCGCGCTTCACGATTTTCTCTTCCGCCGACAGATCGGGATCGTGCTCGACGCGGTGCGTCTCGATCGAGATGTCCGGCAGGAGAAACGCGTCCTGGTCGTTCGGCGAGAGGTATTCCACGCCCTGGTCGGTCAGGTGCACCGTGTGCCCCTTTTCGTCGAGCACGAACAGCATGTCTTCCTCGGTGTCGCGGTACTGCTGCTTGCTCGCGGGGAGCTTGCGGTCGGCGATGTGCGCCAGCTCGGTCTTGAGCACGAGCTGCTTGACCCCCGTCTCCTGCATGACCTTCGCGAGCCGCTTGTGCTTCGGGCCGCCGAGGCGCGCCTGATACAGCTTGAGGCCGGCCTCGTCGGTCTCGCCCGCGGCCAGGAGCTTCTCGCCTTCGGCGACGAGGCCGTTCACCAGATCCATCTGCCGGCGGACGAGCCGCGCCACCGCGGTGTTGTGCTGCGCGTACTCGGCGTCGCTCTCCTTCCCGACGGGACCCGAGATGATGAGCGGCGTCCGCGCCTCGTCGATCAGGATCGAGTCGACCTCGTCGATGATCGCGTACACGTGCTTCCGCTGCACGCGCTGCTCGAGGGCGACGACCATGTTGTCCCGGAGGTAGTCGAAGCCGAACTCGTTGTTCGTGCCGTAGGTGATGTCGCACTCGTAGGCCGCGCGCCGGTTCGGCGTGCCGGGCTCGGTGTCGTCGAGGCAGCCGACGGTCAGGCCGAGGAAGCCGTACACCGCGCCCATCCACTGCGAGTCGCGCCGCGCGAGGTACGTGTTCACGGTCACCAGGTGCGCGCCCTTTCCCGGCAGCGCGTTCAGATACAGCGGCAGCGTCGCGACGAGCGTCTTCCCCTCTCCCGTGGCCATCTCGGCGATGCGCCCCATGTGCAGCTGGATGCCGCCGATGAGCTGAACGTCGTACGGGATCATGTTCCACACGCTCTCGACGGTGGTCACCGTCACCTTCTGGCCGACGAGCCGGCGACAGGCCTCGCGCACGGTAGCGAAGGCCTCGGGGAGGAGCTCCTCGAGAACTTCCGCCGTCGCGTCGCGCAGCTCGCCTTCGACGCCGCCGCGGCCGTCGGCTCCGCCGAGCTCGATGTCCAGACGCTCGCGCTCCCGCGGATCGGTGGCCGCACGCTTGGCTTCCTTCAGCTCCGCGATCCTGCGCTCCAGATCGTCCGTGACTTCGGCGATGCGCGCGCGGAACTTCGCGGTCTGACCGCGCAGCTCTTCCTCGGAGACGGACTCAAGGCGAGCATAGTGCTCGTTGATCTCGTCCACGATGGGCTGCACCCGGCGGCGCTCCCGCTCGTGCCTGCTGCCGACGAATTTTGAGACGAACCCTTTGAGCATTGCGAGACCTCTTGGAACGACATCTTGGTGACTAGTGACTAGTGACTAGTGACTAGTGACTAGTCGAAACGACAAACCAAAAACCAAAAGCCAAAAACCGTCTTACCGATACAACCCCGCGGCGGTGATGTGCTCGCGCACCGCGTCACTCACGAAGCCGGTGATCGGAAGCCCGCGGCGGACTCTGTCGCGGATCTCCGTGGACGACACGTCCACGCACCTGGCGGTCACGACTGTCGGCGTGTGGCCCGAGACCGTCCGGGGGCTTTCTCCCGCCCTGGCGATCACCGCGACCTCCGCCAGCGACAGAATTCGCTCCGGGTCCCGCCACCGGTCGAAGCTTGCCCAGGCATCGGCGCCGACCAGCAGCACCAGCTGCGCGCCCCGCTGCCGCTTCGCCAGCGCCTCGAGCGTGTCAACCGTGAAAGATAACCCACCCCGGTCCAGCTCCACGGTGTCGAGGGAGAATCGCGGGTCGCCGTTGATGGCCAGCTCGACCATCCGGCGGCGGTCGCTCGCGGGGGCCAGCGGCGGAGCATCCTTGAGCGGCTGGTGAGCCGCGGGGATCCACAGCACGGTGTCGAGCCCGAGCGTCTCGCAGGCGTCGCCGGCCACGAGAGCGTGGCCGGTATGCGGCGGATCGAACGTGCCGCCAAAGACCCCTATGCGCACGGCACGAGCGCTGCTCGGTCTATCCGGTGGCTGGACAGGCCCGCGAGACCTCGCTGTCGGTCGGATACGCCGCCCGCATCGTTTCGCAGATCTCGCGGGCTTCCTCGCGGTAATTGATCTCGCGGTACGACTCGAGCAGCCGCAAGTACGCTTCCCGCGCCTTGGGGGTGCTCGGGTATTTCCGGATCGCGTCCTTGAAGTAGATGATGGCGGAGTCGTACGCTCGGCGCTTCATGTAGTGGTAGCCGGTGTCGTAATCCTTGGTCGCGAACATCTGCTCGAGCCTGGCGACTCCCGTCTGCGCCTCGGGCGCGAGCGGTGAGCTCGGGTACACGGCGAGCAGCGTCTGAAAGAGCTGCAGGGCGGATTGCCCGTACTCGGCATCGAGCCCCGGGCTTCTCCAGAGACGCTGATACGCGCGCGCGCCGGCGAGGAGCGCGTCGTCGGCCAAGGTGTCGTCGGGAAAGTTCGCGCTCAGCCGCGAGTACGTCTGCGCGGCGATGAGATGATCGCGGAGCTTCACCTGCGCCTGGCCCAGGTAGTAATACGCCAGCGGAAGGCGGGCATCCCGCGGCGGCAGGTCGGTCGTCAGCTTCTCGAACCCGCGAACCGCGTTGCCCCAGCGCTGCTGCTCGAACTGCTGCAGCGACGCCGCATACAGCTCGTCGGTCGAGGTGAAGCGCGCGGGTTCGAAACCGGGCGAGCGCCTGCAGGCGCCGGTCGCCGAGAGCAGGCCGAGAGCCAGCAGCACCGTGGCGGCGCCCCGGGCGGACACCGCTAATGTGGAGCGGAAGAATCGCATCAAGTCTCTTTTTACCCTGTCAGTGCCGCAACGTTCGCAGTCGGCTGGCGCCCTATCGAATGATAGACGATGCCGAGCGATTCCATCTTCTCCGGGTCGTACAGATTGCGCCCGTCGATCACGACGGGCCGCTTGAGCAGGCTCTTCACGCGCGCGAAGTCGGGGTGCCGGTACTCGTTCCAATCCGTCACCACGACGAGGGCGTCCGCGCCCGGTAGCGCGTCGTAGTTCGTCTCGGCGTATTCGATCCGGTCGCCGAGGATTCGGCGGGCTTCCTTCATCGCGACGGGGTCGTGGGCGCACACGCTCGCGCCGGCGGCGAGCGCGTCCTCGATCAGGACGAGCGACGGAGCCTCGCGCATGTCGTCGGTCTGCGGCTTGAACGCGAGCCCCCAGACCGCGATCCGCGCCCCGTCGAGCGAGTCTCCCAGCGCCGCGCGCAGCTTCTCGCCGAGCCTGTGCTTTTGCCGCTCGTTGGTGGCCTCGACCCCCTCGAGCACGTGCAGTGGAACGCCGAGCGCCCGGCCGGTCTTCACCAGCGCCTTCACGTCCTTCGGGAAGCAGGAGCCGCCGTAGCCGGGACCCGGAAAGAGGAAGGACGAGCCGATGCGTGAGTCGCTGCCGAGCCCGTGGCGTACGAGATCCACGTTGGCGCCGACCTTCTCGCACAGGCTCGCGATGTCGTTCATGAACGAGATACGGGTGGCGAGCATGCCGTTCGCGGCGTACTTGGTCATCTCCGCGGAGGGGATGTCCATGAAGATCACCGGCTTGCCGGTGCGTACGAACGGCGCGTACAGCTCGCCCATGACCGTCTTGGCGTACTCGGATTCGACGCCGATCACCACGCGGTCCGGCTTCATGAAGTCCTCGATCGCCGCGCCTTCCTTGAGGAACTCCGGGTTGCTGCACATGTGGAACGGGATCCGGCTGTGCTCCGCGACGTGGGCGGCGACCTTCGCCGCCGTGCCGACCGGCACGGTGGACTTGGTGACGATCACCAGCTCCTTCGTCATGTGCTGGCCGATCATGTCGGCGACCGCGAGCACGTGCTGGAGGTCGGCCGAGCCGTCCTCGCCCTGCGGCGTGCCGACGGCGATGAACACGACATCCGCGGCTGCGATCGCGGCGGCGACGTCCGTGGTGAACGCCAGCCTTCCGTCGGCCTGGTTGCGCTCGATCAGCTCCACGAGCCCGGGCTCGTGGATCGGGAGCACGTTCAGCTTGAGGCCCGCGATCTTCTCTTCGCTGACGTCGGCGCAGGTGACATCGTTGCCGGTCTCCGCGAGACAGGCGCCGACGACGAGGCCTACGTATCCGCTCCCGATTACGGAAATATTCATGGTGGTGCTTGAATCAGCCGTTGACGAATGAAGGCGTGGACGAAAGGGAGATGATTCTTCCCTTCGCCGAGTTGAGTCGCGCGGTAACGTTGCGCGTGTCGACGATGACCGACGCGAGGTCGAGCACGCGCTGGTAATCCACCGAGCTGTGATCGGTGATGATCACCACCGCGTCCGCGCGCTCTAGCTCCTTGTCCGTGAGCTCCACACCCATCCTGGCGTGGCCGTCTTCGCGGATCATCGGCACGTAGGGATCGTGATACACGACGTCGGCGCCGTCGAGCTCGAGCAGGCGAATGACGTCGAGCGCGGGACTTTCCCGCACGTCGTCGATGTCGCGCTTGTAGGCGACGCCCAGGACCAGCACGCGGCTGCCGTTGACCGACTTCCGGTCGTCGTTCAGCGCGCGCGACACCTTCTCCGCGACCATCGCCGGCATCTCGCTGTTTATCTCGCTGGCGAGATCGATGAAGCGGGTCTTGTAGTTCAGCGTGCGCATCTTCCAGGCGAGGTAGTGCGGGTCGAGCGGGATGCAATGCCCGCCTATCCCGGGACCGGGCAGGAATTTCATGTACCCGAACGGCTTCGTGGCCGCGGCCTCGACTACCTCCCAGACGTTCACACCCAGTCTGTCACATACCATCGCCATCTCGTTCACCATGGCGATGTTGACCGCGCGGAAGGTGTTCTCGAGCAGCTTGGTGAGCTCCGCGGTCTCGGAGCTGGAAACCGGAACCACCGTGTCCAGACAGGCGGCGTACAGCGCGACCGCTACCTCGGTGCAGGCCTGTGTTATTCCGCCCACGACCTTGGGCGTGTTCTTCGTATTCCAGACCTTGTTGCCGGGATCGACCCGCTCGGGGCTGAACGCGAGGAAGATGTCCTCGCCGACGATGAGTCCGTTCTCCTCGAGCTTCGGCTGCATCAGCTCCCGAGTGGTACCGGGATAGGTCGTACTCTCGAGGATTACCAGCATACCCGGTCGGCAATTGCGCGCGATCGCGTCGGAGGACGCGAGCACGAAAGTCATGTCAGGGTCGCGCGTCTTGCTCAGCGGCGTGGGAACCGCGATCAGCACGACATCCATCTCCGCGAGCCGGCTTTCGTCGGTGGTAGCCTCGAATCTTCCGGATTCGAGCTCGCGGGCGACTTCGGCGCTTGGCACGTCCTGAATGTGGGACCCGCCCTCGTTGAGCTGCGTCACGACGCGCTCGCTGAGGTCGTAGCCGATCACCCGGAAACCAGCTTTGGCAAACTCTACAGCGAGCGGAAGACCGACGTATCCCAGGCCCACTACTCCAACGCACGCAGTCCTGTCCTTGATCTTGGCGAGCAGGACATCCTTCATGGAAGAACCGGTCATTTGTCTCTACTGTTGGAAAAATGAACGCACGGACTCGACGACTTCGTCGAGCTGCGCGGCAGTCAATTCGGGAAACACGGGCAGCGAGATGACTTCCTTCGCGGCCGCCTCCGCCACCGGAAACGCGCCCTCGGCGTACCCGAGGTAGGAAAAGCACGGCTGCAGGTGCAGCGGCAGCGGATAGTAGATCGCCGCTCCGATCTGCCGCGCCTTGAGATGTTCCAGCAGCGCATCCCGCCGCGGCACGCGAATGGTGTACTGATTGTAGATCGACTCGTTTCGCTCGTCGATCACCGGCGTGGCCACTTCCGCCAGGTCGGCAAAGGCCTCGTTGTAGTACGCCGCGTTGCGCCGCCGCGCCGCGCTCCAGTCCTCGAGGTGAGGGAGCTTCGCGGCGAGCACCGCCGCCTGCAGCGCGTCCAGCCGGCTGTTGTAGCCGACCTCTTCGTGAAAGTACGTGCGGCTCCCGCCGTGCACGCGCAGCCGGCGCAATCGGTCGGCGAGATCGTCCCGCTGCGTGACCATCATCCCGCCGTCGCCGTACCCGCCGAGGTTCTTGGACGGGAAGAAGCTGAACGTGCCGATCGTAGCCTTCTCTCCCGCGCGAACCCAGGCATCCCCGATCCTGCGGCGCGCGCCGATTGCCTGCGCGGCGTCCTCGATGATCGGCAGCGAGGGGAGCGCGGCCGCCACGGCGTCGATCGGCGCCATCTGGCCGAAAAGATCCACCGGAATAACGGCCTTCGATTTAGACGTGAGCGCCGACGCCGCCGCCTGCGGCGAGATGTTGAACGTGTCCTGATCTATGTCCGCGAACACGGGCGTCGCGCCGACGTTGTGAATCGCGCCCGCAGTCGCGAAGAACGTGAATGGCGTGGTGATCACCTCGTCGCCGCGGCCCACGTCCAGCGCGCGCAGGGCGAGCAGAATCGCGTCGGTCCCGTTGGCGCACCCGATCGCGTGCTTCGTGTTCGACAGCCGCGCGACGCTCTGCTCCAGCTCCGCTACCGGCTCGCCCAGGATGAATCCCTGCCGCTCGACGACGGCCAGCACCGCCGCGACGACCTCGTCGCGGATGCCCTCATGCTGCGCTCGCAGATCGAGCAACGGAACTGCCATGTCGGGGCGGGTCGTCGGAGGAGAGACTTTCTCGCGGGGAACCTTTAAAGATCGCATTCCTAGCTCCGCTCTCGCAACGGCAGCGAGACCTCTTTTCCGGTCCGCGCCGACTCGTAAATGCCGAGAATCAGCTCGAGAGATTTCCGCCCCTCCCGGCCGTCGGTGTCGGGCTCGGCCTGCCCGCGCAGCACCGCCAGCACGTTCCGGTAATAACCCTCGTGGCCGAAGCCGTACACGCTCGGCGGATCCGTGTTCGCCGCGCCCACCAGCGCGTCGTCGGGATCCACTTCGGCGAAGTCCCAGTGCTCGATCCGGTTCACAGCCGTGCCGCCGATCTTCGCGGTTCCCCGCTCGCCGAGGACGGTGACCGATCCTTCCATGTTCTTCGGGTACGTCAACATGGTGACCTCAATCGTGCCGAGCGCGCCGTTGGCGAATTGCAGCACGGCGACGCCGGTATCCTCCGTCTCGATCCTGCGCGCCAGCGTCGCCGTCTTGGCCACTACGCTCTCGACCGGCCCGCCGAGCCATTGCACCAGATCGACGTAATGCGATGCCTGGTTCATGAACGCGCCGCCGTCGTACTTCCATGTCCCGCGCCACGGCGCCTGGTCGTAATACTCCTGCGGCCGGCTCCAGCGCACCGTCGTGTTGATGAGATAGATGCGACCGAACCGCCCCTTGTCGATCGCGCGCTTCAGCAGCTGCACGGGCGGGTTCAACCGGTTCTGCTTCACCACGAACAGGTGCACGCCGGCTTCGTCGCACGCGCGCACGAGCTCGTCGGCGCCGGCCAGCGAGATCGCCATCGGCTTCTCCGTGATCACGTGCTTCCCCGCCCTCGCCGCAACGATGCCGTGCTCGGGATGAAGGCCGGACGGAGTGGCGATCACCACAACGTCGATTTCGGCGCCCGCCAGCATCTTCTCGAGCGACGTGAACCAGGGCACGCCCTGGGCCTCGCCGGCGGTGCGCGCGCGTTCTTCGACCGCATCGCAGACGGCGACGAGCCGGAGGCCGTCAACCTTCCGGATCGCCCCAAAATGATTGGCGCTGATCCTTCCGCACCCGACGACGCCGACTCTGAACTCGGAGGCGGTCACGCAGCAGTGAGCTGATCGCCGCGCACGACGTACCTCGACCCGCAGGCAGTGCACTCGGGCGCGTCCCCGCGAGGGAGCTGCACCCCGCACTGGCACACCCAGCCCGTCCGCCGGGCGGGAACGCCGACCGCCAGCGCGTACGGCTGCACATCACCGGTAACCACCGCGCCCGCTCCCACGAAGCAATACTCGCCCAGCGTCACCCCGCACACGATCGTCGCGTTCGCGCCGATGCTGGCGCCGCGCTTCACCAGCGTCCGGCGGTACTCGTCCTTGCGCGGCACGTGGCTGCGCGGGTTGATCACGTTGGTGAACACCATGGACGGACCGCAGAAGACGTCGTCCTCCAGCTCCACGCCCTCGTACACCGAGACGTTGTTCTGAATCTTGACGTTGTCGCCGATCTTCACGCCGGACATCACCACCACGTTCTGGCCGAGCGAGCACCGCTCGCCGATCACCGCCCCGGACATCACGTGGCAGAAGTGCCAGATCCGGGTCCCGACCCCGATCTCGGCGCCCTCGTCGACGTACGCGGACTCGTGGATGAAGGGCTCGCCCATCAGGCCGTCACCGTGGCGGGAATCAGCGCGTGCCATTCCTGCAGCGATCTCACTTCCGGCGCGCGCGAGCGGAGCGACAGAATCGCGTCGCAGGCGGCGTTCGCGGCGGACAACGTGGTGGTATACGGCACGTGGTGCGCGATCGCGGCCTGCCGGATCGTGTAGTCGTCGCGCTGCGCGTGCTTGCCGAACGGAGTATTGATCAGCAGCTGCACCTCCCCATTCACTATCAGGTCGATGGCGTGCGGCCTGCCTTCGTGAACCTTGAAGACGTCGCCGCATGGAATGCCGCGCTTGCGCAGGTGCCGGGCGGTGCCGGCCGTGGCCCATAACTCGAAGCCCATCTCGTGAAAGCGCCGCGCGATCGGCGTGACGCCGGTCTTGTCGGAGTCGTTCACGGTGAGGAACATCGAGCCGCCCGTGGGCAGCTCGTTGTCCGCCGCGAGCTGGGCCTTGGCGAAGGCGGCCCCGAACGAATTCGCAATTCCCATGACTTCGCCCGTCGATCGCATCTCCGGTCCGAGGATCGGATCGAACTCCCGGAACTTGGCGAAGGGAAACACCGCCTCCTTCACCGACACGTACGGGGGTACGATCTCCTCGTGCAGCCCGATCTCGTCCAGCGTCTCGCCCGCCATCGCGCGCGCGGCGATCGACGCCAGCGGCACGCCGATGGTCTTGGACACGAAAGGAATCGTCCTGCTGCCGCGCGGGTTCACCTCGAGCACGTACACGACTCCGCCGCGGATCGCGAACTGCACGTTGATCAGCCCCACCACGCCCAGCGCCAGCGCGAGCGCGACGGTTTGCTCGCGCATGGTGTCGAGGTCCGCCTCCCCGATGAGATACGGCGGCAGCACGCACGCCGAATCGCCGGAATGGATTCCGGCGTCCTCGATGTGCTGCATGATGCCCCCGATGACGACGCGCGTGCCGTCGCTGATCGCGTCCACGTCGGCCTCGAACGCATCCTCGAGAAACAGATCGATGAGCACGGGCCGCTCCTCCGACACGCGCGCCGCGCGGTCGAAGTAGTCGCGCAGCGACGGCTCGTCGTACACGATCTCCATCGCGCGTCCGCCGAGCACGTACGACGGCCGCACCAGCACGGGGTAGCCGATTCGCCCCGCGATCTCCGCCGCCTCGTCCACGCTCGTGGCGGTGCCGTTCGGCGGCTGCCGCAAGCCGAGCTCCCGCGCGATGGCGTCGAAGCGGCGGCGGTCCTCGGCGATGTCGATCGAATCGGGCGAGGTGCCCAGTATCTTCACGCCCGCCGCTTCCAGCGGCCGCGTCAGCTTGAGCGGCGTCTGACCGCCGAGCTGCACGATGACTCCCTCCGGCTGCTCCCGGTCCACGATCTCGAGCACGTCCTCGAGCGTCAGCGGCTCGAAGTACAGCTTGTCGGAGATGTCGAAGTCGGTGGAGACCGTCTCGGGATTCGAGTTGATCATGATCGTCTCGATCCCCTGCTCGCGCAGCGCCAACGCAGCGCGGACGCAGCAGTAATCGAACTCGACGCCCTGGCCGATCCGGTTCGGCCCGCTGCCGAGAATCACTATCGACCTGCGGCCCGAGGGCGGCGCCTCGCTCTCGTCGTCGTACGTGCTGTACAGGTACGGCGTGGCCGACGGAAACTCGCCCGCGCAGGTATCCACCATCTTGTACACGGGGCGGACGCCGTGCGCCCACCGCTGCGCCCTGAACTCGATCTCGGTCGTGCCGCGCAGGCGCGCGAGCTGTACGTCGGAGAAGCCCATGCGCTTCATGCGCCGGATGTCTTCGGCCCTGGCGGATTCCAGCGCCGCGAATTCCTTCTCCGCCTCGACCAGCTCCGCCATCTGCGACAGGAACCACGGATCGATTCCCGTCATCTCGCGCAGCTCCTCGACGGAGAATCCCTCGAAGAGCGCGCGCTTGATCTGGAAGATCCGCTCCGGCGTCGGCTGCCGCAGCGCGCCGCGCAAGGCCTCGTCCGTGTCGTCGGCGACCCGGTCGTCGGACAGCGTTCGCCCGATCTCCCAGCCCGGACGCCCCGTCTCCAGCGCGCGCAGTCCCTTCTGCAGCGCTTCCTTGAACGTGCGGCCGATGGCCATTGACTCGCCGACCGATTTCATCTGCGTCGTGAGCCGCGGGTCGGCGGCGGCGAACTTCTCGAACGCGAATCGCGGACACTTCACCACTACGTAATCGAGCACCGGCTCGAACGACGCGGGCGTGGTCCTGGTGATGTCGTTGGGGATCTCGTCGAGGCGGTAGCCCACGGCGAGCTTGGCGCCGATCCGCGCGATGGGGAATCCGGTGGCCTTCGACGCCAGCGCCGAGGAGCGTGAGACGCGCGGGTTCATCTCGATGACCAGCATCTCGCCGTCCACCGGATTCACCGCGAACTGGATGTTGCACCCGCCGGCCGCGACGCCGATCTCGCGAATGATGGCGACGGCCGCGTCGCGCATCGTCTGATATTCCCGGTCCGTGAGCGTCATCGCCGGCGCCACGGTGATCGAGTCGCCGGTGTGCACTCCCATCGGGTCGACGTTCTCGATGGAGCAGACGATCACGACGTTGTCGTCCACGTCGCGCATCACCTCGAGCTCGAACTCCTTCCAGCCGATGACGCTGCGCTCGATCAGGACCTGGCTCACGGGCGAGAGGTCGAGCCCGCGCCGCACGATCGCCTCGAACTCGTCGCGGTTGTACGCGATGCCGCCGCCGCTGCCGCCGAGGGTGAATGCCGGCCGGATGATGGAGGGGAAGCCCGTGCGTTCCGCCACCTCTAGCGCCTCGTCGAGCGTGTGGGCGATTGCTCCCTGCGGGACGGCGAGCCCGATCCGGCGCATCGCGTCGCCGAACTCGCCGCGGTCCTCCGCCATGGTGATCGCGCGGGCGTCGGCGCCGATCAGCTCGACGCCGAACTTCTCCAGCACGCCGTTCTCGGACAGCTTCATCGCGACGTTCAGCGCCGTCTGCCCGCCCATGGTCGGGAGCAGCGCGTCCGGCCGCTCCTTCTCGATCACCAGCGCGACGAACTCCGGCGTCACGGGCTCTATGTACGTCCGATC
This sequence comes from Gemmatimonadaceae bacterium, assembly GCA_040882285.1. Lineage (NCBI taxonomy): Bacteria > Pseudomonadati > Gemmatimonadota > Gemmatimonadia > Gemmatimonadales > Gemmatimonadaceae > Gemmatimonadaceae bacterium. The sequence continues at coordinate 24,676 of JBBEBQ010000005.1, forward strand.
CGCGAACTCGGGATCGGTCATGATCGTCGCCGGATTGGAGTTCACGAGGATGACCTCGTAGCCCTCCTCCTTCAGCGCCTTCACCGCCTGCGTGCCCGAGTAGTCGAACTCGGCCCCCTGCCCGATGACGATGGGGCCGGAGCCGACTATGAGGATGCGCTTTAGATCGGTGCGCTTTGGCATCGCCTTATTCTATCTCGCGCGGGGATGGAGAGTGGCGGCTGGAGCTAGAGCCGCGTCCCATCCAAGGCGCCGTCTTAGCGAAGCGTAGGCGCCGAGGATGGGATGCGGCTCGGGCTCCAGCCGCCACGCGCACGATCTGCCCGGAGCGCACAAAAAAGGGGAGCCCTGAAGGCGCCCCTCTTTTACCTGAGCTGCCGAGAGGCGCGCGTTCAGGCGACCGCCGCGCCGCGAGGAGCGCGCTTGACCTTACCGGCCGCCATGCAGCGGGTGCAGACCTTCACGCGCTGCGTCTTGCCGTCGATCAGGATGCGCGCGACCTGGAGGTTGGGCTTCCAGACCCTGCGCGTGCGGTTGTTGGCGTGCGATACGTTGTTGCCGAACGCGACGCCCTTGTCGCAGACGTAGCAGCGGCTGCGGTCGATCTTCTGCGGTCTCATTTCTTGCTCCCGGCCGTAGCCTTCGCTTTCGCGGTCTTCTCCGACTTCTCGGCCTTGCCCGCCTTCGTCTCGGGCGCCGCCGGCGCGCCCGCGCCGATCAGCTCGATGCGCGCCATCTCCGCGCCGTCACCCTTCCGGTGGCCGGTCTTGAGGATGCGCGTGTAACCGCCCTGGCGCGTGGCGAACATGGGTCCGATCTCCGCGAACAGCTTGTCGGCCGTCTCCCGCTTCTGGATCACTTTCCCCGCGAGGCGGCGCGAGTGCAGCGTGCCCGTCTTCGCCTTGGTGATCAGCTTCTCGACGTACGGGCGGAGCTCCTTGGCCTTGGCCTCGGTCGTCTCGATCGAGCCGCGCTCGATGAGCGACGACGCGAGACTTCGCATGAGGGCCAGCTTCTGCTCGCTCGTCCTTCTTAGTTGTCGTCCTGCTTTTCTATGACGCATTTGATTGATTGCGGTAGTAGTTACTAGTCACTAGTCACTAGTCACTAGTCACTAGTCACTAGTCACATCAATTCTTCTTCGTCGTCGCCGGAGACCGGAACCGCGGCCCTGTTGGGCGGCGTGCCTGGATCGGTAATGCGCACACCCTCGGTCGATTCCTCATACCGCATCCCGAAGTTCAGGTTCTCGCGCTCGAGCAGATCGGCGATCTCGTTGAGCGACTTCTTGCCGAAATTCTTGACCTGGAGGATCTGGCTCTCCGTCTGGCGGACCAGGTCGCCCAGCGTCTTCACGTTCGAGTTCTTGAGCGAATTCACCGAGCGCACGCTGAGCTCGAGATCGTCGATCGGCGTCACGAACAGCTCAGAAAGACGCGCGCTGTCGCCGCTGGCGACCTCGGCGCTGCCGCCCACGGGCGCCGACGTGTGCGTGCCGAAGCTCGCGAAGTACTGGAAGTGCGTCTGCGCCAGCGCGGCCGCGTAGCTGACCGCCTCTTCCGGCGTGATCGTGCCGTTGGTCTCGACCGTCAGCGTCAGCCTGTCGTAGTCGGTGCGCTGCCCGACGCGCGTCTCCGCGACCGAGAAGTTCACGCGCCGCACGGGGCTGTAGATCGAATCGACGCGGACGAGATCCACTGGCAGCCCGCGCTCGAGCGGGTGCTGGTCGGCCTCGACGTAGCCGCGGCCCTTGTTCACGTACAGCTCGACGTTGACGTCGCGGTCGTCCTGCAGCGTGAACAGGTGGTGCTCGGGATTGACCACGCGCACGCCGCCCTGCCCCTCGATGTCGGTGGCCGTGACGGCGCCGGCACCGGACTTCGTGATACGCAGGATCGCGTTCTCGACGTCCTCGTGCAGCGACAGCGCCAGCGACTTCAGGTTGCCGATGATCTGGTGCACGTCCTCCACGACACCCGGAATCGTCTGGTGCTCGTGCAGCACGCCGTCGATGCGAAAGCCCCACACGCCCGAGCCGCGCAGCGACGACAGCAGCATGCGCCGCATCGCGTTGCCGAGGGTGTGGCCGTAGCCGCGCTCGAGCGGCTGGAGACGGAATTCAGCTACATGCGGATTGTCTTCGCGCTTGGTCGCTTCGACTAGCTGCGGGCGGACAAGGCCGCGGAGATCTACAGTCTGGGGCATTTTTCTCGTTTATCCTCTGGTCTCGCCGTTTCCGGCGACTCGCCACCCCGCCCCTAACGCGCGGTGAGCTAGTACGGGAGTTAGGGTCCCGACCGCGATTCGGCGCTCCGCGCCGAATCGCTGCTGTTGGCTATTGGCTGTTGGCTCTTAGCCAACAACCCCGCCGTTCCGTTCCTTTTCCCGCCGTCGCTAATAGCCAATAGCCAATAGCTAATAGCCAATAGCGCCCTTACTTGGAGTACAGCTCCACCACCAGCTGCTCCTGCGCGGCGATCGGGATACTCGCCCGGCTCGGACGCTCCAGCACCCGGCCGCTGAACGACTCCTTGTCCACCGCGATCCAGGAAAGCGGCGCGCCGCGCGACGACTGGTCCATCGCGGCCATCACCGACACCTGCTCGCGCGACTTCATCCGCACGGTCACTTCCTGGCCCGGCGCGACCTGATAGCTAGGAACGTCCACCCGCCTGCCTCCGATCTCCACGTGCCGGTGGCGGACCAGCTGCCGCGCGGCCTTGCGGCTCGCGGCGAAGCCCATCCGGTACACGATGTTGTCGAGCCGCGTCTCCAGCGCCGACAACAGGTTGTGGCCGGTGATTCCGGGTAGCGTTGAGACCCGCTCGAACGTGTTCCGGAACTGCTTCTCGCTCAGCCCGTAGATGCGCTTGATCTTCTGCTTCTCGCGCAGCTGCTTCGAGTACTCGGAGGTCTTCCTGCGCCGCGCCGTGTTGGCGCCGTGCTGGCCCGGCGGCGTCGGACGACGCTCGACCGGACACTTCTCCGTGAAGCACTTGGTGCCCTTGAGGAACAGCTTCGTCCCTTCGCGCCGGCACTGCCGGCAGCTCGGTCCCGTGTAGCGCATAAGCTAGACCCTCCGCCGCTTGGGCGGACGGCAGCCGTTGTGCGGAATCGGCGTCACGTCCCTGATCGACTTCACCTGCAGGCCGGCCGAAGCCAGTGCCTGGATGGCCGACTCGCGGCCACTGCCTGGACCCTGCACGCGCACGTGCACCTTGCGCACGCCCAGCGCCACGGCCTCTCTCCCGGCCGCCTCGGCGGCCACCGTAGCCGCGAACGGCGTCGACTTCTTGGAGCCCTTGAAGCCGGCCTTGCCCGACGAGCTCCACGAGATCGTGTTCCCGCGGGAGTCGGTGATCGTGATCATGGTGTTGTTGAACGTCGCGTTGACGTAGGCGATCCCCTCCGCCTCGATCACCCGCTTCGTCTTTTTTCCGATAGCCATTACTTGGTCACCTTCTTCTTGCCCGCGATGGCGCGACGCGGACCCTTCTTGGTGCGCGCGTTCGTGTGCGTTCTCTGGCCGCGGACAGGAAGTCCCCGGCGATGCCTGATTCCACGGTACGAGCCGATGTCCATGAGCCGCTTGATGTTCATCGCGACTTCGGTGCGCAGCGCTCCCTCGACGCGGAAATCGCGCTCGATGAGCTGGCGGAGCCGGTTCGTGTCGGCGTCATTCAGGTCGCGGACGCGCTGGGTCGGATCCACGCCGGTCTCGGCGAGAATCTTCCGCGCGGTCTGGCGACCGATGCCATAGATGTAGGTGAGGCCGATCTCGAGCTTCTTCTCGCGTGGCAGATCCACGCCCGCAATACGCGCCATTCGCTAACCCTGCCGCTGCTTGTGCTTCGGGTTGCGCTTGCAGATGATGCGTGTGACGCCTTGCCGCTTGATCACCTTGCAGTGCTCGCAGATAGGCTTGACGCTGCTCCGAACTTTCACTCGCGCTCCAAGTCGTAAACGATAAACAAACCGGGACGTTGTCAGAACGCCCGGCAAAAGTGCTAAGCCTTTAATAATACAGGGGTTTGGGGCCGCCCGCAACGGGCGCACCCGGCATTAATCCAGCGGGCTCGCCAACTCCCGAAGCACCCGCTCCATCGCGTCCCGCCGGCCCGCCGCGGCGGTCACGATCCGCCCTAGCACCACGTAGTCGGCCCCGATCTCTCGCGCGCGCCCAGGCGTGATGACCCGCCGCTGATCCGCGGCGTCGGCATCCGGCAGGCGAACGCCCGGAACCAGCACTGGGAAGCTCGAACCAAGGGCGCTCCTGATGGCCTCGACCTCGTGCCCGCTCGCCACGACGCCGGCGGCGCCGGCGTCCCGCGCGAGGGTGGCCAGCCGCACAACCTCGCGGCGCACGTCCACCGGCTCGCGGCCCCACGCCGCCGCGACAGCGGGCCCGTCCATGGAGGTCAGCACCGTCACGGCGAAGACGTGGCATTCGCTTCCGGCCGCTTCGGCCGCTGCCCTGATCATCGCATCGCCACCAGCCGCATGCACGGTGAGGATCCGTACGCCCAGCGCGCGGACGGACGCCACCGCGCCGGCCACCGTGTTCGGGATGTCGTGGAACTTGAGATCGAGCATCACGTCGCAGCCGCGGCCGCGGAGCTCCGAGATCACGGCGGGACCGGCCGCGGTGAACAGCTCGCTCCCGACCTTGTAGAACCGGCACAGCTCGCCGACCTCGCCGACCAGCGCCATCGCGTCGTCGATCGTGCCGAAATCCAGCGCGACGATCGGAACCGGCGCGGCTCGATCGGCCGCCACGGTCACGCCGGCCACGCGAGCGATCCGACGATCTCCGCTATCGACGCGACGCCGTTCCGGCGGCACCACTTCCCGAGATCGCGAACGATCCGCTCAGGCAGCCGCGGGTCGCGCAATGCGGCGGTTCCTACTCCGACCAGCGACGCCCCCGCGATCATGTACTGCAGCGCATCCTCCGCGCTCGATACGCCGCCGACTCCGATCAGCGGCACGCTCACGGCCTTGCGCACTTTCGCGGTCGCCAGCACTCCGACGGGCAGCAGCCCGTGACCGCTCACGCCACCGCTGCCGAAGCCGAGCGTGGGCCGTCTGTTGTCGACGTCGATCACGAGGCCCGGCAGCGTGTTGACGAGCGTGATCCCGTCGGCGCCGGCGTCGACGGCGACCCGCGCGGCCGCGGCGATGTCGCCGAGCGTGGGCGACAGCTTCACGAACAGCGGCCGGCGCGTTGCCGCCCTGCACCCCGACACGACGGCGCGCAGCGACGTCTCGTCCGCGCCGAACTCAAGACCGCCGGCCCTGACGTTCGGGCAGCTCACGTTGAGCTCGAACGCGTCGAAGCCCTGCTCTCCGTCGAGCGCGGCGGCCACGCTCGCGAAGTCTTCCACGGCGCGCCCCACGACGTTCACGAGAACGCGCGGTCCGCGAACGTTGGCCGCGAGCCACGGCAGCTCTTCGGCGCGCACGCGGTCGACTCCCGGGTTCGCGAGCCCGACGGCGTTGACCATTCCGCCGTCCCACTCCGCCACACGGGGCGCCGGCGCCCCGCGACGCGGCTCGACGCTCACGGCCTTGGTGACGATTCCGCCGAGCGCGGCCAGATCGACGACGCCGGCTAGCTCGCGTCCGTACGCGGCCGTGCCCGATGCGAGCACTACAGGATTTTGAAATCGCAGCCCCGCCGCCTCGATCACCAGCGGAGATGCCGCGTGATTCACCTGCTGCCGCCTATCCGCTGCTCATAGTGGTCGAGGTACTCCAGCGCGCCGTCTGCGATCGCGCGCGCGATCAACCGCTGCTTGGCCCGATCGCTCATGAAGGCCGCTTCCTCGGGGTTTGTGCCGAAGCCGATCTCGACCAGGACCGCGGGCATGAACGACGTGCGCAGCACGGCGAAGTTGGCCTGCTTCACGCCCCGGTTCGGACCCGGGTGAATGCGCAGCAGCCCCGACTGGATGCTTTCCGCCAGATCCATCGACTCCCGCAGGTGCTCGTTCTGCGCCATGTCGTTGATGATGAAGCTGAGCGGATCGCCCTTGGGAGCGTTCGCGCCCGTCTCGAACTTGACCGACTCGTTCTCCATCGCTTCCACTCGCCGCGCCTCTTCCGTTTTGGCTTCGGCGAGAAAATACGTCTCGAAGCCCCGCCCCACCTGGGCGGCGTTCCGCCAGGTGGTGGGCGCGGCGTTGACGTGCACGGAAATGAACAGGTCGGCCCGGTTGCGGTTGGCGATCCGGCCGCGGTCGGACAGCGCGATCAGCGTGTCGCGCGTGCGCGTCATGACGACCTGGATGCCTTCGCCCCGCAGCATCTCCGCGACGAGCCGCGACACCTGGAGCGTGATGTGCTTCTCGTAGATCCTGGGGCCGGAGCCCATGGGACCGGTCATGCCGTTGTCCGGACCGCCGTGGCCGGCGTCGATCACGACCTTCCGCTGGGTCGTGCGGCGCGGGCGCGGCGTGCTCGGCGGAACCTCGAGCGCCGTCGTCGTCACGGGCGCGGTCCGCTCTTCGGCCGGCGGGGGCGGAGCCCTCGTCTGCACCACGGTGTTGAACACGCGCATCTCCGACATCGCTACGTCGTAGAACAGCCCCGTGGCGATCCGCGGCAACAGCTCCGTCACGAAGTGCAGCGGGAGATACACCGCACCGCCGGCGCTGTAGGGCGCTCCGCTCATCGGCAGGATCACCGAATCCACGCGCGCGAACGGCACGCCTTCCACGAAGCTCACCGTCGATCCGCGGATGGTCACGGCGAAGCGTCCGCTCTGGGCGGGCGTAACCGATCCGCCGAGCGCGCGCGTGAGCGAGCTCGCGCCGACGTACGCGCCGGTACCGGTGCGGACGATCGGCGCGGCGCCCGTGGACGACGCGGTTCGGACGGTGATGTGCGACGGCGGCGCGCCGGAGACGGGAGCTGCGGCCGATATCTGCAGCAGTACGGCCAGGGCGGCGATCATCGAGCCCGCAGCGCCCTCGCCATCTCGCGCTGATCGTCCCGCTTCTTCTCGTCCGCGCGCTTGTCGTGCAGCTTCTTGCCCTTGCCGAGGGCGAGCGCGACCTTCGCCTTGCCGCGCTTGAAGTACAGCTCCAGGGGGATGAGCGTGAGGCCCTGCCGCTCGACGGCGCCGATCATGCGCTTGATCTCCTTCTTGTGCAGCAGGAGCTTCCGCGTCCTGGTCGGATCGTGATTGAACTGGTTGCCCTGCTCGTAGGGCGGAATATGCAGGTTCAGCAGAAAGACTTCTCCGTCACGCACGACCCCGTAGGAATCGCTCATGTTCGCCTGGCCGGTGCGGAGCGACTTGATCTCGGTGCCGGTTAGCATCAGCCCCGCTTCCCAGGTCTCGACGACATGGTAGTCGTGGAGGGCGCGTTTGTTCCGCGCGAGAGACTTTTTCTCGGGATCAGCGGAGGTGGAAGACTGTTTGGTCACATGTCCAACTTAATACTCGCTTCCCAACCTCCCAGGATATTCCAAGGGGGATCCTAGCTGTTAGCAGTGAGTGGACCAATCAGTTGCGAGCCGGAAGTACCGGCGGAGATACACTGACAGCAGTGAGTAAAGTGGTGTGCTTTCGGGCAACTTTACTCACGACTTGGCAGTCCGCAGGTATCACTTCCAGGCTCATGACTGATCGGTCCACTCACCGCTAACAACTAGGATCCCGGCCGGGTTGTAGCGGAGCTGAAAGGCGGAAAAGAGGGGCAACCGCGTTGAAAGCAGTTTTTAAACCAGTTAACTTGTAACCAGTCGCCGAAGTGGTGGAATTGGTAGACGCGCTGCGTTCAGGGCGCAGTGGGTGTAAGCCCGTGGGGGTTCGAGTCCCCCCTTCGGCATGGACTCTCGAAACACGAAGGCCTCCGTCACCGGAGGCCTTTTTTTTCAGGACGCCTGGTAAGCTTCTGAGGGCCTGACGTCCTCCGGCAGCGAGGCGCGCCCGAACAGCTCCAGCAGCGCGGCGCTGGCGCTCCGCATGTACCCCTGCGCGATCTGCCCCGCGCGGTCGACGGTCGGCTGGTCCGTCACCTCGGCGCGGCCGGTGAACTCGAGCAGTGTGCGTCCGAGCCGCAGATCGAGCGAATCGCCCGCGTGCTTCCGCGCCACCGCGTCCCGATACGTCGGCAGCCGCGAGCCGAACTGCCGCTCCGCCAGCGGCAGCATCGCCGCCGCGATCCGACGGTCGGAGGACAGCGACTCCGTGACCGCGTGGGCCACGGCCGCGGGGACGCTGTCGTTGAGCGCGTCGCGCTCGGCCGCGAGCACGCCGAGCGCCAGGCGCGCGTACCGGAGCTCCCACGTCGCGTGATCCTCGTCGCCGCCGGGATCGATGGAAGCCAGCCAGGCCACGTCGCTCTCGACCGGCTCGGCGTGCAAGGTGCGCACGAATTGCCGGGCTTTGCGCCGCAGCGCGCGGCGCTGAGCAAATCGCGACAGGAAAGACATGAAAGCTGTTGGCTGTTGGCTATTGGCTGTTGGCGAACGACCAACGGCGGTGCAGGCGAGTTATACGGTCTCGAGGATGGGAAGGCCTACGCGCGCGCGCACCGTCGGCTCGTCGTGCAGCAGATCGGCCAGCGTCACGCTCTCGAGCACGTCGTCGATCTTCCGCTGCAGCATGAGCCACACCGGACGAATGCTGCAGTTGTGCGCCGAGGAGCAGCGATCCTCCTCCACCGGGTGGCTGACGCAATGCAGGTCGAACGTCTCCAGCTCCGACGCGTGGATGACGTCGCGCATCGTGATCTTGGCCGGCGGCCGCGACAGCATGTAACCGCCCTTGGCGCCGCGCGTGCTCTTCACCACGCCGGCGCGGCGGAGTCTCAGCAGGATCTGCTCCACGTAATCGGCCGGGAGCCGCTCCTTCAGAGCGATGTCGCGGCCGGTCACCGGCCCGACGCTCGCGCGCTGCGCCAGGTGCAGAGTACAGATCACGCCGTATTCGGCCCAGGTCGTAATTCTCACAGCTTCAGGATAGGCCCGAACGGCACTCCGGGCAAGCTATCCGACCGGGCCCGCGCCATCTTTTCCGCCCGGAACCCCTATCTCGGTCATCCTACGGAGGTCCAGCACCTCGTCGATCCGCTCGTCCGGCAGGACTTTCTCGCGCTTTACCAGCTCCCGGATCAGCACGCCCTCCTTAACCGACTGCTTGCTGATGTCCGCCGCCCTGGCGTACCCGATCTCCGGCGCCAGCGCCGTGGCGAGCGCCGCCGAGCGCTCCAGCCAGTACGCGCACTGCTCCGCGTTGGCCTCGATCCCGCGCACGCACCGCTCGTCCAGCGAGCGCGCGGCGGTGGTCAGGATGCGCACTGAGAGCAGCACGTTGTACGCGATCACCGGCATCATCACGTTCAGCTCGAGCTGGCCGTGCTCCGCTGAGACCGCGACGCAGGAATCGTTGCCGATGACCTGGAAGCAGACCTGGTTTACCATCTCCGGAATCGACGGGTTCACTTTCCCGGGCATGATCGACGAGCCGGGCTGTACCGCGGGCAGCCTGATCTCGTCCAGCCCCGTGCGCGGACCGCTCGCCATCAGTCGCAGATCGCTCGCGATCTTGCTCAGGTCGAGCGCGAGCACGCGGAGCTGCGCGCTGAAGCCCGCGGCATCGCCCATGCTCTGCATCAGCTGCACGCGGTCCGTCCCGCCGCGCAGCTCCAGCCCGCTCATCTCGCGGAGATGCTTGACCATCAGCGACGGGTACTGCGCTTCGACGTTGACGCCCGTCCCCACCGCGCTGCCTCCGATTCCGAGATCGCGCAGATACTCGGCCGCTTCCTTCACCCGCGAGATTCCGCGCCGCAGCGTGCCGCCGTAGGCGGTGAACTCCTGGCCCAGTCGGATCGGCATCGCGTCCTGCAAGTGGGTGCGCCCCGACTTGACGACCTCGTCGAACTCGCGCCCCTTCGCCTCGAGCGCGGTGGCGAGCGCGGTGAAAACGCCCACCAGCGATTCGAGCTGCGCCAGGCACGCGAGCCTGATGGCCGTCGGGATCACGTCGTTGGTGGACTGCGCCATGTTGACGTGGTCGTTGGGGTGCACCGGCGAGTACTTCCCGCGCTCGCCCCCGAGGATCTCGTTCGCGCGGTTCGCCAGCACCTCGTTGCAGTTCATGTTGTGCGAGGTCCCGGCGCCCGCCTGGTACACGTCCACGACGAACTGGTCGAGGTGCCGGCCCGCCAGCACCTCGTCCGCGGCCTGCACTATCGCGTCGGCCAGCCGCGCTTCCAGACGGCCGGTGTCCTTGTGCGTGAGGGCGGCCGCCTTCTTGATGCGCACCGTGGCCACGACGAACTCCGGCAGCGCGGTGATCCCGCTGATCGGAAAGTTCTGCACCGCGCGCAGCGTCTGCACGCCGTACAGCGCGTCGGCGGGCACTTGGAGCTCTCCAAGCGGATCCTTTTCGGTGCGGGTCGGTGGCGATTTGCTCATTAGCTGTTGGCTGTTGGCTGTTGGCTGTTGGCTTGAGGCGGAACACCAGGAGCAGGGGCGTTGTTGTTGGCTAAGAGCCAATAGCCAATAGCCAATAGCTCTCTTCTCACGCGAGAATCCTCGCGGTGCCATTCAAAAACGGATTCGATCGCAGCTCTTCGCCGACCGTCGTGGCGGGACCGTGTCCGGGGTACAGCACCGTCGCGGGATCCAGGGCGGTGATCTTCTCCAGCGAGCGGGTCAGATGCCCCCCGTTGGAGCCGGGAAGATCCGTGCGGCCCACCGAGCCCGCGAACAGGCAGTCGCCTACGAATGCGACGCCGTTGCCGTGGATCATCACGTGTCCCGGTGCGTGCCCGGGAACGTGCACTACCTCGAACCGCAGCGAGCCGACTTCCAGCGTATCGCCGTCCGCCAGCTCCTTGTCGGGCGGCGGCGGATCGTCGAACGGGAGGTTGTACATCGCCGCCTGCGTGTGCGCGTGCCGGTACAACGTCAGGTCGAGCGGGTGCAGATAGACGGGAACGGGCCACCGCCGCTTGACTCCGGCGATCGCGCCGAGGTGGTCGATGTGCGCGTGCGTGATCCACATCGCCGTGAGCGTCGCGCGGCTCTTCTCCACCGCGGCGATCAGCCGCTCCGGCTCCGCGCCGGGGTCGATCAGCACCGACTCGCCCTTCGTCTCGTCGATCACCAGGAAGGTGTTCTCCTGAAAAGCGCCGACCGCGAGCGTCTCGACCTTCATACGGCGTACCCGCCGGTGCGGACGATCATCGGCACGCCGCCTTCGTCCTTCAACCCCTTGAGGTACTTCTCCGCGGCGATCGCGGCGGTGGTGCCGTCGCCCGCGGCGGTCGTCACCTGCCGGGTGAGCTGCGCCCGCAGGTCGCCCGCCGCGAACAGTCCCTTCATCGACGTCTCCATGTTCTGGTCCGTCAGCATGTAGCCGAGCTCGTCGTGGTCCACGTGACCTTCGATGATGCCGGTGTTCGGGCGAAACCCTATGAACACGAAGATGCCGGTGGCGGCGAGGTCGCGCTCCTCGTGCGTCTTGACGTCGCGCACCTTGAGGTTCGTCACGAGTCCCTGCGCGTCACCCTCGATCTTCTCGACGACGGTGTCCCAGATCACCGTGATCTTCGGATTCTCGAACAGCCGCTTCTGCAGGATCTTGGACGCGCGCAGCTCGTCGCGCCGGTGGATGAGGTAAACCTTCTCCGCATAGCGCGTGAGGAAGTCGGCTTCTTCGACCGCCGCGTCTCCGCCTCCGACGACGGTGATCGTCTGATCCTTGAAGAACGCGCCGTCGCAGATGGCGCAGTACGAGACGCCCTTACCGGCGTACTCCAGCTCTCCGGGAATCCCGAGCTTCACCGGCGTTCCGCCGGCCGTGAGAATGACAGTCGGCGCGCGGTACACCGTGCCGCTCTCGGTGTCGGCCTCGAAAGTGCCGTCGTCCAGCTTGCGCACGCAGTTCACCGTCTCCTGCACGAACTCCGCGCCGAACTTCTTGGCGTGGCTCTCGAACTTCTGCGCCAGCTCCCAGCCGAGGATGTGCTCGAAGCCCGGGTAATCCTCGATGACTTCGGTGTTCAGCAGCTCGCCGCCGGGGAGCCCGCGCTCGAGCACGACCGTGCGCAGCATCGCTCGCCCGCAGTACATCGCGGCGGTCATTCCGGCCGGCCCGGCTCCAACTATCAATACCTCGTATTCGTCTGTCTTACTCAAGTCGCCTCAGGGAAAAACGCTGCGTGCTGCGTCCTGCGGGCTGCGCCCTAGACGCATCGAGATACCCCACACTCGTCGGTTCCTCGCCTTGCATCGCCACTACAACGTTGCCGGTTTTACGGTACACAGCCTTCGCTCGCACAGAACCCTCCGGGGCGCAGGCCGCAGTACGCAGCACGCAGCGCTGTAGTGAACAGCCTTGAAATATACCGCTCCCAGTCAGCCCGTTGACCGGGCCGATCTCAAGAAATCAACTCCGTCACACGCTCTACGAGGTAATCCGCGAACGGCAACGCGCACGTAAACGCCGGCGATACCGCGTTCAGCACGTGCAGCGAACGCTCGTCCCCCTGGACCACGAAATCCATCTCCAGCTGCCGCTTTTCCACGTCGAACAGCTGGGCCCGGATCCCCGGCGGTCCCCACGTGCGATAGTGCTCCGGCCGTATGTCCGGTACCAATCGCGCCGCGAGAGCCACGAGCCGCGGCCGCCGGTACTTTCGCATCTCGGCGATCGCGAGATCGCGAAACCCGAAATCGTTGCGCGCGAGCAGCGATACCTCCCGCGCGGCGATCCCCGCGAACTCGCCGAAGCGAAACCTGGAGAACCACGCGTACTGCTCCCGCCAGAAAGCGGGCGTAGCCGTCGGGCCGATCTTGACGCGGCCGTCGACCGGCACCGTGAAGTGCACGCCGGCGAACGGATTTCCGAGATCGGGCACAGGATACACATTGGTTCGCAGCCGCTCTCCCTCGTCGCCGTACAGATACAGGCCCTTGAACGGCAGAATCCTGTACTGCCGTCCGAGCCCGTGGTCATGTGCGATCTTGTCGGCGTACAATCCGGCGGCGTTGACCACGAACCGCACCGGGAAGCTCCCCGTCGACGTGTGCACCACGTCGCCGACGCGCCGGCGATACGCGGTGGAGGTCAGCATGTCCACTCCCGCTGCCATGGCGTCATCCGCGAGCGAGGTCAACACCTTTCCCGGATGAACTGACGCGGTCGTCGGTGAGAACAGCGCTCGCCCAACGGTCCTGGCGCGCGGCTCGATCTCGGCCGCGCCCGCCTCGTCCACCTCTTCGACCGGAACCGCATTGTGCTCCGCGCGCCGCTTGAGCTCGTCGATCCCGGCATGATCGGCTTCCGATTGCGCAACCACGAGCTTGCCGCAGCGATTGATCGGCAGGTCGCGCTCCACGCAGTACTCCGTCAACCGGCGGCAGCCGTCGCGGCTGAACCGCGCCTTGAGACTCGAGTCGGAGTAGTAGAACCCGGCGTGCAGCACGCCGCTGTTGCGCCCGCTCGCGTGGGACCCGAGAGTGGCGTCCTTCTCGATCAGGCGAACCCTCGCGTCGGGATACTTTCGCTTGAGCGCCGCGGCGCAGCTGACGCCGATGATGCCGCCGCCGACAACCAGGAAATCGACGGCTTGCCCGCCGGCAACCGTCACCGCGCGTGCCGTCCGCCGTCGACGATCAGGGTTTCTCCCGTAACGAACTCCGCCCTCAGCAGGTACAGCACGGCCTCCGACACGTCGGACGGGTCGCCCAGCCGACGGAGCGGAGCGGTCTCGGCGAGATGCGCCGCCTCGGCTTCGCTGAACCCTTCCGGCAGCAGCACCGCTCCGGCGGCCACCGCGTTCACGCGAATCCGCGGGCCGAGGACCTTCGCGAGCGACTTCGTCATGCGCACGATGCCGGCCTTGCTGATCCCGTGCGGCACGTACCCTATCCAGCTCTCGTACGCCGCGAGATCGGCGATGTTGATGATCGCGCCGTCGCGCTGCCGCTCCTCCGGCCCTCCCCAGCCCATCGCGCGCGCCGCGGCCTGCGACAGAAAGAAGGGGGCGCGCAGGTTCAGCGCGAACATCGAGTCCCACTCCTCGGCGCTGACTTCGCCGAACGGGGTGCGCAGCATCACCGCGGCCGAATTGATCAGGACGTCGAGCCCCCCGAAACGGCGCACGACTTCGTCCACGAGCTGCCCGGACGCCGCGACGTCCAGCAAGTTGGCCTGAAACACGTCGGCCTCGCCGCCGCGCGCGCGGATCTCCGCGCACAGCTCGTCGGCCCCGCTCCGCGCCTCGTTGAAGTGGATCGCCGTGCGCGTGCCTTCACGCGCGAGCGCTTCCGCGATCGCTCGTCCCACCCTGCGTCCCGCGCCGGTCACCAGCGCGACTTTCCCGGTCAGCTCCATTGCGTCACACGGTCGAGGCGGGGACTCTGCTCGCCACCAGCCGCTCCTGCCGCTCGAGCCACTCGCGCGGAACGACCTGTCCGCCGAGCGTGCGCTCACCCACCGGGCCGTGCCAATCCGAGCCGCCGCTCGGCACCAGCCCGAGGAAGTCGCACAGCGCCTCCAATCCGGCGGACACGTCCGGGCTGTGACTCGGATGCCGCACCTCGAGCCCGTCCAGTCCGAGCGCGACGAGCCGCTCCACGCGCTCGCGCCTGGCCGTGTGCGACGGATGCGCCCAGATGGCGAGGCCCCCCGCCTCGTGAATTATCCGGATCGCGTCCTGGATCAGAAAGAGCGATTTCGGCACGAACGCCGCCCGCCCCTGGCCGAGGTAGCGGTCGAACGCTTCGCGCTGATCGACCACCGCGCCCGATTGAATCAACGCGCGCGCGATGTGCGGTCGGCCCACGGCGCCGCCGTTCGACTGGCGGAGAACTTCCTCGAGGCTGATCGGAACTCCGATCTCGCACAGGCGGCTCACGATCAGACGCGCGCGCTCAATCCGCTTGTCGCGCAGCTCGGTGAGCTCGCCCTCGAGCGCATCCAGGCGGGTGACGTGCAGTCCGAGCACGTGCACTTCCCTTCCGCGCTGGTCTTCGTGCGCGCTGAGCTCGACGCCGCGGATGACGCGCACACCCAGTCGCTCGCCCGCGACGAGCGCCTCGTGCACACCGGCGACCGTATCGTGATCGGTCAAGGCGATCACGGAGAGAGCCGCGGCGTTGGCGGCCTCGACGACCTGCGCTGGAGGGAGAATTCCGTCCGACGCGGTGGAGTGAAGGTGAAGATCGATTTCCGACCGGCCCGCTCCCGCGTCCCGCTGCTCCGGGCCCTGGCTCACCTGCTGTAGCCGGCCTCCGGAGAGGTGAACCCCGGCTGTGACTGCTCGAACAGCTCCACCAGCTTCTCGTCCGAGAGCTCGGCGAACGACGCTTCGCGCGAGCGGGCGCCGAGGGGGGAGTAGCGCGTCACGCGGACCGCGCGGGCGTCGCCCGTGCCGCGGGTGAACAGCAGGCCGTATTCGTCCTGATCGTATTGCGTCACGAAGCCGGAGGTAGCCACGCTCCACTCCTCTCCGTCGACGCTGATTTTTCTCGTTGGCATCAGCTCAGCTCCACTTCCTTGTATATCCGCCCCGCGTCGAGAATCGGATCGAGCGCGGCTTCGTGCGCGTCCGCGAGCTTCTGCGACTCGGTGGATTCGGTGAATTCGATGAACGCGCCCGGGAGTGCCACTTCCTCGAACACCCAGAAGTTGCACCCGGCCGCGGAGTAGTGCGCCTTTCTCGCCTTGAGCTTCTCGAGATAGCGCTTTCGCTCCGCCACCGTGACGATCGCCCGGTGAATCGTCAGCAGGCGCGCCACTACACTCCGGCCTCGCTGAAGTTCTCCAGCACCGACTTCACGTGCGCCAGGAACTGGTCCGCCACGGCGCCGTCAATGATCCGGTGGTCGAACGACAGCGAGAAATAGGCGCACGTTCTGATCGCGAGCACGTCGTCGCCGTCGGGGCCTTCAATGACCTTCGGCCGCTTCTCGATCGCGCCGACGCCGAGGATCGCCACCTGCGGCTGGTTGATGATCGGCGTCCCCATGAGCGAGCCGTACACGCCCGGGTTGGTGATGGTGAAGGTCCCGTCCTGCACTTCCTCCGGCGACAGCCGCTTGGCGCGCGCCCGCGCGGCGAGATCGTTGAGCGCGCGCGTCAGGCCCGCTATCGAGAGGTTGTCCGCCCGCTTGATGACCGGAACGATGAGCCCCCAGTCGAGCGCCACCGCGATCGCGATGTTGTACTGCTTCCGGTAGATGACGTTGTTGCCCGAGACCGACGAGTTGAGCACCGGGAACTTCTTGAGCCCGTCCACCACGCTCGCGATCACGAACGGCAGGTAGGTGAGGTTCTGTCCGGTCGCTTCCTTGAACTCCGCCTTCTTCTTCGCGCGGATCTTCCCCACCCGCGTGAGATCCATCTCCATGAACGACGTGACGTGCGCCGAGGTCCGGCGCGACACGCCCATGTGCTCGCTGATCAGCGCGCGCATCTTGCTCATCGGCTCGACGACGTCGCCGGGCCACGCCGTGGCCGCCGGACCGTGCGGCGCCGCGCCGCCGGGCGCGTGCATCGTGGGGGCGGCTCCCGCTCCCGCCGGCGGGCCGGACTCGATGTAGCCGAGGATGTCCTTCTTGGTCACGCGGCCGGCGATCCCGCTGCCCCGCCCGCGCAGCGCGGCGAGATCGACTCCGTGCTCCGCCGCGATCTTGCGCACGAGTGGCGAGGACCGCGTCTGCACCCGCTCCTCGAACGAGGAGCCGTTGCCGGCCGGAGCCCGACCCGGTGTCCCGCTCTGCGCCGGCGGCGCGCTGATGGGGGCCGGCGCCGGGCTGGCGCTCTGCGGCACGTCGGCCTGCGTCGGCGACGCCTTGGCCGCCGCGGTAGCGGCACCCGCGGGCTCCGCCTCCGGCGTGGCGGCGGGCACGGCCGCGCCCTTCTCCGTCTCGATCTTCGCCACGACGGTCTGCACCGCGACCGTCTCACCTTCCTTCACGAGGATCTCCGCCAGCACTCCCGCGACGGGAGACGGAATCTCGGCGTCAACCTTGTCGGTCGATATCTCGAAGATCGGCTCGTCACGCTTGACTTCGTCGCCGGCTTTCTTGAGCCACCGGGAGAGGGTTCCCTCCACGATCGACTCGCCCATCTGAGGCATTATCACGTCAACACGGGCCACGTCATCAACCTCGCTTAGAGTCCAGGCTCATCATCGAACCTCCGCTTCCCGCGCAATTTCCATATCACCCCGGCGGGGAGCGTCACCATCCCGATCAGCGCCCCCGTCAGCATGAAGATGTGCCAGTCGCACGCCGGCAGTCCGCTCGGCGGCTGGCACCCGCGCGCCCAGCCGGCAATCTTCGCGACCAGCACGGCGATCATGCCGCCGCTGAAAAATCCGCCGATCGTGGTCACGCAGCCAACGCCCAGGTACCGCTCGAAGCGGAACTCGTCGCGCTCGCCCGGGGCGGTCATCAGTAGGCGGCCAGCCGGCGAATCCCCCTTACAATATCCGCGGTCTGCGGGAGAACACAGTCCTCCAGCGACGGAGCGTACGGCAACGGCACGTCGGCGGCCGTAACTCTGAGCACCGGGGCGTCCAGCCACTCGAACGCCAGCTCGTTGATCCGGGCCGTTATCTCTCCCGCGATCCCTCCAGTCCGCGTGTCCTCGTGCACGACCAGAATCCGGTTCGTCTTTTTCACCGTCGCGACGATGGCGTCGTCGTCGAGCGGGAGCAGCGTGCGGAGATCGATCACCTCCACCGACAGCCCGCGCGAGTCGCCATCAATACGCGGCGCGCAGCCTGTGCCTGGGGTCGGCCGTCCGCCGCAGCTCGGTGAAGAACCGCTTGACGTTCCGGTCGAGGCGGCTCTCACCGGTCTGATCGGTGGACACCTCGACGAACGTGTAGTGCCCTCCCTCCTTCTCCACCTTCAGCTTCATGCTTCCCAGGTTGCCGACGTACAAGCGGGCGCGGTGCGAGTTGACCGTCCGCTCGAGAGTGAGGCGGGCGAAAAAATCGTCGGCGGCCGCGAGCACGTCGTCGGGCGCGAGCTGAGTGCGGTAGAAGTGGCGCATGCTCGCTCGTCAGTATCCGGGCTTGGTGGAAGGCCGCACCGTCTGAACCCAGTCGGCGCGCTCCAGTCTCTGGGTCGAGTCCCTGCGGAATTGAATCGCGATCGCCCAGTCGCCCGAGATCACGTAGTACAGCCGCGCGTAATACGTGCCGATCTCCTTGCCCTTCGCGAGACCGTCGTCGGTGTTGGCTCCGTCCGGGCTGGTGGCGAAGATCCGCCCCTCTCCGTTCTCGATCGGCTGGTTCGTCTCGCGGTCGCGAACCACGACTTTGTAGATCGCCGGCTCGAGCGCCTCCGGCGGCATCGGATCGACCGAGATGCGATACGTGTAATTGTCGGTCCATTGCCGGATGTCGGTGATGGGCTGGCTGGGGCCGCAAGCGAGCGCTGCCATCACGGCGAACGCCAACAAAAAGCTATTGGCTGTTGGCTGTTGGCTGTTGGCAAGGCAGTGATGGGTTTTCGCTTTTGGCCAAGAGCCAATAGCCAATAGCCAATAGCTCCGTGTCATGTGTAGTACTCCAATCCCAGGTGCGTGATCTGCTCCTCGCCCATCAGGTGGCGCAGCGTGTTCTTCAGCTTGGTCTGCTGGATGAACAGGTCGTGCTCCGGCTGCAGACCGGGCGCGGCCATCGGGCTCTTGTAGTAGAACGACAGCCACTCCTGAATTCCCTTCATTCCGGCCCGCTGCGCGAAATCGGACAGCAACGCCAGGTCCAGCACGAGTGGTGCCGCGAGGATCGAGTCCCGGCAGAGGAAGTTGATCTTGATCTGCATCGGATAGTTCATCCACCCGAAGATGTCGATGTTGTCCCAGCCTTCCTTGTTGTCGCCGCGAGGGGGGTAGTAGTTGATGCGCACGACATGCGAAAAGTTCTTGTACAGATCGGGGTAGACCTCGGGCTGCAGGATCGTGTGCAGCACGCTCAGCTTGGACTCCTCCTTGGTCTTGAACGACGCGGGGTCGTCCAGCACCTCGCCGTCACGATTCCCCAGGATGTTGGTCGAGTACCACCCGGCGAGGCCCAGCATGCGCGCCTTGAGCGCCGGCGCTACCACCGTCTTGAGCCACGTCTGGCCGGTCTTGAAGTCCTTGCCGGAGATGGGAACTCCCTTCCGCTGCGCGAGATCGATCAGCGCCAGCGTGTCGACGCACAGGTTGGGAGCACCGTTGCAGAACGGCACGCCCTCCATGATCGCGGCCCAGGCGTACAGCATCGACGGCGCGATCGCGTCGTCGTTCCGCTCCATCGCCTTTTCGAACTCGGCGATCGTCGCGTGCTGAGGTCCCGGCAGGATGAAGATCTCGGTGGAGGCGCACCACACTATGACCGCGCGATCCAGCCCGTTCCGCGCGATGAAATCACGGATGTCCTGCCGGATCTGCTCGGCGAGATCGCGCTTGGACTTGCCCTGCTTGAGGTTGGTCCCCTGTATCCTGGCCACGTATTTGGTCTCGAACGCGGCCGGCATCGGCTTGATGGCGGAGAGGAACTCCGCGACCGGCGCGAGGTCCCGCTCATCGAGGACGCCCGCCTTTTTCGCCGCGGTCAGCGCGTCGTCCGGGATGGGGTCCCACGCGCCGAACACCAGGTCGTCGAGCTCCGCCAGCGGGACGAAATCCCTGATCAGCGGCGCGCGTGCCTCAGTGCGCTTGCCGAGACGGATCGTCGCCATCTGCGTCAGCGAGCCGATCGGGCGCGAGTGGCCGCGGCGTACGCTCTCCACGCCGGCCATGAACGTGGTGGATACAGCCCCCAGCCCGACGGTCAGTACGCCGAGCTTGCCTCCGGCCGGCTTGACGCCGCCCGGGTTGTTGCCGGGAATCGAATCAGACACGCGTGCCTGTGTTAAGAATGAGCGCGCCGCGTGGCCTGCTGGCCGACGGGCGTGTTGTTCTCGCCGACGACGTGAATCCGCGGAATCTCTTCCGTCGTCGTGAGCGTGCGCACGAACAGTATTCGCTGCACCGCCGTGATCCAGGCCGCGACGGCCAGCAGGATGACGATGCCGGCGAGCACCTTGCCGCCGAGCACCAGGCCGAACAGCGCCTGCGGCGCTGAGAGGAGCACGAACCGCTCGGGGCGCTGGAGAAATCCGACCTTGGCGTCGAGCCCCAGCGCTTCCGCGCGGGCGCGGGTGTAGGAGATGATGAACGTCCCGATCATGCCGACCAGGCACACGACCATCAGCGGAACGCTGGAAAAGCGCGGGCTCGTAGCGTAGAACATCGTGAGCCCGGCCATCAACGCTCCGTCGCCGACTCTGTCGAGCGTGGAGTCGTAGAACGCGCCGAACACCGTGGCCCGGTTGGCGCGCCGGGCGACGCGCCCGTCGAGCACGTCGAACAGGGCCGTGAGGCTGAGCACCCAGCCGCCGAGCATGATGTGGCCGAAGCCGAACGCGACCGCCGCCCCGACCGTGAAGACGGCGCCGAGCGTGGTCAGCGCGTTGGGGCTGACGCCCGCCCGCGCCAGAGCTCCAGCAACGGGATCGAGGAGTCGCAGATACCCCTCTTTGATCCCCTCCCACAATGATCTCATGCCGCTCCGAACGTGAGTTGATGGCCCGCCACCGGACGACCCGCTCGGACGGTCGAACAAAAAAGAACGGGTCGGCGCCCTGCTGGGGCCGACCCGTAAAGGTATCGGGCGCTGTGACTCGTAGCTAGGGAACTCGCCACTCGTACATGTTCTCGAGCACGACGTTGTCCTTCGAATAAGTCCGGGCCCCATCCACCGTCCGGGCGCGCAGGGTCACCACGGAGCCGACCGAGAAACCCTGGACCGGCACCCATTCCGAGCTGTTCGCGCCGATCTGCTTCACGAAGACGTCGGTGGTCCCGCCCCCGCTTATGTACACGTTCACCGCCTGACTCAGGTTGTTCGTCACCCTGAGCGCGACCTCGTTGGTGGTCGGTGTACCGGTCTCGACCTGCACCTGCCGCGGACCGCAGCCTACGGCCGCGGTGGCGAAAGCAACAGCCGCTAGAATCCTGAGCACACGCGCCTCCATTTAGTCGTGGGACGCGGTCCCGGCGTGCAAGAGCCGTGCGCGAGCCTAGCGATACAGGAAGTGCGGCCGGGCGCGGTCCCTGAACTCGAACACGCTGGCCAGCTCGCGGTCCAGCAGGCCGTCGGGATCCTCCTCTCCGCTGACCAGCGCGCGACGCATGTCCGGGTCGCCGAAGCGCAGGTCGAACCCCAGTGAGTCTATGCGCAGCGAGTCCGGCGACGTCCGCGCCAGCGCCCAGAGAACGTTGGCGCCGATGCGCGACGGCTGCACCTGGTTCCGATTCGTGATCCACATGCGGATCCCGGGTACTCGCACGCCGCCGTACTTCCCGTCCGTCGGCGCGCGGGGAACGAACGTCTCCGCCTCGAACCGGATGCCGCGGATGGGCCGCTGCGCGAGCAGATCGAGTACCTCGCGCACCTTCATCCACGGAGCGCCGAACCGCTGAAACGGCGCGTCGGTACCGCGGCCGACCGACAGCCGCGTTCGCTCGAATGCCACCAGCGACGGATACAGCAGCGCGCTTTGCAGCGACACGATCGCCGGCGACGGGTTCACCCACGGCAGATCGGTTCTATCGAACCACAGGTCGCGGCTCCAGCCGCGCATCGGGACCACGTGCAGGTCGGCGCCGATGCCCAGCTCCTGGTTGTAATACAAGGCCATCTCGCCCATGGTGAGCCCGTGCCGCAGCGGCATCGGATGCAGCGCGTACGCCCGCGCCGGCCGGCCGGGCATCGCCGTGTCGGCGTTGGCCAGGGCCGAGTCGAGCATCGGGCCCTCGCTGTAGAATCCGGTCAGCGGGTTCGGACGGTCGAGCACGATGAAGGGCTTCCCGTGCCGGGCCGCCGAGCGCATCGCGTACACCATCGCGCCGACGTACGTCCAGGTCCTCGTGCCGACGTCCTGCAAGTCGAAGACGATCGCGTCGAGCTGCCGGACCACACTGTCGGGCGGTGCCGTCGTCGTCGCCCGGTACAGCGAGTAGATCCGGACACCGGTTCTCGGATCCACGTAGTCGGGGAGGTCGGTCCTGTCCTCGGTCCCGCGGATCCCGTGCTCCGGAGCGAAAACGGCGACCAGCCGCACGCCCGCTTGCCGCGCGCGCGAGTCGCTCGAGAGCAGGTCCACGAGATTCCGCCGGCGCTCGTCGATCGACGTCTGGTTCGCGATGACGCCTACCCGCTTGCCCCTGATCAAGCCGATGCTGTCCTGCAGCAGCACGGTGATCCCCGGGATCACTTTGGCGCGCGCCAGCTCGTGGGTGGGGTCGATCGGCTTGTGCGTGACGGTGCACCCGGCCAGGAGCGGGAGCAGGAGGACCAGACGGGCTGACTGTGGAACTGACATCGGCGGTACGGGGTCGAAGAGGGTGAAAGGCGCCATGGATAATACCCTGAAAAGCAGCTGTTGGCTCTTGGCTGTTGGCTCTTGGCTCTGCCCGGACGAACCTCGGCTAGATCTCATGGTCAGGAGCGGTAGCCAACAGCCAATAGCCAATAGCCAATAGCCAATAGCCAATAGCCAATAGCCAATAGCCAACAGCCAATAGCCAATAGCCAATAGCCAATAGCTTTGCTTAGATTGATACGAAGACCAGGAGGCAACTAAATGTCCGTTTCGTCCCAGCCGGAAATCGCGCTCGTCATCACGCCCGTCGCGGCGGTCGAGGTCAAGCGCTTCATAGAAACCGAAGGCGTCAGCCCTGCAGAGGGCGGGTTGCGCGTGTCCGTTCAGCCGGGCGGGTGCAGCGGCTTCAAGTACAGCCTGCTGATCGAGGACAAGCGCGCCGAGGACGATGTCGTCCTCGAGCAGGATGGCTTCAACGTGTTCGTCGATCCCTTCTCCGCCCAGTACCTCAGCGGAATCACGATCGATTACGTGTCGTCGATGCAGGGCTCCGGTTTCACCTTCAAGAACCCCAACGCGACCGGCGGCTGCGGCTGCGGCAGCTCTTTCTCCGCATAACTCCGCCGCGCGGACGGTGCACTTTACGAGGGCGGTGAATTGACCAGCGCATTCACCGCCCTCGATCTGTTTGTGCTGGTGGCGTATCTCGGCGGCACCACCTGGCTCGGCATCTGGCTCGGCCGCGGCCAGAAGGACGCGAAGGATTACTTCATCGCCGGCCAGCAGATCCCGTGGTGGGCGATCCTCTTCTCGGTCGTCGCCACCGAGACCAGCGCGCTGACTTTCATCAGCATCCCCGGAGTCGCTTACCTCGGGAACTTCGGCTTCCTCCAGGTCGCGGCCGGATACCTGGTCGGACGGATCATCGTCGCGTACACGCTGCTGCCGCGGTACTACCAGGGCGAGCTCGTCACCGCCTATACGCTGTTGGAGCGGAGGTTCGGCCTGCACACGCGGCGGTTCGCGTCGGTCACCTTCATGGTCACGCGCGGCTTCGGTGATTCGGTGCGCATCTTCGCCACGGCGATACCGATCGCGATCATCATCGGTCCGGCGTTGCCGGCGGGCTGGACGCGGCCCGTTTCCATCCTCGTGCTCGGCGTGCTGACGCTCATCTACACGTATCACGGCGGGATGCGCGCCGTAGTCTGGACGGACGTTGTGCAGACAGTGGTGTACCTCCTCGGCGGCATCGGCGCGGTGTACCTCATCGGGCAGGGCGTGGACGGCGGCTGGAGCGCGGTCTTCGCGCAGGCGGGCGACGCCGGAAAGCTGCGCGGAATAGATCTGTACACCGGCTTCGACCGGCCCCACACGCTCTTTGCCGGCTTGATAGGCGGCGCGTTTCTGTCCATGGCTTCACACGGCGCGGATCAGCTGATCGTGCAGCGCCTGCTGGCCTCCACGACGCTGCGCGACGCGCGTAAGGCGCTCATCGGAAGCGGCATCGCTGTGTTCCTGCAGTTCTCCCTCTTCCTGACCATCGGGATCGGGCTGTGGGCTTTCTTCGGAACGCGCGAATTCGCCGCGCCCGACGCGATCTTCCCGACCTTCATCGTCGAGAACATGCCGCCGGGTATGACCGGGCTGGTGATCGCGGCGATTCTCGCGGCCGCCATGAGCAGCCTGTCCGGATCGATCAACTCGCTCGGCGCCGCTACGACCCACGATCTCTACCTGCCCCTCTCGAAGCGGCGCGCCGACGACCCCGCGACGCTCCGCGTCGGCAAGCTGTTCTCGCTGGCGTGGGGTCTCGCGCTGCTCACGGGATCGCTGCTGTATCGCGAGCAGGGCACGCCGGTCGTCATCGTCGCGCTCTCGATCGCCTCGTTCACCTACGGCGCGCTGCTGGGCGGGTTCTTCCTCGGGATACTCTGGCGCCGGGCGATTCAGCGTGACGCCATTCTCGGCATGGCCACTGGAATAATCGTCATGACGTTCGTCGTCTTCTCGCGGCAGCTCGGTCCCCTGCTTCCCGGGATCGGCGGAACGCTCGCGTCGTTCTCCACGATCGCGTGGCCCTGGTACGTGCTCATCGGCACCACCGTGACCATGGCCACCGGTATCCTGTCGTCGCTGACGCACGCGGAGCCTGCGCCGCGCGCCCCATGAGCAGGCTGGTCGCGGGCGTGGATGGCGGCGGGACGAAGACGCACGTCATCGTCGTGCGCGCCGACGGCTCGGTGGTGGCCGAGGGCGAGGGTCCAGGATCGGCCGTTGCCCCGGGACACGCGCCGGAGTCGGCGCGGGTGATCGCTAGCACCGTGGCCGCCGCGCTCGAGAAGATCGGAGACGGCGACAGAGCGCTGTCGCTGCTGCTGGTCGGGGTCGCCGGCGTAGGACGGAAGGACGAGCGCGAGAATCTCGCGGCCGCGCTGGAAGATCTGGACGTCGCCGAGGACGTGATCGTCGAGACGGACGCGGAGATCGCGCTGGAGGATGCGTTCAACGGCGGCCCGGGGATAATCCTCATCGCCGGCACGGGCTCGATCGCGCACGGCCGCGGGCCGACGGGAGCGCGCGCGCGCTGCGGCGGCTGGGGTCCGAAGCTCGGCGACGAGGGCAGCGGTGCGTGGATCGGAAGGCGCGCGCTCGGCATCGTCGCGGCCGCGCACGACGGGCGCGAGCCGCCCACGGCGCTGACTGGCGCCATCCTCACCGCCGCGCAGCTGAACGAGCCGGAGGAGCTGATTCCCTGGGCCGCGGCCGCCGACCCCAGGACGCTCGCGGCGCTCGCACCGACCGTCTTCTCGACGGCGGCCACCGATCCCCGCGCAAAATCGCTCGTCGATCTCGCGGCGGAAGAGCTCGTGCTCCACGTCCGCGCGCTAGCTCAGCGGCTATTCGGCGACGAGCGCGCCGACATCGAGCTGGCGTTCGCTGGCGGGCTGATGAAGAAGGGGTCGCCACTGCGGAAGCGGGTGGAGCACCGGCTGAAGTCAGCGGTGCCGGGGGCTCATGTGCATGTTGATGCGATTGTCGGCGCGAGGGGGGCGGTTAAGCTCGCGATGCGGGGATCTGTCAGGGCGTAAAAACCACGGGGCGCGTTGAGCGTTACCCGTTCGAGCGTGGTGCGTTAGGTCGTTATAACGGAAAAACGCCTAACGGAAAAACGGTGAACACACAACGCGCCCCGTTTGTCACGCCGCCGGTTTCGGCCAGTCCGGACTCTCATCCAGCTTGGCCTCCCGCTCCATCTCCCCGACCACCGCCGGGACGTCGGCTGCAGACCACACGCCCTCGGACCGGGCTATCACGCACGTCGCGCTCAGGTCCCCGATGATGTTCACCGTGGTCCGCGACATGTCGAGGATCCGGTCTATTCCGAGCACCAGCGCGATCCCCTCGCCGGGCACGCCGAACATCGCCAGGATGCCGACGAGCAGCGGGATCGACCCGCCCGGCACCCCCGCCGCGCCCACGGCCGTGATCACCGACATGGCCATCACCACCGCCATCTGCGGGATCGTGAACGTGATCCCGAACACCTCCGCCAGGAAGATGACCGTGATCCCCTCGAACAGCGACGTGCCGTTCATGCACATCGTGTTGCCCAGCGGGAGCACGAAGCCCGCGACGTGCCGCGGGATTCCGAGGTTCTGCTCGGCCACGGCGAGGTTCGTCGGCAGCGTCGCCGCGCTCGAGCTCGTGGAGAACGCCGTCACGATGGACGAGCGTATGCGCGAGAAGAACACCAGCGGCGACAGTCCCGCGCCGAACCGGACTATCAGCGACAGCGTGATGGCCGTATGCAGGATCAGCGCGCCGATCACGACTCCCACGTAGTTGCCGAGCGGAATCAGCAGGGCGAAGCCGAAGCGCGACGTCACGCCGAAGATCAGGCCGGCGACGCCGTACGGCGCCAGCCGCATCGCGATCTCCACGATCTTGATCACGATGTCCTGGATCGCCTGCAGCCAGGTCATCATCGGCTTGGCGCTCTCGGGCTTGATCATCGTGAGGGCGGCGCCGAACATCAGCCCGAAGAAGATCACGCCCAGCATGTCCATGTCCACCGCGGACTTGAGCGGATTGCGGGTCACGATGTTCACCAGCGTCTCGATCCCGAACCCGCCCGCCTGCGACGCCTCGACCTTGGTCGCCGCGTCGCCGGCGTACGTGGCGAGCAGCTCCGAGCGAACGGTGGGATCCAGCCGGCTGCCCGGGCGGATCGCGCTGACCAGAATGATTCCCAGCGTCGCGGCCAGCGCCGTTGTGACGAGGAAGTACGCCAGCGTCTTTCCGCCCACGCGGCCGACGTTGCGAATGTCGCCCAAACCCGCCACGCCGAGCGCGATGGACGCGAACACCAGCGGCATGACGATCATGAACAGCATCCGCAGGAAGATCTGGCCGATCGGTCCCGCGAGATACTTGTTGATCCACTCGACGGTGGGATGGTCCGCGCCGAGCATCAGATTGGCGGCGACGCCGAACGCCGCTCCGATCGCCAGGCCCAGCAGGATCTTGGTGTGCAGCTTCATGCGGCGTCCGTTGCCGCCGACCGGTTCGCTCATCGCCCGCTAGTCCCTGTCCGGCGGTAGACCCAGCCGCTCGCGCCGGAGTCGGGAGTGCCGGTGGCCGTACGAGAAGTACATAATGATCCCCAATACCATCCAGATGCCGAACCGCTCCCACGCACGCACGGGCAGCCCCGTCATGATGTAGATACAGGCCGCCGCCGCTCCGATCGCGACGGGCCAGACGAACGGCACGCGGAACGGGCGCGGCCTGGACGGGTCGAGCCGCCGTAGTGCCAGCACGCCGATAGCGACGATGGCGAATGCCGACAGCGTGCCGATGTTCGTCAGATCGTAAATCTCGTTCTCGTCGGCGAACAGCGAGCCCACCGCCACGACGGCGCCCGTCCAGAACGTCGTGATGTGCGGGATCCGGGTCTTCGGATGAATCTTGGCCGCCGATTTGGGAAGCAGCCCGTCCCTAGCCATCGCGAAGAAGATTCGCGGCTGGCCGTACTGGAACACGAGTAGTACGGCGGTGAGCGAGACGACGGCGCCGAACGCCACGATCCAGCTCGCGGTCTCCAGACCCGCGACCTGCAGCGCGCGAGTGAGCGGATCCGCCGCGCGCAGCTGCTCGTACGGTACCAGCCCCGTCGCTACGATTCCCACGATCACGTAGATCACCGTGCAGATCGCGAGTCCGCCGAGAATTCCGCGCGGCATGTTGCGCTGCGGATTCTTGGTCTCCTCGGCGGCGGTCGAGATCGCGTCGAAGCCGATGTAGGCGAAGAAGATGATAGCGGCGCCTTGATGGATGCCGCGCCACCCGTTCGGCGCGAACGGCACGTAATTGTCGGGATTGATGTGAATCGCGCCGACGACGACGAAGAATCCCAGCACCAGCAGCTTGACCACGACCATGATGTTGTTGGCCCGCACGCTCTCGCGAACGCCGCGCAGGAGCAGCCACGTGATCGCCGCGACGATGCCGAACGCGGGAAGGTTCAGCAGTATGGGAACTCCCAACAGGCGCGGCGCGGTTTCAAGCAGCCCGTGAACGGCGGGGTCCGAGCTCAACAGCACCGAGCGATAGCCGTGCGACGCCCAATCGGGGAACGACAGGCCGAACGCGGAGAGCAGCGAGTTGAAGTAGCCGCCCCACGCGACGGCCACGGCGATGTTGCCGATGGCGTACTCGAGTATCAGGTCCCAACCGATGATCCAGGCGATGAACTCCCCGAGCGTCGCATACGAGTAGGAGTACGCGCTTCCCGCCTGCGGGATCATCGACGCCAGCTCGGCGTAGCAGAGCGCGGCGAGAGCGCATACGCCGCCGAGCAGGAGGAAAGAGAAGACCAGCGCGGGTCCGGCGCCGTACCGGACCACCGTGCCGTCGGGAAGGAGCTCGCCCGCCGCGGCCGTGCCGATGGCCGAGAAAATTCCGGCCCCGATCACCGCGCCGATCGCCAGCATTACCAGATCGCCCGCGCCGAGCACGCGCTTCATGGAATTCGGATGATCGCGATCTTCCAGGATCCCGACGATCGGCTTGCGCGCCAGAAGCTGTTTCAGCATCCGATCATTCGGCGGGCGAGTGGCGGACGGGAGCGGTCGCGCTCAGGCGGCGGCGGACTCGATCCGCATGGCGTAGAACGAGCGCCACACGAACACCGCGGCCACAAGGAAGAAAACCCCCGACAGCGACGTGGTCCAGAGCGCGCCCTGCTGCTCGGTGAGCGACACCGCGAGCTCGACGGCCAGGAGGCCGAAGAGAGTCGTGAACTTGATGACCGGGTTCAGCGCGACCGAAGATGTGTCCTTGAACGGATCGCCCACTGTGTCGCCGACGACCGTCGCGGCGTGCAGCGGCGTTCCCTTCTGCTTCAGCTCGACCTCCACGATCTTCTTGGCGTTGTCCCACGCGCCGCCCGCGTTCGCCATGAAGATCGCCTGGAACAGCCCGAAGATCGCGATCGAGACGAGATAGCCGATGAAGAAAAACGGCTCGATAAACGCGAACGAAAGCGTGGAGAAGAAGACGGCGAGGAAGATGTTGAACATCCCCTTCTGCGCGTACAGCGTGCAGATCTCGACGACCTTCTTGCTGTCGGCGACGGACGCGCGCGTGCTCGTCTCCAGGTTGATGTTGGCCTTGATGAACTCCACGGCGCGGTACGCGCCGGTCGTGACGGCCTGCGTGGACGCGCCGGTGAACCAGTAGATCATCGCTCCGCCGGTCACGAGCCCGAGCAGGAACGGCGCGTGCAGGATCGAGAGGCGCTGCAGGAACTCCGGCTGGAGTCCGTGGGTGAGGGCGATGATGATCGAGAAGATCATCGTGGTCGCGCCGACCACCGCCGTGCCTATGAGCACCGGCTTGGCGCTGGCCTTGAACGTATTCCCCGCGCCGTCGTTCTCCTCCAGCAGGTCCTTGGCGTGCGCGAAGCGGGGCTCGAAGCCGTACTCCGACTTGATGCTCGCCTCGATCCCCGGAATCTGCTCGATCATGGACAGCTCGAACACCGATTGCGCGTTGTCCGTGACGGGGCCGTAGGAATCCACCGCGATGGTGACCGGGCCCATGCCGAGAAAGCCGAACGCCACCAGACCGAACGCGAACACCGCCGGCGCTATCATGAGCGCGTCGAAGCCCTGCGAGCTCACGCCGTACGCGATCGCCATGAGGGACATGATCGCCATGCCAAGCCAGTACGCGCTGAAGTTACCCGCCACGAGACCCGACAGGATGTTGAGCGAAGCGCCGCCCTCGCGGGACGACGTCACCACCTCGCGCACGTGCGCCGAGTTCATCGAGGTGAAGATCTTCACCAGCTCGGGGATGATGGCTCCCGCGAGCGTGCCGCAGGTGATCACGGCCGACAGCTTCCACCAGAGCGTGCCGTCGCCGAGGTCGGGGATCAGCAGATACGACACGAGGAACGTCAGCCCGACCGACACGAACGACGTGAGCCAGACCAGCGACGTGAGCGGCGCCTCGAAGTTCATGCGCTCGACCGTGCTGTAACGCGCGCGCGCCAGCGCCTCATTGATGAGGTACGACGCGCCGCTCGAGATGATCATCACTACGCGCATGACGAAGATCCAGACCAGGAGCTGCACCTGCACCGCTGGACTCGTCACCGCCAGCAGGATGAAGGCGATCAGCGCGACCCCGGTGACGCCGTACGTTTCGAAGCCGTCCGCGCTCGGCCCCACCGAGTCGCCGGCGTTGTCGCCCGTGCAGTCGGCGATCACGCCGGGGTTGCGCGCGTCGTCCTCCTTGATGTTGAACACGATCTTCATGAGATCGGCGCCGATGTCGGCGATCTTCGTGAATATCCCGCCCGCGATTCGCAGCGCGGCCGCGCCCAGCGACTCGCCGATCGCGAACCCGATGAAGCACGGGCCCGCGTAGTCGCCCGGAACGAACAGCAGGATGAACAGCATCAGCAGCAGCTCCACGCTGATGAGCAGCATTCCGATGCTCATTCCGGCGCGGAGCGGGATCGAATAGAGCGGGAACGCGCCGCCCCGGAGGCTCGCGAACGCCGTCCGCGAGTTGGCGAACGTGTTTACCCGGATTCCGAACCACGCGACTCCGTAGCTGCCGCCGATGCCGACGAGGCTGAACAGGAGGATGATCCCGACCCGCTTCGCCTCGAAGTCGAGCAGCACCCCGAAGTACAGCAGGATCACGAGACCGATGAAGACCTCGAGGATCAGCAGGAACTTGCCCTGCTGGATCAGATACGTCTTGCAGGTCTCGTAGATCAGCTCGGATATCTCGAGCATCGAGCCGTGGACCGGGAGCCGCTGCAGCTGGCGGTAGATCACGAGCCCGAAGAGCAGCCCGAGCACGCAGACGCCCATGCCAAAAAGGAGGAGCGTCGTGCCCTCCACGCCCATGAACGTCGCGCCGGAAAGATCGGGAACTATGAGGCTGGCTTCGCCACCGGCACGGTGCTGCACGCCGGCCGCGAGCGCTTGCGCGGTATCAGGTTGCATGGCGCGCGAATGTACTCTCGCGTCAGGGGGGATGCCAGCCATTGAAAGGCAGGCTTCGGGGAAGACGCGGGTGGCTCCTGGAATACTTCAGGGGAATCCCTGGAGCTAACCTTCCGCGACGGCGCCCGACTGACACACCGTAACTGTTCTCGTCCGGAACGCCGTCCTAGAAAACGAACTGAATATCGATCGTGTCGCGGACCGGGACCCCCGCGGCCGTGACCCCCGGCCGGAACTTGACCGAGAGCAGCACCTCCCGGAGCCGGCGGTTGTACGACGCGTCGCGCGACGGATTGAAGCTCAGCAGCCGCGCCCTGCCCCGCTCGTCCACGTCGAACCAGGCGATGAGGTGGTACGGCTTGATGCGCGGCGGAGCGGGCAGCGGGGGCAGAAAGACCTGGGTCGGCGTGGGCGGATGGTTGACACCGTCGCCGCCGCCTGTTCCCGGCCCGGTACCGGATCCGGTGCCAGTGCCCGTCCCGCTCCCGGTTCCCCCTCCGCTTCCAGGGCCGGCGCCGCCCTGGCCGGCCGTGCCCGTGCCGCTCGTCGCCGTGCCCGAAGGCGGACCTTCCGGCACGGGCTGTACACTCGGCGCGACCACGGGCGGGACCGGAGTGGAGATCGGAAGTGAGGGCACCAGCGCGGGCGCTGGAGCGGGCGGAGGCGCGGCGGGTCGCGTCTGCACGAACCGGAGCCGCTCTCCGTCGGCGCCGGATCCGCTGCGGCCACCTCCCCCGCCCGCCGGCCCGGGACCGCCGCCGAGCTGCGACGGCGGCGGCGTGAAGCCGTGCGAGAACGGCGAGGTGAGCAACAGCAGCACCAGCGTCGCGTGCACGAACGCGGAGAGGAGAAATCCTCCCGGGCCTTCGCGCTTTCGCCGCGGAGGGCCGGCGATGGCGGGCGATGCTTTGCGCGGCCTGGTCATATCAAATGATACGGCGGGCGAACCCAAAGGGTTCGCCCGCCGTGAAGAGCAGCACCACCAGCCTTACGATCCCGCCGGCGCCGCTTCCTTCGGCGTCACGCCGATCACCTTGACTCCCGCGCCGCGCGACACGTCCATCGCCCAGATCACGTCCGAGTACTTCACCGTCGGATGTCCCTTCACGAAGATGATCTTGTCGGGTCGCGGATCGTAGATCTTCTTGAGCTCCGCGTGAAGCGCAGCCTTCGCCACCGGCTGTTTGTTCACCTGAAAGACGCCGTTCGGCAGCACCTCGAGCACGATCTGCGCCGGGGGCGGCCCGGACGACGGTGGCGGGTTCGGATCCGGCAGCTGCAGATCGATCGCCTTCCGCGAGAGCGGGATCACCAGCATGAAGATGATCAGCAGCACGAGCAGGATGTCGATCATCGGCACGACGTTGGGCTCGTTGGCGAGCGTATTCCCCGCGCTCGAGCTTACGTTCATTCCCATTATTCCTGCCCTCCGGGGGGCGTCGTCGCCGTCGCCTCACGGCTCAGCAGGTTGTCACTCGCCACGAGAGACTGCGTCCCCGGGGTCTGGTCTGTGATCATCCCGGCCACCCTGACCCTGTTCTTCGCCGCGATATCCAGCGCGTCGAGGATCTTGGAGTACTCCAGATCCTTGTGCGCCTTCACGTACAGCAGAAAATCCTCTTCGCGATTTCCGAAAATCTCGTTCAGCCGCGCGCCGAGCTCGGCGTTCGGGATCGGCGCCCGATTCAGGTAGTACTGGCCGTCGGCGTCGATGCCGAGCACCTGATCCGTGTCTTCCTCCGGATGGGGCTTGAGGTTCTGCCCCTGCGGCGGGATCGCCTGAAAGCCGGCGCTCACCGCCGGGATGACGAGCATGAAGATGATGAGCAGGACGAGCATGATGTCGATCATCGGCACCACATTCGGCTCAGCCTTTATGCTGCGGCCCCCGCCTACGGACATTCCCATTGCCGTATCTCCTGGTCTAGGGGGTTATCCGGAGATCGGCTCGGTGCCGGCCGAAGCGGCGGTGTTGAATTCGCGCGTGAAGCGCGAGCGGCCGTATTCGCCGCTGACGCCGCGGATCAGGTAATCGATGAACTCCTTGGAGGTGTAGGTCATCTCCGCTGCGAGATTCTCGATCTTGACCTGGAAATAGTTGAAGGCCCACACCGCCGGAATGGCGACGAGCAGACCGAACGCCGTCGTGATCAGAGCTTCGGACACGCCAGCGGAGATCGCGCCGATACCGCCCGAGCCGGACACGGCCATTCCCTGGAACGCGTTGACGATACCCATCGTCGTACCGAGCAGTCCGACGAACGGCGCCGTGGCGCCGACGGTGGCAAGAATGCCGTTGCCGCGCTTCATGTCGGTCAACGTCATCAGCATCTCACGCTCGACCGCGCGCTCGGCCGAATTGATGTCGTTCACCCCCACCGAGCCGTCCTGGATCAGGGGCTTCACCTCGGCCAGCGCTCCGCCGAGAACGCGGGCCACGTGCGACCGCTTGTACCGCTCGGAGAGGTTGATCGCCTCGGTGATGTTGTCCTCCTCGAGGAACTGCGAGAACTCGGGCGCGAACTTGCGCGTCTCCGCCTGCGCCTTCCGCAGCTCCCACCACTTCTTCACGAATACGGACATCGACCAGATCGACATGAAGAGCAGAATGAACACGATGCCCTTCGCGAACCACATCATATCGTGCCACATGTCCAGCAGCGAAATCTGCATAACTCGGTGCTCTCCGGTTTCGGTTGGGAGTTGAGCGGTCTAGTTCTGGATGTTGAACACGAACGACTGTTGTACGAGCTGCCGGACCTTGCGCCCGCCGACTTCCGCGGGATAGAAGCGCATCCGCGGCAGGTGCGATCTCACGGCCGAGGCGAACATGTCGTTGGTGGCCTTGAGCACCTTGAAGCTGCCGCGCTCGATGCGGCCGAGCGTGTCGACCACGAACTGCGCGGAGACTTCACCGCCCACGCCCGAGGAGCGAAGCGCCTCCGGGAAGGCGACCTGCTGCGTGCTGGAAATGGGCTCCACCTGCTTTTCCACCTGGAACGAGAAGTAGGTCTGGTTGCTCGTAAGATCGATCGGCCTGCCGCCGACGACTCCGGTGGCAGTCCCACCAGCAACTCCCTTGCCGCTGAAGTCTTCTTCGTTGGTCACCCGCCTCGTGAGGTCGATCTTGGGGATCTCGATCGGGATCTCGACGGGCGCCCGCAGGACCTGGAAGCCCTTAGGCGGCGGAATCACCGCGATCTTGTCCGGCGGAGGCGGCTCGTCCTTCTTGACTTCGACTTCCTTGGGCTTGGGCGTCTCGATGAACTTGATGTTCTCCTGCCGTGTCTTCTCGGCCTCGATTCCGGCCGAAGCGGTCGCGTACACTGCCAGCAGGATGACCGCTGAATGCAGCACTACGCTCAGGACCGTCCCGCCAGCCTTCCTGTCCCTCTTGGCCCGCGACTCGATCAAGTTGTTGAACATGATTCGATCCTTTCCTCTCTCGAAAAAGCAATGGATGAGACGGGCTCGCTCCCGCCCGCTCGCAGCGATTCAAGTTCCCGGCGATTCAAGTTCCTATTGAACGTACCCCGACCTGGCGCTGATGGAATCCAGCGCGGATTAAGGTTCGATGAAGCTTTTCGGGGCGTCTTCAGCGGCGAGAGGCAGCGTCACCGTGAACAGGCTTCCCTTTCCCAGACGGGAAGTGACCGTCAGCGTACCGCCGTGCGCCTGCGCGATCCACTGACTGATCGCCAACCCGAGCCCTGAGCCGCCGCCCCCGCCTTCACCGGCGCGTCCGCGCGCGATGCTGCGGGAGCGAACCCGGTCCGCCCGCCAGAAACGGTCGAATACATATGGTAGGTCCGCGGCCGCGATGCCGATGCCCGTGTCGCGCACGACGAACGCGACGTGATCCGGATGCCGACCGAGCCCGATGTCGACCCGCCCACCGGCGGGCGTGTACTTGATGGCGTTCGTCACGAGGTTGAGGAACAGCTGCCGCAATCGCGGCGGATCGCCCATGACCACCGCCTCCGCGGTGAACGGCATGCTGACCTCGACCTGCGCCGACTCGCCGAGGATCAACGCGGTCTCGTACACGTCCCGCGCGATCGGGCCGAGCGACAGGGGCTCCATATGCAGGTCGAACCGACCCTCGTCGGCGCGCGCGAGCGTCAGCAAAGTCTCCACGAGGTCCGCCATTCGCGCGGTCTCATGCAGCGCCTCTTCCAGCGCGACCAGCTTCTCCGACTTCGACGAGCCGTCGCTCATCGCGCGCTCGACGTCCGCGCGCAGCACCGCCAGCGGCGTCTTGAGCTCGTGACTCGCGTCGGCGGTGAACCTGCGCAGGCCAAGAAACGACTGCTCGAGCCGGTCGATCATCGCGTTCAGCGTGGCCACGAGGTCCGACAGTTCCGCGCGGTTGTCATCCACCGGCAGCCGGCGATGCAGACTTCTGCCGTCGGTTATCGCCGCGAGCTCGTCAGTGATCCGCTTGAGCTGCTCGAACGGCTTGCCCAGCATCATCCACACCGCGA
The DNA here is from genome assembly GCA_040882285.1 of Gemmatimonadaceae bacterium. Lineage (NCBI taxonomy): Bacteria > Pseudomonadati > Gemmatimonadota > Gemmatimonadia > Gemmatimonadales > Gemmatimonadaceae > Gemmatimonadaceae bacterium. The sequence goes on from JBBEBQ010000005.1 coordinate 60,083, forward strand.
CGAGCGCGGTCGCGAGGATCAAGGGGAAGAGGAAGAACACCGTTATCAGGTATTCGCGGGGCGCCTCCACTCTCCCGCCCACGTGCACGCCCGCGATCACGCGCGTGAGGACCGTGGTGGGGCCGCCGATCGAGCGCGCCACCAGCAGGACCCCGCCATCGACATCCAGCAGCGCGGCCGGACCATCGTCGGGAACATCGGTCAGCCCCGCCTGGATCGCCGCCCAATCGTCCCGGTCGAGCCGCATGAGGCGCTCCGACACGAACACGACGCTGCTGTCCCGGTCTACCACGATGAGATAGTCCGGCAGAGCCTCGAAGATTCGCCACAATCGCGGCGCGAGTATCCGGCGGGACGGCCCACCGGAAGCTCCGAGCAGCGGCTCCTCGGTGATGACCTCGCCCGCCTGCGCGGCCTCCTCGATCACGCGCACGGCAAGCGCGGCCTGCGCGGAGGCGTGCGCGCTCAGGTCGCGGTAGACGTACGCCCGGCGCGACAGCCACAGCGACGTCGTGACCGCCGCCAGCGCGGCGGTGAGCGTGGCGGCGAAGATGAGTGTGAGGCGAAGTCGGGTGGACATGGCAGGAGAAGCTATCAGCTATCAGCCTTTCCATCACCGCTCGGCCGGATCCCGGATCGCGTACCCTACGCCGCGCACCGTCGAGATCAGCTTCTGCGGCCGCCCTGCGTCGATCTTCTTGCGCAGATGGTTGATCACCACGTCCACGATGTTGGTGCCGGGGTCGAAGTGGTAGCCCCACGCGTACTCCGTGATGAGCGTACGGCTCATCACCCGCCCGGGATGCCGCATGAGATACTCCAGCACCGTGTATTCCTTGGGCGTCAGCTCGATCGGTTTGCCGGCGCGAGCGACCTGTCGCGTCGCGCGGTCGAGAACGAGATCGCCCACGCGCAGCTCCGGCAGCGCGAGCCCGGCGGGCCGGCGCGCGATCGCCTCGACTCTCGCGAGCAGCTCCTCGAGCGCGAACGGCTTGGTGACGTAGTCGTCGGCGCCCGCGCGCAGCGCGTCGACCTTCGCGTCCACGGCGTCCTGGGCCGTGAGCACCAGCACCGGCTTCTCGAACCCGCGCCCCCTGAGATCGCGCAGCACTTCCATGCCGGACTTCCCCGGCAGCCGCATGTCGAGAACGAGCACGTCGTACGAACCGGCTTCCGCGAGCCGCTGGCCCTCGTCACCCGAGGCGACCAGGTCGACCTGCCAGCGCTGCTCTTCCAGCCCTCGTTTGACGAACGTCCCGACAGTGGGATCGTCCTCGATGACGAGGACCCTCATCCGCCCTGCGCGTCGCGGGGCCGGACGAACCCATACTCGCGAATCTTCCGGTACAGCGTCTTGGACGAGATCCCCAGCTTCGCGGCGGCGTTGCCCTGATGCCAGTTCGTCTCCGCCAGAACCGCCTGGATGTGCTGCCGCTCGAGCTCGGCGAGCGGCATGCTGGACGAGGGAGCGGTGCGGCCCACGATGCCCTGAAGCGGCAGCTCCGGTCTGGTTATCAGGTCTCCCTTCGCGAGCATGGCCACCCGCTCGACGACGTTTTTCAGCTCGACGACGTTCCCGGGCCAGCTGTATTGCGACAGCGCGGTGATGGCGTCCGCATCGAAGACGCGGGCCTTTCCGCGCGAATACTTCTCCAGGAAATAATCCGCCAGCAGAACCACGTCGCCCGGCCGCTCACGCAGCGGCGGAAAGTCGATCCTGTGCGCCGACAGCTCGGCCAGCAGCGCCGAGGAGAACTTGCCTTCCGCTACCGCGACGGACAGGTCCCGCGACGTGGTCGCCATGACCCGCGCCGACGAGCGAAACGGGTCCTCCCCGCCGGCCCTGACGAACCGGCTCGAAGTAAGCAGCTGCAGCAGCTTGTCCTGGAGAGCTGGCGTCAGAGCATGCACGTTGCCGACTACCACGGTTCCGCTCCTGGCCGTCTCGAACGCGCCCGGCCGGGCCCGGTTCGCGCCCGGGTGCGAGCCAGCTTCGTGCCCGAACAACGCGCTGTCGACGTCGTACTCGGTGGGCCCGTCGGCGTCGACATTGACCAACTGCTTCGCCTGCGACGCCGCGCGGATCTCGTGGACGAAAATATCCTTTCCTGTCCCGCGCTCACCGGTGATCAAGACCGGGAGCCGGCTGTCCGCGATCTCCCGTATCCTCTCCACCGCGGCGAGCACGCGCGGGTCGCGACCTATGATCGGGTCGTGGTCCGCGGCTCTCCCCAGAGCGGACTGCAGGCGCGAGTTCTCGGCGGCGAGGTCCCGCTTCTCTCCCGCTTTCTGCACTACGACTTCGATCTCCCCCATCCGGTACGGCTTGGTCACGTAGTCGTAGGCGCCGAGCTTCACTGCCGTGATCGCGCTGTCTATCGTGCCCTCGCCGGTCATGATCACGACTTCGGGCGGCTCCGGCTCGTTGCGCATCTGGCGCAGAACCTCCAGCCCGTTGAGTCCCGGCATGTTGATGTCCACCAACGCGACATCGAACAGCTGCTCCCGAAGCCGGGCCAGCGCCGCCGTCCCATCCGCGACCGCCACGGTTGTGTGCCCCTTGCTCTTCAGATAGCGCTCGAGCAGAGCACGGAGGTCCTCGTCGTCCTCCGCGATCAGAACATACCGGTGGATACGAAGCTCCTGTTGGGTTGAACAAAGGGTATTAGAAGGACCACAATCGGTAAAGATGACCGAACGAGACTTTTGGTCGTGCCAACCTGGCAGACTGGAAAGCCAAAGCCATCGGCTCCCTTACCTTGGTCAAATCGGCAAGTCGTTGCAGGTACAGCGGTTGCGGAAAGCGCTAATCGCTCCGGGCGCGAGCATAAAAAAAGGCGAGTCTAGAAGACTCGCCTTTTTTGTCACTGCCTTGCAGATCCTCAGTGCACTTCGGTCCAGGCGCGCTCTACGAGTCGGCGCGGGGTGGACGACCCCCCGAGCGCCAGCTCGATCGCGCAGCTCGAGTAGTTAATCGTCGCGTCGCCGAGCACCGTATTCGTCTCCAGGTCTACGTTCGCCGCCATGACACCGCCGTTCAGCTTGCCGCCGGTGCCGGTGCTCTTGATGCGGCCGCGCACGATGACCGGGCCATAGAACTCGAATCCGCCGGAGATCTCGAGGTCGCCGTCCACTAGCAGAATGCCCTGGCCCTTGTTACCGGTAAGCTTGAGGGCGCCACCGGTTCCCGTCGCGTGGATGATCGGAAAATAGTTTTCGCACGCGTTCGCCGGCAGCGTGTGAGTGGGCGCGCCCCAATTGCTCAGCTGGCTCTTGTCGCACGCCCCGTTGGTCACCACAGGGTTGATCTGGCTGAGCGTGGTATTCGGCGGGATTATCTTCGTGGCAGCGGCCGTAAGCGTGGCCCAATCCTCATCGCCAAACTTGAAGTAGCTCGTGGTGTCGCCGGCGGACGGGTCCTGCAGGATTTGCGGCGAGCCGACCACGAGATGAGCATTACCAGAATAAGAGATCTGGGTAGAGTCGGCTATGGCGATGCCGGCCAGCACATCCGTCACGAGCGGGCAGGTTGCCCAACCCGCCGGATTGGTGTTGGCGCCGTTGATGACCGAGCTTCCGCCGATCTGCGTCGCTCCCCGCACGGTCAGAGCGCCCAGGAAGTCGAACTCCGGCGCCGAGAGGCGCACGCTGAGCAGCGTCTGCTTGCGCGAGCGCGCGAAGCGTCCCGCGCCCGCGGTCCCGGTAGAGAGCATCGAATACGCCCGCTGAGTGAGCTTGGTGACCACCACGGTGTCCACCCAGCCCGTCCCGGCATAGGCCAGCGTGCGCATCCCGCCGATGGGCATCGCGTACATATTGGGCGAGTCCCAGGTAGCGAGGGCGGTGTTGAGCCCGAGCTCCGCCGCTCTGAAGGCGCGCTCCTGCGCGATCGAGCCGCCGCTGATCTGGCTCTCCTGCGTGGACACGAAGAAGACTCCCGCTATCAGAGCGCCGATCACGACGATGCCGCCCAGGGCCGCGATGATCGCGATTCCGTTCCGTCTGGTGTTCATACGAGCACCTCTATCAAAGGCCTTGTCGCCGCGCATCATTGCCGGTTCCGGAGGGCCACGCTTAAGCGCAGCGAATCGCCGACTTGCGCGTTCTTGTATCCCAAGTCCACCAAACCTCTTGTTTGTCCTCGCACGACGATGCCGACCTGCGCGACGTTCGCCGGAACCGCGGTCACGTTCCCGGCCGCATCCTGGTAGCTGAACGCGACTCCAGCCGTCCCGGCGCCTGCCGGCAGAAACGGGCCTGCGATCGCTTGCGGCGCGACCCCCGCGCAGTCGGGCGAGCAGTAGCCCAGGTACCACGCGTTGTCCGCGGCCTGAAACAGGGTGTAGCGCGTCCGGCGGACGAACCGCAGCGGCGTGCCCTCGGATATGTCTGGGCGCAACGGCTCGCTCAGCGGAAACGCATACCGTGACGTCGTCGCATCCGCGAGCCCCGTCAAGCTGGCGCACTGAGCCAGCGACGATGTCGGCGGGCCGGTTATTCCGTAGGCATGCCAATAGTCGTCGCCCGAAGCTATCGTGCCGCCGTCATGGTACACGTATATCGTATCACCCGCTTGCGGTGTCAGCGTAAAGCTGGCGAGGATGTTGTTGTTGGCCAGCGCGAGCGGCGGTACGGCGATGCTGGTCGCCGAAGCGGCCGGCGCACAAGCCACAGCCTGGCCGATGGTCGCCCAGAAAAGCATCGCTGTTTCCGAGAGCTCGAGGATGTCGCCGCCCACGGTAGAGACGCCGCGAAGGTCGTAGGGGATGATCCCCGCCGCCTGCCGGATCTGGCTGCGAGTCTCGATCAGATCGGCGGTGCCGCGGTAGAACCGCTGCTGCCGAACGAGCACCGACGTAAGGCCGCCCATCACGATCGTGGACAGCGCCAGAATCACGATCAGCTCGACCAGCGAGAAGCCGCTTCGCCGCGCGCGGTGGTTTGTCATAGCGTGCACGCGATCGCAGTGCGGATTCCGATTTTCCGCGTCCCGGTATTTACGGCGTAGCTGACGGTGTCGTGCACGATCCTGGCGCGAGGGCCGAGCGGGGAGACCGTCCAGCTTTCGGTCATCCCCCGCACCGTGGCGGTCCCGCTCGTGATCGACGCGCACGGGTCCCCCTCGAGCTGCTCGAAGCGCGACTGCGCGATGGATACGGCTATCGTCTGGGCAGTTCCGCCCCGCGTCTGCTTGAGCACGACGGCGCCGACCGCGGCCAGCCCGAGCAGACCGATCGTGAGCATCAGCATCGCGACGATGAGCTCCACGAGCGTGAATCCGGCCCGACGACGTTTACGACCCTGAGTCGCTTTCATTAGAGCCCGCACGTTGGGGATATCATGCCGAGCCGAGTAACGCAGATGGAGTCGCTCGCGGACGCCTTGGAGACGACGAACTTCGAGGTCTGGGCCGGATAGATGGCGAAACCCCGCGCGTCGAATACGATCGAATCCGTCGTGGAGGTCATGGTGATGTTAAAGGTAGCCGCCAGGGGTATCGGCGGCGCGATGAGCTCCGGCGCGCCCGGCTGCTGAATCTCGATCCACATCGTGTCTGCCTGCGTCTTGAAGTTGGCACGCATCCCCCGGCGAATGGCGGACGCGCGCGCGGACGCCACATAGGCGCCGATCTGCTGCGTCGCCGACCGCACGGAGGCCTGGTCCCTGATTGATCCGAGCTTTGGCGCGGCGATTGCCGTGATGATCCCCATCAGCACGATGGCGATCATCAGCTCTATCATCGTAAATCCGCGTGGTGTGTGCATTCGCTAGTAGACGGCTGAGCGACCTGCACCGTCACAACTCCCGCGGTCGCCCCAGGTTGCGTGCTGCCAGCGCGATAGCTCGACGCGCTTAGCTCGAATGGTCGTGCACGGCCTTCCAGCCGGCTGCCGTGCGGGTCCAGACGAGGGTGAACCAACCGGTTTGATCAGGCTGACCGCCGCCGCTGAGGACGAACCGCCCGATTTGTAAAGCCGTATCGCTGTCGAGCCTGCGGATGACGATCTGCTCAAACCCCAATGCCTGCTTCGGTTTTCCCTCGCTGAAATAGACGCGGGAAAACTCCTGCTCGATTGCGCGAGCGCCGGTCCGGGGGCCGGTGCGCGTCATGAACGTCACGCTGTCGGCATAGATGGCGAGATGTCCCCGCAGATCGCCGCGGTTCCAGGCGTCGGCCGACGCGGTCGTCGCCGCGCGTATGGCGGCCTCGTCCGCTGCCCATGCGGATGCGGGCGAGCCATCACGCTGGCGGACCGCGCACGCTGTGAGCGCCGCGAGCGCGAAGGCGGGCAGGACGCGCACCAGGCGAGCAGACGCCATCGGTATCGCTCCTACTGCCGGGGCGGCGTGGGCGGCGTGGGCGGTGCGGGGGGTGGCGGCAACGGCTCGCGCGGCAGCAGCGTTGGCCTGTTCGCCGCGTGATACACGAAGCTCGCGACGATGACCGCGTTCTTCTTGAGGTCATCGGCGATCAGCCGCTCGTAGCTGTCCATGTTCGAGTGATGCGTGCGGCTGCGGTATTCGATCTCGTCCTGGATGAACTGAAAGCCCGGCAGTCCGACCGCGTCGAAGGCCTGGTGATCGGTCCCGCCCGTGTTCCGGATGGTGATGGTGGTCATGCCGAGGTCCTGGAACGGTTCCATCCACGCGCGGAAGATCGGTCCTATGGCTTCGTTCCCCTGGAGGTAAATGCCGCGAAACGCGCCGGTCCCGTTGTCCATGTTGAAGTACGCCTGGAACTTCGCGTGATCCGGCTTGAGCTGCATCGTGGCGCGGTCCGCGAAGTGATCGTTCACGTACGCGCGCGAGCCGAGCAGCCCCTGCTCTTCTCCCGTCCACAGCGCGAGCCGGACCGTCCGCCGGAGCGGCAGGTTGAGCGCTTCGAGGATGCGCATCGCCTCGAGCATCACCGCGCTGCCGGAAGCGTTGTCGGTCGCCCCGGTGGCGTAGTGCCAGGAGTCGAAGTGCGCGCCGAGCATCACTACTTCGTCTTTTTTGTCGGTGCCCGGGATTTCCGCGATCACGTTGAACGCCGTGCGGTCCTGCTCGTGCGCCGTGCTCTGCACGAACATCTCGAGCACGACCGGCAGCCCCTTCGCGAGCGTGCGCGCGATTCTATTGTAGTGCTCAGCGGCGAAGCCGAGCCCGATCAGGTTGGAGAGCGCGTCCTGCCGGCGCGTGCCGACGGAGGCCGCGGCGAACACCGTTCCGAAATCGTTGCGCGGGCTGCTCGATACGACGGCCGCCACGCCTTCATTCTCGAAAAACCGCAGTCTAGCGGCGGCTGACAGAGTGCCTTGCGGCTGCGGCGGGCCGAATTGCCCGTCGCCTGGAGAAGCGGGCGGGACGGCGATCGCGTCCAGCGCGCTGTCCGAGTAGCGCCGCGCATCCGGGCGGAAGCGCTGTGCGATGCCGGGCGGATCGGTGATCAGCACGAACTTGCCGCGCAGCTTCCCGGCGTACTTCGCGAAGACGCTGGAATCGGTCAGGTCGTTGACCATCACCGCTTCCCCGCGCACCCATCCGCTGGTGCTCGGCGTCCAGGCCGCCACGTTCGCGATGATCGGATACGCCTGCGGCTCGACCGCGCGCACGAACAGCGCCTGGTTGCTCCAGCCGATGCCGAACGTTCCCCACGGCTCCATACGGCCGTTGTCGATCCCCCACGAGGCGAGACGGCGAATCGTCCAGTCAGCCGCGGCGCGCGCATTGGGCGAGTTGGTCAGACGCGGGCCGTACACGTCGGTCAGCCAGCTCGCGGTCTCCATGACCTGCGAGCGGTTGAATCCTTCGTCCCGGATCCGGGTGACGACCGCCGTGTCGGCTCGGTCGGGTTGCTGCGCGTGCGCGGCCGCGGGCGAGAGGATGGCGAGCACGAGTATCGCCGCAACGGGACGCGCGCGGAAAGCGACCGGGTAGTACGACGGCATGACAGGCTTCCTTTGCTGAGGTCGTCGACGAATCGAAGATACGACAGCGCCGCTTCCGCCGCCTGCCGGACCATTTGCAATCTGCAAAAAATCAGGCAAAAAGCGAACGCGCAAGAACAAGCGAATACCGGCGAAACGGCATTACCAAAATCACCGCTGGCACGTCCGGGGAATAGAGAGATCGCGCTCCGCGCACGTGATGGAGGCATGCGCGGAGCACTACGTCCTTCTGGAGATTACCATGCGCACTCGTCAGAGCGCCCATAACTCGATGCACTCGGTAGTCCGGCACGCGGCCACAATCCTGTTTTGCGGCCTCGCCGCGCTCGGGTTGCTACGGCGTTCCGAGCCGGTTGGAATCCCTGTGGACCGCGACCTGGTGCTGCTGGAGCGGTTCGCCGCCACCGCGAACCCGAGCTCCGATCTCCTCGCCTCCGTGAAGCCACTGCTCGTCACCGAGAGATGGCGGCAGATGCTTCGATCCATCCGGGAGCGGAGCGCCAACGTAGCGCCGCGCTTCACGCATCTTGGCGGACCCGACTACGCGGTGACTTCGATTCCCATTGCGCCGGTCCCACGCCGGCCGGCACGCATCCCCATCTCGCGGACGACGACAATACCACCGGACTGATCGAGATCGGCTTCGACTTCAAGTTCTTCGGCACTACGCACTACTTACAACAAGATCAGCAGCGCCACGAACGGTATCGTCGGCTTCAACGCCGAGATGGGCTCGCGGTCACGCCCCGCCAGAGTACCTACTAACAGCAGTAGTGCGGGGCGGCCCGCTGGGGGCTGACGCCCAATCAAGGCCAAGTTCCCGGCGCAATTCTATCGCTGCAGAATCGCCGACAAAAATCTTACCGTTGATGAAGAATGTTGGGGTCCCGGTGACACCGTAGCGCTGCCCGTCCTGTAGGTCCTGTAAGACGACATTCTTCTTCTTCCCGGAATTTAGGCAGGCCTCGAACCTTGCCGTGTCCAGCCCGAGTCGCGCGGCGAACCGCGTGAGACTGTCGCGTGGAAATCTTGGCGACCGCTCGAAGAGTGCTCTATAGGTACTCCCAAAACTTTCCTTGTTCGAACGCGCATTCAGCCGCTTCTGCTGCCTTCTGTGCATTGGGATGCAGACTAGCTACAGGAAAGTTGCGCACGACATGAACGAAGGTGCCCCGCGTTAGCGGAGAGGAGTGTGTCGTACGTTTCCATGAAATGCCGAGCACAGTATGGACACTGGTAGTCCGTAAACTCGACGAGCGTCACAGCGGCGCGTTCAGGACCTCTCGCGGGGCGACCCGATATCCTCACAATGACTCCTGGGAAAGTCAGTCGCGACCGTAGGTGGCTGGCACCAGGAATTCGTGTGTCCCGCGATGCCTCACCGCGCCGCGGCAGTGGGGACTTCGCTCGAATTTACCCCGCCGACGAGGACGAACGATGCCCAGCTCGAAGGATGCGCGCGGTCCCCGCGACTCGTCGCCCATTCGCGCCGCATCTCCAGCAATGCCCCGGCGGGCGATCTGCCCTCGCGTACCCGTCCGTAGAAGCTGACCATGAAATCGGCTGCCAGCCGATCCGCTATCGGCCACAGCGTCACGACCACGCTTCGCGCACCGGCCGCGAGAAACGCATGCGGGAGGCCGATCACGCCTTCTCCGCGCATACGCTGGCCAAGGCCCGTCTCGCAGGCGGAGAGCGTCACGAGCTCGGCGCGCAGCGGCAGCTCCCGGATGCGCGCGAGGTCGAGCCGGCCGTCGACCAGAACGAGCGCCGTCTGCATTGCCTCGCGGTCGCTCACCTGAGCGTGTGCAGCGAAGTGGAGGTACCGGTAGCGCGCCGGCTGTATGGAAAGCCACCGTTCCAGAGTCGCTCTGCGGCCGACGAGTGCGTCGGCTCCCCGGCGGCGGAACATCTCGGCTATCGCCCGCGCCTCCTCGGCCGCGTGCGGCAAAGGGCGCAGCGGCGACGCGCGGTCCCCATCGGCACCGCGTCGAATCCATTCCCGGGCCTGGGATGGGTTGCCGACCGCGAGCATGGTGCGCGCCCAACCCTCGGATCTCGGCGCGCGGGCGAGCGCCAGGAGCACGGATGCCGACGGCCCATACGTGATATGCCGCGCTGTGCCCCATGGCAGTCCGCTTCGGGGGACGAGAACTTCCAGCGGCACATAGGTGAGCGGCCCGTCGGCCACCACGAACAACTCTTCCGCGTCCGTCGGGTTGAGCGGCGCGACGAAGACGTCGAAGGCGTGACGAGCCGGAGCTGTCCAGTCTGCGCCGGACGACGGGCTCTCCACGGCGCCGCGAAGGAAATCGGCGAGCGCCGCGAGCGAATCGGCGGCGCCGAGACGCGCTGCGCGCACGCTTTCCGCGGTGATCCACCATCCGTAGACCGCGCTGTCACCCCAGAAGTATGCGAGTATCGCGCGCTTACCTCCGAGAAGCTCGGATCGGAGATTCGACATCGAGGCCAAATGTGGATTGCCGATGGTGGCCCCCCCGCCGGCGGAGCGGTTACCGCGCTCGAGCAGCTCCAACTCGCGTCCGAGTCGGCCTACCTCGCTCTGGATCTGCTCGCGCAGATCGTTTCGGCGTACGGCGCCCGATGCCTCGTGCTGCTCCTGGAGCAGGCGCAAGAGCTCGGTGCGCCGTGAGCTTGTTCGGTCACTTCGCCCACGCTCGGCCATCATCTCGAGCAATAGGCGTCCTCGCGCCCGCTCCGCGACGAGGAACGCCTCCTCCGCGCGGCCGCGGGCGAGCAGCGTTCGGATAGCACCCTCGTACACCCCCAGCCGGGGCTCGGCGACGCCCATCCGCAGGTCGCCGAGTGCGAGCCGGCCCCGCCATGACTCGAGCAGCTCAATCACGTTCAGGTATGCTGCGGTCGCGTCGACACTTCCCGCCGCCTCCAACGCCGCGCCGTGCGCCTCCCCTGCCTCGTATTGCGCCTCGGGATCGCCGAGCGAGTCGGCGAGCAGTACCGCTTCGTTGGCCCACCGGCGTGCGGCGCGTGCGTCACCGCGCGCCACCGCTAGCTCGGCGAGAAATGCTCTCGCGCCCGCACGCTGACGTCCGTAACCCAACGAGTCGGCGAGTGTGAGCGTCTCGGTAAGCGCGCGCCCGGCCGCCGCCAGTGATCCTGTGCGCAGCTCAAGCTCGCCGAGGTTGAGCAGGATGACCGTCACGTTGTATGAAAGCCCGGCGCGCCGGGCGAAATCGAGCGCACGCCGGAGCGGCGCCCGGGCGGCCTCCAGATTTCCCGCCTGCAGGTACACGGTGGCGAGACCGGTCAGAACGAAGGCCTGCCCGCGAGGATCCTCGATCTGTTGGGTGAGCGGTACCGCTTCGGTGAGCAGGGCCAGGGCCTCGTCCCTCTCCCCGGACATCAGGTGGACATTGGCCAGATTGTTGAGCACGCGTGCCTGCCCCTCGGGGTTACCGTTCGCACGGTAGAAGGCGAGCGCCTGCCCGTAGACAGCGGCAGCGTCCGTGAAGCGGCCGAGATGCCGGTAATCAATCCCAAGCTCGTTGTACGCGTCCGCGATTTGTTTCGGCGACGCTCCGTCTGCCTGCCGCGCCGCCAGCAACCGCATGTGCGCGGCGAGGGCATCGCGGTAGCGACCGCTCAATGAGTGGATCCGCCCGAGCGCATTATGTGCGTCCCCCTGGCGCGCGAGATCGCCGCTCTGGCGTCCCAGCTCGAGCGCGCGGGTCGCCTCGGCGAACGCGAGGTCGAACTGCCCCTGCCGGTCGAGGAGCACGCTCCGCGTATAACGGGTCTGGCTCTCCCGCCGCGGATCGTTGCCTGCAAGCGCCATCGCCACATCGAGCGCTGCGGCTGCGCTGTCGCGTTGGCCGAGACGCATGAGCGCATCCGCCCACCAGAGCTGAGCGCGCCAATGACGCTGCGTATCGGGCGTCTGCGCGAGGGAGTCACGGAGAGCGCGGTAGTGATCAAGCGCCTCCGCGAACCGGCCTTCGAGACGGAGGCTGTCGGCAACGGCGAATATCGGATCGCGCGCCGGCTCCGCCGCGGATGGACGCCGGTCGCATGCGGCCGTGCAGAGGACCATGGCCAGGACAAGTGCCGGCGCAACGGACGCCCGCAAGCTGCAGGGCAATTGGCTTCTCTTCAGAATGATTCTACGGGCAGCTGAAGGCTCCTCGGCCCGGACCGGGCAACCACGCGGCGGAGTGCGTCGAGCGCCTGCACGTCCCAGTAAATCACCGAGCGCGGCGCCGCGCGCATAAGCGAGTCGATGGCGACAGAGACCGTAGTGGCGGCTGTCTCGCGCTCCATCAGCAGCGCGCCGCCCGCCGTCAGCAGGCGCACGCGGTAACGGTCGCCACCGCGCGAGGGTCTCCAGGAGGCAAACACGGAATCGGCGTCGGCCCGCGTCGTGACGGGAAGGGAGTCCACCTCGCCCCGAACCGTCTCCGTCAAGCCGGCGTTACCGCGTCCGTCCGCCTGCCATATGGCGACCGCCCCGAACATGATCGACGCCGCAGCGGCCACTGGCCACCAACGGCGAGCTCGGACGTTGCGCGACTGCAGCGGTACGACGCCAGGGGCAGAATTCTGGACCACCGCCGGGGGTGCATGACCCGCTTGCGCGTCCGCCGCTCCAGTCTCCGCGGCGCGTACATCGAGCGCGCGCTGAACTGCCGTCCAGCAACGCTCGCAGCCAAAGTAGTGCGCCTCGAACGCTTCAGCCTCTTCGGGCGGGAGTGTTCCGGCAAGGTAGCGCGCCTCCATGTCCCTCTCCTGAACCGCCGCGCAGGTCAGCTCGCGTGTTCCCATATACCCCCGTGTTCCCGATAAGGCCGGATCGTTTCAGGGTTCACGTTCGTCGAGCAGCTTGGCCAACCGATGTAGCGCCCGGTGCTTTCGGACGCGCAAGGCCGCGGCCGGCATGCCGAGTCTGCCGGCGATCTCACTGGCATCCAATCGTTCGAAAAAATACAGTCGAAGCAATTCGCGATCACTGTCTGCCAAGCGATCGAGTGCTGCTCGCACGGTCGCACGGCGCTCTTCGCTGATCAGCGCGACGAGCGCGTCGGGCGCCTCGGCCCCGCCGGTCGGTTCGTCGTGCAGCCGTGCCAGCGCGCGAGCCTCTCGTCCAGCCGAGCGCTGATGCTGGAGGCAAACGTGGGACGCCGTCTGGAACACGAAGCCAGGCAGTGCGAGCGGATTTTCGATACGGCCGGCGCGCATCGCATCGATCACCCTGCGCAGTGTCTCCTGCGCGACGTCCTCCGCGGCAGCAGCGTCCCGGAGCCGGCGTGTCGCGAACAGTCGCAATCGATCGCTGAAGCGAAGGACGAGCTCCGCCTCTGGGACAAGCAGGACCGCCCGAGGGGGTTCCGCCTGTGCCGAGGCGCCTGTCGCCGGGGTGTAACGCTTTCCGTCGAGCGGCGACATAGGGATGGAGAAGCCGGGTGGACGCGTGGACCAATCCTCATGGGCCAGAGGCGGCTACAGATCGATCGCCGAGCGCGTACGGAGATACTACCGCCTTCCAATGCCGGGAACAAGAAGCGCCGCCGATCGGCGCGAGCTGAAATAAACCCATTTCGAGTCACGAGGTTCCAATGCATCGTTCACACGGCTTCTTGCTAGCCGCATTGTCGGTCCTGACCCTGGTGCCGTTCGGCCGGCAGCCATCGGCTCAGCGAAGGCCGCCGGTTGCTCGTCCCACAATTGCTCGACCTCTGCCTCCCCCTCCCGCACCGGACTCGACGCCGAGCAAGCCGGGCACCAGGCCGGACGTGGCCGCTGTCGCGCCGCAGGATCTCCGCCGGTGGACGATGCCAACGATTTCTTACGGGCCTCCCCAGCCGCGCACGCTCGCCTCGCTCGCCTCGCTCGCCTCGCGCGGTGGACGCGACCTGTTCGCCGAGCCCGGCCCCGACGAGAAAGCGGTTCCGCGCGAGTTGACGACTGTCGTCGCTGGTCAAAACGTCACCAGGAAGGTCCTGCGTCTTCGCGGCCTGGATGACATCGAGCAGTCCGAGCTTCCAGACGGAGCCAAGCGACTCCTTCTCATGCACATGGGAACGATCGCCGCCGATCAATCCGATCAGTACATCGTCAATCCCGACCTGGCCGAAGAGTGGATGCGAACCCATCCGCCGGTGCCTTCCCACATCAAACCACCGGAAAAAAAGAAGGAGAGTCAGGGATGCAGCACGAGGCACATGTCGTGGAAGTGCGTGAAGAACGAGGGCCAGCAAGCCATAGACAAGGCCTCGGAAGAATGGGAGAACCTGCGCCGGGAGGCGCAGCGCGCCTGGAGCAACGCCTCCGACGAGCTGAGCCGGTCGTGGGAGATGGCGGAGGGCTGCTTTGCCGATCATACCCTGTCGCTCAGGGAGATCCCCGTTACGTTCGACATCGACCCCACCATGTCCATCCCCATCGAGGGGGGGGAAATGAAGAGCAGCTCAGTGAGGGGAGAACTCTCGGGAAGCGTGAGTCTCGGGATTCCGATGAAATCGGATTTCACCGCTCAGCTCGAGCTGTTCTACATCCCCTGCCTGCCATTCGTGCTCAGACCCAAGGCGCTCTCGGCGGATGGCAGCATGACGGTCGGCGAAACACTCACCGGCACCGTGACGGCCACGGGAAGATTCGGCCGGGAGTTCAAGATCCCCCCGGGCGGTGGTCCCTCGATTCCCATAGCGATGCTCCCGATCGTCGTGGGCGGGGTGCCGGTGGCAGAGCTCGATATAGCAGCATATATCGAGGGCTCGGTGACGCTGGCCGGGGACGGCAAGGCTGAGGGGAGCTTTCAGGTCAAGAACACGAACACCGTCGAGTTCGACGTCGCGTGCGATGGCGGCGGATGTAGCTCCAGGTCGCAGATGACACGCGACCCGATCATCGTCACCGAGAGCGCCCAGCTCCAGGGACAGGTATCTGTCGAGCCGGCCATCTATACGGCGCTGCAGCTCAACTTCAACTTCAACGCCCTGAGCTTGCGGGCGGGCCCGCAGCCGTATCTCCTGGCTGAGATGGCGGGCTGCATTGCGGGGGCCGCGCAACAGACAGAAGGCGGCGGCTCGAGGTCCAGTCACAACGAAGGGCTCATGGCCGATCTGGATTGGGGAGTCAAGTTTAGGGCAGAAGCGCTGGTCATGGGCGAGGTCGTCGGCAATCCCTACGTCAAGTCGGTCACGGGAAACAGGCACGTCATGTTCCGCGACTTGGTCCGTGAAGGCTCGACCGCGCTGGTGGCGGTCGTAGACACCGCGCCGCAAGTGACCGCGGGAAAGCCCGCCACGTACAGGGTGAGGATGCCCTCGTGCTACCCCTACACCACTCCGGTCCAGTACCGCATTTCATGGACGGGCGGCGCGACGGCTCGGCCAACCGAGGGCTGCGACTGGCAAAGGGGCATCTGCAAGTTCGACCCCAAGAAGGACCTGGTGATCGATCTCACCTGGCCGGCCGAGGGCAGCTATTCGCTGACAATCGTTCCGGTCGGCGATGAACACGGGACCGGCCGGAGCACACAGCTTCGCACGTTCGAGCCGGCGCCAAAGGCCACGGAGCTGAGCATCACCGTAATGCCAGAGGGTTGAGCTCATAATCGCTGCGAGCTGCGAAGAGGAGAGAAGGTAAGCGGCCTCAGAACCAACCTTTTACTAGAGGAAACGAGGACATGCAAAAACAGCTTCTAACCATTGTTCTGGCGGCGCTAATCGGAGGGATCGCGTCCGACGCTACGGCGCAGCAGCGTCCGGCGGTGCGAACCCAGACGTCGCCAGCAAGAGCGGAATGGCGCACCCCAATCCCGCGGACCGTGATCTACGGCGAGCTCAACGGAGCTCAGTTGATCGCCGTGGAAATGCTGAACCACAACGTTGGCTGGGCGCTTGGCCATGGCTCCCCGCATACCGTGCTATTCCGCACCGCCGACGGGGGTAAATCGTGGGAACGGCTGACGACGTTCGATGGCCAGATTTCCCATTTGAACGACATCGGTTTCGCGGACGCGAACAATGGGTGGATTGTCGGGTCCGCGCACATTCTTCGCACCACCGACGGTGGCGAGTCGTGGTCACCAGTGGACACCGAGAAGGTGACCGGAACCGGTTATTACGTTTCCGCGAAGGAGCTCCTCGTGCTGGGGCCGGACGCGATTGTTGTAGGCACAGACGGACAGAACAGACAGATCATGCGGACCCTCGATGGGGGCATTACGTGGGAGGCTATCGGGCTCGTAAAGGATGGCGGCGGAGGGGCGGCGAGCGAGAATACTGTGACGGGGCTCGCCCTTGCCCAAGGCACGAGGATATTTGCTACGACCGGCGGTCACGCTTACACCAAAGGAAGGATCTACCGCTCGGATGACGGCGGGCATTCCTGGGAGAACGTGGCGGAAGCCCAGGGGCCCCTGCACGGCATTGCCGTTCGGGGCCAGCGCGGCGTTGCCGTCGGGGAGAATGTTGCCTTCTTTACCGAGAATGGTGGCGATACCTGGCAGCGTGTAGTGATTCCCGGGAGGCGATACGCAGTCGATTTCCTCGATGGGAACTCGGTTATCGCGGTCGGCAGAGACCCCGGTGTGGTAATCAGCAGGAATGGTGGCAAGACATGGCAAGCCGCGACAAGTCCGGCCCTCGAATCGGGCGCGTTCATAGCTGTTGATGCTGTCGATCCGGGCTGGTGGTTCGTGGCGAGCACCCACGCGCTGCACCACTTCATCGATCCCAATCACACCGAACCGATCGTGAGCGGACGGTTTCCCATACCGGTCGATCTTCGGATTCCGGGCGGCCGCGCCCTGCCACGTGGCGTCTACGATGTCATGCTGGGCCATCGCGGCGATGAGCACGTGCTGAGACTCGATCGGAAGGGGGACGTAACCACCTCCCGCCCGGGAAGCTCGTCCGGAGAGCAGGAGTCCTCAGCCGAGCTGGACGCGGCAGTTGCTCGGCAACGGAGCCAGACACCACCTGCCTGCGCCGCGCCCTGTGCGGCAACGTTTCCCGCTGATGTCACCTATGAGAAGGAAGATGTCGCAGGGGAAGCCGACATCGGATCGTTCTTCCGGATCTCGCTCGAGCCGACCGGGAGCGGATTTGCCGTAGTGGTTCGAACCGCGCTTACTCCGCCACGCAATGTCGCGCTCGCGCTGGCCGCGGTCGGCGCGCCGCAGAGCTCGGAACAGGAAGTTCGCCAGACCGCGAGAAGCGCCGGTACCAGGGCCGGGGGGCTTCTCGGTCGGATCCAAAAGGCGGCTACGGGCGACGTGCGCGGGGCTGTCGCGGGATCTGGGCTCGACGCACGGGCGACGCAGGCACGATTGCGTGCGGCGAAAGCCGCTCCACCCGCTGTCTACAAAGTCACCCTCCGCCACTCGCTCGACCTGTTCGGTGAAAATAAGGAGTAACGACCCGGGGTACGTCCGGCGATCGGATCGTTGAGGATATGGAAGACTCCATCCCTAGTTTTGAGGATGCAACGAGAGCGACAATATTCACAAGGTCTAGATTTCGCGAATCAGACAGATCGCGAACTCCCTCGGAGATTGCAATGAAATGGAGGACGTTGGGTGCGGCGGCGTTTCTCATCGCCATGGGCGCGGTTCCCGTTGCGTCTCAAACGCTGACGATATCGGTGACCGGAACGGGCAAGGTTACCGGGACAGGAATTGACTGCCCTTCGGACTGCAGCGAGGCGTTTCAACAGACTTTGTCACGGGTACGCCCGGGCCGATCGCGTACCGTAGTCCTGACAGCAACGGGATGGGGAACCGACCCCGTCAATGGAGCGGCCACGTGGGGCAGCGGGCCCAACTGGGGCGGAGCGTGTCAGGGGACGACGGGCTCGACATGCACTGTTACGGTGCCGGCAGGTGGAGCGACCGTTTCGGCCGGATTCGCGACGGTCAGCATGCCGGATGTTGGCGGGATCTTCGGTTCGATGCAGGATGCGATGATTTTGGCCCCTTCTACTGTCGGCCCTGGCACCGTTACCAGCTCGACATCCGGTACCTCGCGGACGCACCGCGCCGAGCCGAATGCCGGCGCCTCATTTGCCGGCTGGTCGGGAGCGTGCACGGGGACTGATCTGGTTTGTACGCATTCCCTCGGCGGCACTGTGCAGAGCCTTAAAGCGAGCTTCGGCTGGCCGGTGACAGTGGTAATGATCGGAGGCGGCGGCCGTGTCACAGGCCCGGGAATCGACTGCCCCATGTCTTGCACAGCAGTGGCCGTGCCACCCACTCTTATTCTCGAGGCCACCGCGATCGCATCCGTCTCTCTCAAGGAATGGGGTGGCGACTGCAAAACGGCTGGGAGCACGACGTCTGGAGCCGTGTGTTCCCTCGCCATTACAGGACCGAAGAGCGTCAGTGCCGGATTCCAGGCTACCCTCCTCACCCCCTCCGGCGTCCCCCCTTCACCATGAACGGGGCGTAGTCCCGCTCGGATTCTGCGCGACTCTGTCCTGCGGTCTCGATATAGGGGAGGAAGCGGCACCGCAGTAACCCGCCCCATTGTTTGCACGAGCTGCCGCTAGTTCCCGCTGCAGGACCTGCCTGATCGCGAGTTCGTCATTCGGATTCGCAGTCGATGTTGACGCGCCATTCTGTTGCCCCTGCTGACAGGCTGTGATTGTCAGAAGTACTAGAGCTGTGCAACACGAAGTGGCCCACGGTCCACAGCATAGAAAAAGGCTCGACCGCGTAACCAGCGACCGAGCCTAGACATAGAGAAGTGGAGCGGAGGGGAATCGAACCCCTGACCCCCTGCTTGCAAAGCAGGTGCTCTCCCAACTGAGCTACCGCCCCGGCAGAAGAAATATAGTGATCAGTGATCAGTGATCACTGACTGCCGGTTGGCTCTTACTAGTCACTAGTCACTAGTCACTAGTCACTAGTCACTAGTCACTAGTCACCGTCACTCGTGCGCCGGCAGCGGCTCCATCGTCTTCGGATCCACCGGCACCTGCACCTCGTCGCGATACGGCGAAGTGATGAGCGTCACGCGCATCCGCGGGAACGCGTCCATGAACGCGACGTAGCACAGCCCCCACAGTCCCAGGTACCCTAGTCCGATGGCGATCTCCCAAATGCCGAACGGCAGATTCGCCGCCGCGCCGTAGATCGACGGATAGATCTCCAGATAGCGGTGGAACCAGAGCCCGACCACCGTGCAGCTCGTGAACAGCGCCAGCGTCGGCAGGTACACCTTCGCGGCGCGGGACAGCAGGCCGAAGAACGGCAGCACGAACATCAGCGCCACGACCGCCAGCGACAGCCCTATCCACGGATCCATCAGGCGCAGGCGCATCCAATGCGTCTCCTCCGAGATGTTGCCGTACCAGATCACCAGGTACTGGGCGAACGTGATGTAGCCCCAGAACGCGGTGAAGGCGAAGCACAACTTGCCGAGATCGTGGAAATGATGCTCGGTGATCAGATCGTCTCTGCGCAGGTGCCTCCGCCACGCTATCGTCAGCAGCGTGAAGCTCGCGAGCGCCGCCACCCAGCCGCTCATGAACACCCACCAGCCGTACATCGTGCTGAAGAAGTGCGGGTCCAGCGACATGGACAAATCCCACGCCAGCACGATCCAGCCGAAGGCGAACGCGAATGCCAGGAAGACGGCGAGCTTGCCCTGGAGCGAGTGCGTCGAGTGGATCTCACGCCGCTCGTCCCGGAACCCGCGCCGCATGCGCTCGCGCAGCGACCGTGCCCAGATCGCGCCGCCTTCCGGCGAGTGCCCGACGTCCAGCCGCACCGACGTGTAGATGTACCACAGGCTCAGGCCCGTCATGATCGCGAACACGCCGAGCACGCGCAGCGTGAAGAACAGCGTGTTGCCCAGGTAGAGCTGCTTCTCCGGCCCGGGGATCGGCTCGTGCGTCCACGGGAAGATGTGTCCCTTCCCGAAGCTGATCAGCAGCAGCAGGATCACGAACGCGACCGGGAGCCACGCCACGTACCCCTCGAGGAAGCGGATGATGGTGCGCGACCAGCGCGCGGTCGTGATCCGCTGCACGGCGACGAACATCACGCCGGCGGAGGAGATCGTGGTGAACACCAGCCAGTTGAAGTGCATGGACTGCCAGGCGCGATCCGGCGCGAGGAACAGCCCCACGAGAAAAGCGAGCAGACCGATCGCGGCCAGGACGATGCATGCGGTCTTGATCCACGCCGCAACCGGCTTCGAAGTGCCCGCGAGAATCTCCTCGCGCGTCAGGTGCGGGGCGTGCGTGTGCAGATTCATGGCTGCGGCCTCGCGGGCGCAGTCGCCGGGGCGACGGGAGCGCCGGCGCGCGCGGCGGGCGAATTGAAGTACGGCGACGGTCGCGTCGGGCCGCGGTGCGTCGCTCCGGGGATCTTGTCGCCCGTCACGCCCGGAGCCGCCAGCGGCCCGACCGCGACGGCCGCTCCGCTCTGCAGCGCGCGCACGTAATTCACCACGTCCCACCGGTCCGGCTCTTCGATCCGGTTGTACGTCGGCATCAGCCCGCGCCCGTTGCGGATCATCCCGTAGATGTAGCCGTCGCTCCGCCCGCGCGTGGCGTCGCCGGTTATCGCGATGCCCGGCATCCCGTACTTGGTCACAGGGCCGTCGCCCATCCCGCGGTCGCCGTGACACACCGCGCAGTTGATCTGGAAGTACATCCGGCCGTTCGCGAGCGACGCCGCGCTGCTCGGTGTCGGATTCGTCAGCCCCGACATCGAGTCCACCGTCGTGGGCATGCCGCTGTACGAGACCTCGAATCCGCTCACGGCCATCCCCGAGATCGGCACCGATCCCTGTGGATTGCCGCGCGAGGCGGTGAGCGTGTCCGGGCTCGCCCACGGATAGATCACGGGCTGCTTCTTGAAATCGGAAAACCACTCGCACCCGCCGAGCGGAACGAGCATAAGCAGTATTGCTCGAGCCGCGAGCCTGCGACAGCGCGCGATCGCCGTGCCGGCTGAGGCGGCGTGAGCGTTCGCAAGGCCGCCGGTCACGGCGCCGCCGCGAACGTCTCTAGCCGCCGATGCCGGCATGGCATCGCGCGCGGGCCATGGCGAGCGAACGTCTCTAGCCGCTGACGCCGGCATAGGCTGGCGCGCGGGCCATGGCGAGCTATCGCTCACGCCGCACCTCGGTCGCGCCTTTCGCGCGCAGCAGCTCCTCGCACCGCGCGGCGTCTTCCGGATCACACTCCACCCACACGCCGAAATCCCCGTGGCTGAATCGCGCATCATAGCCCACGGTGTGAGTCACCCTGGGCAGCCGCGAGTTGATGAACAGGCCGGCTACCGTGGACAGCGCCCCGACCAGCACCATCACCTCGAACCCGATGATCGTGTACGGCACCCACGACGCTATCGGCTTGCCGCCCACCACCAGCGGCCAGTAATCCGACACCCAGATCGCGATCCAGTAGCCGAACGTCACGCCCAGCAGACCGCCGATGAGCGTGTACTTCCGCACCGCGCTCGGGCCGGCCGAGATCACGTGCTCCAGCTCGTGCCGCGGCGTCGGCGAATACACGGTGATCGGGCCGTAGTCGCCCCGCTTCAGCTCCTCGATCGCCTCGACCGCCATGTCCAGCTCGCGGAAATGCCCGAGTACGCCGCGCATTACTCGTGCTCTCCCGGCGTCTCACGCTCGAAGGCGAGATGCTGCCCGGCAGTGTCGATGCCGTGATCGTGCGGCTTCCTGAGCCGCGGCTTCACGATCTCCTTCACCTCGGCGATAGCGATCACCGGGAACTGCTTGATGAACAGCAGGAACCACATGCTGAACCAACCGAAGCTTCCCGCCAGAATCGCCATATCGACCCACGTCACACGGTAGCCGGACCACTGCCACGGATTGTACTCGTGCGCCAGCGACGGGACCACGATCACGAACCGCTCGAACCACATCCCGATGTTGATGAAGATCGAGAGGATGAACAGCCAGGTCGTGTTCCGCCTGAGCCTCTGCGAGAACAGCGATAGGGGCAACACCATGTTGCACGTGTACAGGATCGCCGACGCCCACCAGTACTGGCCGAAGACGCGGTTCCAGAAATAATCCTGCTCCACCTGGAGCCCGCTGTACCACGCGATGAACCACTCGACCATGTACGCGCAGCCGACGACCAGCGACGTGAACAGGGCAAGCTTCGCCGCCGCGTCGAGATGATTGAGCGTCACGTAGTGCTGCAGCCGGAACCACTTTCTCACCGGAATGATGATCGTGAAGACCATCCCGAGTCCCGAGAAGATCGCGCCGGCCACGAAGTACGGTGCGAAGATCGTCGTGTGCCAGCCGGGGGGCAGGCCCATCGCGAAGTCGAAGGAGACGACGGAGTGGACCGACAGCACCAGCGGCGTCGAGAACGCCGCCAGGAAGAGATAAGCCCGCGCGAAGTGCCGCCACTCCCGGTCGCTGTTCCGCCAGCCGAGCGAGAGCACGGCGTAGATCCGGCGGCGGACCGGGTTTTTCTCCCGGTCGCGCAGCACCGCGATGTCCGGAATCAGGCCGATGTACAGGAACGTCGTCGAGACAGTGAGGTACGTGAGGATCGCGAACACGTCCCATACCAGCGGGCTCTTGAAGTTCGGCCAGATGTAGCGCCAGTTCGGGTACGGGATCAGCCAGAAGAACTTCCACGGGCGGCCGAGGTGCAGGATCGGGAACAGTCCCGCCGTCATGACCGCGAATACGGTCATCGCTTCGGCACAGCGGTAGATCGTCGTCCTGAATCCGGCCCGGAACAGGTACAGAATCGCGGAGATCAGCGTGCCCGCGTGTCCGATACCGATCCAGAACACGAAGGTGATGATGTACACGCCCCACATCACCGGCGGGTTGTAGCCCGCGACTCCGAGCCCCGAGTAGATCTGGTACATCCACGCCGCGATGCCGATCAGCAGGAACGTGATGGCGGTGAACAGCCCGATGTACCAGGCCCCGGTCGGACTCAGCGTCGCCGAGATCTCGTTGTCTACCTGCTCGTAATCCCGGACCGCGGGGAGCTGCACGTCCGCCGACGCGATGTTCGGCCGGTGCAGCACCTCCAGGTCGCGCGCTTCGTCCACGGGCTTGGCTGCGGCTGCCATGGCTAGTGTGCCGCCTGCGGAGCCGCGCCGGCTCCGGTGGTCGCGCCGGCTGCCGCGGTCGCGGCTCCCTCGCGTGGATGATTCACTTTCTTCAGATAGACGACCGCCGTGTAGGTGTTCAGCTCCTCGAACACGTGATACGCCCGCTCGTCGTCGATCAGCTTCGTCACGGCCCACGACGAGTCCGCCGCGTCGCCGAACGTGATCGCGCGCGACGGGCACGCCTGCGCGCACGCCACCGTGAACTCGTCCGCCTGCAGCGGCCGCTTCTCGGACGACGCTCTATGCTCCGCCTCGCGGATGCGCTGGACGCAGAACGTGCACTTCTCCATCACGCCCTTCCCGCGGACCGTGACGTCCGGATTGAGCTGCCAGTTGAGCGGCTCGGGGAACGCGTACTGCGACCGGTTCGGCTCGCCGTAGCCGAACCAGTTGAAGTAGCGGACCTTGTACGGGCAGTTGTTCGAGCAGTACCGCGTCCCGACGCAGCGGTTGTACACCTGCACGTTCAGCCCGTCCGGGGCGTGATACGTAGCGTACACCGGGCACACCGGCTCGCAGGGGGCGTTGCCGCAGTGCTGGCACAGCATCGGAATGAACCGCGTCTCGAAATCGCTCCCGCCGTCCTCTCCGCCCTCGAAGTACCGCTCCAGCCGGATCCACGCCATCTCGCGGCTGCGGACGATGTTCGCGCCGAAGCCGGTGCGATCCGGGAACACCTTCGCGTTCTGCCAGTCCCCGCCGACGGTGGGAATGTTGTTCTCCGCGTAGCACGCGGTAACGCACGCCGAGCACCCCGTGCAGCGCGCGAGGTCGATCGTCATCGCCCAGCGACGCTTCGCCATCCCGCTCCAGTGGTCGGGATGGTACATCCCCTTGTCGTTGGAGTTGGGGTCGCCGAGGTCGCCCTGCGCGTCGTTCGCGACGGGCGCGCGCAGTCCCGGGAGGAACTCGCGGCTCGCCATCCCTTCCATCTCGGGCACGACGTGTCCGTCTTCGTGGTGCCCGCCTTCGTCCGCGCCGTGCGCATCCGCCGCGGCGGGCGCGTGCGCCTGACCGAGCGAGCCGGCTGCTACCGCGCGCGCGATTCCGCGACCGTGCTGGCGCGCCGAGCCTTCGGTGGTGACCAGCTCGTGATGCCCGCCGGCCTTCGTCACCTGCGCCTTCGTGCTGACGTACGCCAGCGCGCCGCTCGAGTCGGCGGCGGCCGCGGGGAGCAGATCGAGCGCGTTCATTCCCGCTCGCGCGTACCGGCCCGAGTGGTCCCGCCCGCGGCCGATCGCGATCGCGACCGTGTCCTCGCGCACGCCGAGATAGACGAGCGCGGGGAGCGTGAGCGATCCCGCCGCAGTCTGCACCGTCAGGAGATCGCCGTTCTCGACGCCGAGCCGCTCTGCCGCGCGCGGATGAATCTCGGCGACCGTCTGCCAGCAGATCTTGGTGACGGGATCGGGCATCTCCTGGAGCCACGGCTTGTTGGCGCCGCGCCCGTCGCCGAGGAGCGGGTGCTGGTACAGCATCAGGTACATGTCGCCGCGCGTGGACTCGATCGCCGGGCTCGCCACCGCGGTGACCGCCGCGGCGCCCGTTCCGCCCGCGATGGCTCCAGCGGTCACGCCGCTCGGCAGCGCTTCCGTGAGGCCGCGCGCTCCTCCCGGGAACCGCGAGATCAGCCAGTTGCGATAGCCCGGCTCGGGGGTCTGCGCCGCCGTGGAGGGGCTGCGGCGGGACAGCTCGAGCAGGACGTCGGCCGTCGCGCGCGTGTCGAACACCGGCTCCATCGCCGGCTGCTGGAGTCCGATCGTGCCGCGCACCGGCGCCGCGTCACCCCAGCTCTCGAGCGAGTGGTTGTCCGGCAGGATGAGATCGCACAGCTCCGTGGTCTCGTCGGGCACGCTGGAGAAGCTGACCTTGAATGGAACCTTCGCGATCGCTTCCGCGACGCGCGCCGCCTTGCCGAAGGCATGCACTGGATTGACGCCTCGCACGAACAGCAGCGGAACAGTCCCGGCGCGCATCCGCTCCACCGCCGCGCGTACAACCGCGGGAGAATCCATGCCGTCGTAAGCGGTCACTGCTTCGGCGACGTTTACGGTCGAGCCGACGTTCCCCGCGTTCAGCGCGTTCACCGCGAGCGCGAGCTGCATGGCTCCCGGTCCGCTGCCGCCGGCCAGCGCGAGGTTCGGGCGCAGTGCGGTGAAATCCTGCTGCAGGCTCGCCAGCTGTTCGGCGGGCACACCGGAGGCCGCGGCTGCCGCTGCTACCGGAATGCCTCCGGCAAGCATGCGCACGATGAAGAGCTCCTTGCCGGGCATGCACGGGATCCACTCGTCCGCGTTGAGACCCGTGAGCGACCGGCGCGGGCCTACATAGATCAACCGCGGCGCGTTCGCCACGTCGGCACGGGCGTCGGCCCAGGCGAGCTGCTGCGAGACGCTCGGCCCCCAGCTGTCGAGGAAGTCGGCGCCGAAGGAGATCACCATTCGCGCGGCGCGGAAGTCGTACCGCGGCCAGGAGACGCCGTACGTCTGCCGGTTGGCGGCGATGGCGGCGAAGTCGCTCTGCGCGTCGAAGCTGATGTGCGGCGGCATGCCGATCGCGTTCAGCCACGCGTCCAGGAATCCGGGGAAGCTACCGCTCTCGTGCTGGTTGATGAACACCGCGGACGACGCGCGCCCGCCCGCGCGCGTCTCGCCGAGCTTCTGCGCGAGCAGCTGCAGCGCCTGCTCCCACGTCACGCGCTCGAGCGTTCCGTTGCGCCGGATCATAGGACCGCGGAAGCGGTCGGGGTTGTACAGCCCCTGCACCGCCGCCTGCCCGCGCGCGCAGATCGCGCCACGGCTGAGCGGATGCTGCGGATTCCCCTCGACCTTGATGACGCGCCCGTCGCGCGTCTCCGCCAGTACGCCGCATGCGGCCGAGCACTCGCGGCACGTGGTCGCGTAATAGTTCGACACTCCCGGCACCGTCTCGTCGGGCGAGACGAGGTACGGGATGAGCCGCTCGACCTCGCCGGTGCCGCAGCCGATCGTGGCGGTAGCCGTGCCGGCGCCGAGAACCTTGAGAAAATCTCTGCGCTTTACCGACATACGGCGCTATTAGCTCTTGGCTGTTGGCTATTAGCTCGAAGCGATTGTCCGTTGGTAGTTAGCCAACAGCCAATAGCCAATAGCCAATAGCTCTCTTTCAGTGGTGGCATGTCGAGCAATCGTATCTCGCCCTGAAGGGCGGATTGGATTTTCCGATGTGACAGCTCACGCACCACCCCATGCCCAGCGACTGCGTCTGGGACACCTGCGCCATGTTCTGCACGTTGCCGTGACATGTCTGACAGGAAACGCCGGCGCCCACGTGCCGCATGTGGGGAAACTTCACGTACTCCGGCAGCTTGTGGATGCGGACCCATGGCACCGGCTGCTGCCTCGTCCAATAGCCGGCGAGCTTCTGGATCTCCGGCTTGGCCGCGCCTGCCACCGTGTGACAGCCCATGCACGTGCTCATCGCCGGCATGCCGGGATCGGGCGATTTGTTCGCGGCGAAGTGGCAATACAGGCAGTTCATCTTCAGCGTCTGGACGTGGATCGGGTGCGGAAACCGGACCGGTTGCGTCGGGCTGTTGCCCGTGCGGGACGAGGCGCCGCTGTATGCGGATACGATCGCCGCCAGGGTGGCGAGCGCAAAGAAAGCCGGCACTGCTGCCCACTGACGCCGCAGTTTCATCAATACTCGAGAGAGTGCATTTGGGGAGGCCTTGTGAAGTTTTTCACAAGGAGTCGGAATGAAGATTAGTCTGACTCTCGGCTCGCGCAAGCGCCCTCAGCACCTCGATCGCCATCGCGCGCAGCAAGTCCAGCTCGCGCGCATCCGGCGCGGCGCGGAAGACCAGCGTACGGACGGACCGCATGATGTGCTCGTGGTTTCTCGTCTTGAAGAAGTCGATCGCTTCGAGCGCCTTCTCCGCGTCGGCAAACATCAATTCGTAGTGCCCTGCCGTCGGTGGCGGGGCCTGCTTCCTCGGAGGCGGCAGCTCCCGCGTCGAGTCCGACGCGCGCAGATGCAGCTCGTACGCCGCGAGGAGCACCGCCTGTGCCAGATTGAGGGACGCGTGCCCGGTGGTCGGTATCGTCACGACGACGTGGCACATGTCCAGCGCTTCATTCGGGAGACCGTGATCCTCACGGCCGAACAGCAGCGCCACCGGACCGTCCCGCTCGAGCAGCTCGCGAGCCGCTTCCTTGGGCGTGGTTATCCGCCATTTCGCGGCCCGCCTGCGCGCCGAAAAGCCGGCGACGGCGACGCAATCGGCGACTGCCTCCTCAAGCGTGGGGAAATGCTCGATGGCGCCGAGAATGTCCGCGGTGTCGTGGGCGATACCCTCGAGCCGCCACGGATCGTATTCCACGGGCCGCACCAGCCGCAGCCTGGCGAGCCCCATGTTCTTCATCGCGCGCACGGCGGCGGCGATGTTGACCGGGTCCTGCGGCTCGTACAGGACGACGCGGATCGCGTCGAGCGCGGACCCGGTCACTGCTTCATCAGCTGCGGATCAGGGGATCGGCTTCCGCCCCGTGATGATGCGGTACAGCACGACGATGATGGCGATGACGAGGAGGATGTGAATGAGACTGCCTCCAACCGGCATCACGAACGCGCCCAGCAACCAGAGAATGAAGATGATTACGGCGATCGTCCACAGCATGACCGAGCTCCTCTAAGAGAGTGAGTACTGCCCGCCAGCAACAGCGCGTACCGCACCGGCAACAGTCGTACCGTTACAGCTGTGACTAGTGACTAGTGACTAGTGGCTAGTGACTAGTGGCTAGTCAACTGAAAACCGCGGTTCCTAGTCACTAGTCACTAGCCACTAGTCACCGTTTCAACGCGGGCCCCGCTCCACGAACTCCTTCTTCGGCGGATCGGCCTGGTGCAGCTGCATGCGGCCGAGCAGGATCCGTCCGGCGCGAACGTCGTGCCCCATGTCTATCAGGAGAATGGCGAGATCGCCGCTCCCCCACAATAGACCCGCGAGAACTACGAGCCGGCTGGTCTCGGCGAGCAGCGTCGGGATCGCCGCCCTGCCTTGCGCCACCAGCCCCGTGATTATCTCCGCCACGAGCAGCAGGAGGAGAATTATCGCCATCAGCTTGAACAGCTTGGACAGATACCGCAAGCCGACGTACGGCTGGAGATCGTCGGCGCGCACCTGCATCGTCGGATCCCCCGGATGGTCGCGCTTCGGCGTGGTCCGGTATTCGTCCTGCTCCGCTGCTGTGATATCGCCTGTCATCATGCTTCTCCGGTTGCGGTCACCAACGCGCCCTGTACCCGCGCGTGTCGATGTGAGTAAAGGGGCCGTGGGCGGCGTTCGCCCGGTACACACCTATCCCGCCTATCAGCGAAGGATGTGCCCGTTCGACGCGCTCGGCCGCGGAACGAATGAATTGTGCGTCTCCGATGTCGACCCGGCCGTCCCTGTTCAGGTCGTCCATGCTGCCGTTCCCATCGTTGTCGATGTAGATGTCGGCGGCGTCCCCGTACATGTGCCGGCTGAGCGACGCCCGGCCGCGCGTGTCGCCCACTCCACTGTTGTACTGCGGCGTACGGAAGCCGCTCATCACGCGCACACCCCTGGTGTCCACGCCCTGCTTGCGCAGCTCTTCCAGCACCAGCTCGAGCTTATCCAGCAGTTTGGTCTCGAGGACCAGGTATTTCGGCCAGACGTTGAACTGATCCTTCGGGAGGAAATCCCGCAGCCGGAAGTGCTCCGATACGTATGTATCCCGGTTCTCCAGCGTGACTTCGATGAAGCCACGGGGCGGCGCGTAGTTGCCCTTGGCGGCGGCGCCGCCCCGCGCCGAGGGCCAGTTGCCGATGTAGTACAGGCCGATCCGTCCGCCCTTGGCCGCGCTGGCCGGCTTGAGCGTTATGACGCGGAAGTCGGTCATCGGCTTGATAGCGCTCCCGACCTTTATCGCGAGACTCCAGATGCCCGCCCGCCGGGGCGCGCGCGGCGCCGAGCCTGCCTCGGTACCGGCGACAGTCACGATCGCTCCGCTCGGGAGCGTATCCCGCAGAATCGGAGCGCCCTCGGCGGAGATCTGCGCCCGGAGCCGGCCGCTCTCGCCGCGAAGCGGCACGAACGCGTTGAGCACGGCGTCGGTGAGGTACGCGGTTGACGTCGCATTAGGCTCGGTTATCGAGGCCGCCATCGCCGACGCCGCGGGCGCGACGGCCGTGCTGTCCCCCCCCCAATTCGCCGACGTCGGCCGCGCCGTGGCGATGGACCACGACCAGCCCATCGCGATGAGCAGCACGAACACGCTCGACAGCACGTTGAACGCGCGCTCGCTCCGCGTGGAGAGCCCCGCGCGATGGTACCAGCGCGACGGCCGGGGTGGCACGCGAATCGCCCAATCAGACATACTTCGCCGCTTCGCGCAGGACCCTTCTCGGCTTTCTCTCTTTTCCGGCAGCGTTCACCGCATGGATTGGTTTCGCGAGCTCTATCATCTGCTGTCCGATCTCCCGACCCTGATCAAGTGGGGCGGATACGTCGGTCTTACGACTATTGTATTCACGGAGACGGGCCTCCTCGTCGGCTTTTTTCTGCCGGGCGACTCTCTGCTCGTCACGGCCGGGCTGCTGGCTTCGCAGGGTTTTCTAAACGTATACGTCATGGGCGCGCTGCTGACAGTGGCCGCGATCGCGGGCGATTCCGTGGGTTACTCCATAGGCCGCGCCGCGGGCCCGCGGCTGTTCCGCCGGGAAGACTCGTTTTTCTTCAACAAGAAACACCTCTATCGAGCCCATGATTTTTACCTCCGGCACGGGGGCAAGACCATCGTCATTGCGCGTTTCGTGCCTATTTTGCGGACCTTCGCCCCCGTCGTGGCCGGCGCCGCCGACATGCCCTACCGCAGGTTCATCTTTTTCAACATTGCCGGCGGCATCGGCTGGATCTGGAGCATGCTCATGGTCGGCTACGTGCTCGGCCGCTACATCCCCGGCATCGAGAAACGCATCGAGTGGGTGATCGTCGCGGTCATCGGGCTGTCGCTGGTGCCGATTCTCGTCGAATACTTGAAGTCGCGCAAGAAAAATGTGACTAGTGACTAGTGACTAGTGACTAGTAACCGCCCCGCCCCCTACCCCTTTCCACGTCTTCCGCATTTACTAGTCACTAGTCACCAGTCACTAGTCACAGTTCTTAAGTCACTAGTCACGGTTTCCAAGGAGCCCCCATGCCGCACTCGCTGCCTCCCCTGCCGTACGATTTCGGCGCGCTCGAGCCGCACATCGACGCGAAGACGATGGAGATCCACCACGGCAAGCATCATCAGGCGTACGTCACCAAGCTGAACGAGGCGCTGGAGAAGGCGCCTGACCTCGCGAACAAATCGCTCGACGAGCTGATGCAGAGCCTGGACAAGGCGCCCGAGGCGGTAAAGACCGCGATCCGCAACAACGGCGGCGGGCACTGGAACCACAGCTTCTTCTGGCAGCTCATGGCGCCGAATGCGGGCGGTAAGCCGGCCTCGCGCGAGCAATTCCACGGGCAGCAAAAACTGATGGACGCCATCAACTCTTCTTTCGGCGACTTCGCGAAGTTCAAGGAGCAGTTCGCGTCCGCGGGCGTCGGCCGGTTCGGCTCGGGCTGGGCCTGGCTGGTGCGCGACGGCGACAAGCTCGCGATCACCAGCACGCCCAACCAGGACAACCCGCTCATGGAAGGCAAGCGCGCGATCCTGGGCCTCGACGTGTGGGAGCACGCGTATTACCTGAAATACCAGAACCGCCGCCCCGACTACATCACCGCGTGGTGGAATGTGGTCAACTGGAACGCGGTCGCGAAGAACTTCGGCAGTTAACAGATCGCGGTTTCAACGTTGGTGTAAGGGCCGAACTGCCGGGGGTCCCTCGCGTGGCGGCTACGCGCGCAAACTACGCGCGCTAAGACGCCGCCTGCGAGGGACCCCTCGGCGCGTTCGGCCTCCTGACATCGCGGCAACCGCGAACACGTTGTCCCGCCGCCGTTCGCGCCCGCTTCCAGAATTGTCTTTTGCGCTAGGAACGGAAAGAGCGGGAAACGTGGGCGGTCGCGAGGGGCTACACGGGCCTGGTTGTGCGCCGTCCGATCGGCGATGCCTGGGCGGTCGAGCGAGCCGGGTGCCGTTCGCAGGACCGTCTTAGCGAGCGCAGTTTGCGAGCGTAGGTCCAGCGAACGGTCATCCGGCTCGCTCAACCGCCGCGGAACGACTATCGAGCGGCTTCGCCTTCCAGATATGTGTAGCCCTCGAGCCCGGCCACGTAATCGGCGATGAAGGTGTTGGCTTCTTCGCGGGTTATGCTCGTCGCGGCGCCTACTTTTCGGCGGAATGTCGCCAGTAGATCCGGCGCGCGGAACTGCACGTAGGCGAGCACCTCGGTCACCGTGTCGCCGTGCACGAGGTCGGTGATCTCGTACCCGTCAGTGGACAGCTCCACGTGCACCGCGTTCGTGTCGCCGAACAGGTTGTGGAGATCGCCCAGGATCTCCTGGTACGCGCCCGTGAGAAAGATCCCCAGGATGTACTGCTCGTTGTCGTCGAAGGTGTGCAGCTCGAGGCTGGGCCGCGGATCGCGCGAGCCCACGAACCGGTCGATCTTACCGTCCGAGTCGCACGTCACGTCCTGAATCGTCCCGCGCCGCGTCGGCTCCTCGTTCAGCCGGTGGATCGGCATGATCGGGAAGAGCTGGTCGATCGCCCAGCTGTCCGGCAGCGACTGGAAGAGGGAGAAGTTGCAGAAGTACCGGTCCACCAGCGTCGCCTCGACGTCATCGATGATGTCCTGATACTCCTCGACGTCGCGCTGGGCGATGCGCGCGACCGCGTTGACCGTCGCGAGATACAGCTGCTCGGCCATCGCCCGGCCGCGAAGCGAGAGCACGCCGCTGTTGAACAGCTCCTGCGCGCGCTCCTTGGCGAAGATCGCGTCGTGGTACACCTCGCGCGCGCGCCGCTTGCTCACGCGCTTGAGCTCCGCCGCCATGTCGTGCAGCAGCGGATGGTCGTCCTTCTTCAACTCCGGAATCGCGACGTCGCCCTGCGACTCCACCTCGATCACGCTCAGCAGCAGCAGCGAATGGTGCGCGGTCAGCGCCCGGCCCGACTCGCTGATGATGTGCGGCATGTCCAGCCCGCCGCGCCGGCACGTCTCCGCCAGCGTGTACACGACGTCGTTGGCGTACTCCTGAATCGAGTAGTTGACGCTTGCGTGCGCCGTGGAGTTCGTGCCGTCGTAATCGACGCCGAGCCCGCCGCCGACGTCCACGTGGGTGAGCTTGAGACCCATGCCGCACAGCTCGGCGTAGAAGCGGCTGGCCTCCTGGAGCCCGGCCTTGATGTAATGGATGTCGGTGATCTGGCTGCCGAGGTGGAAGTGGATCAGCTTGATCACGTCGAGCCGGTCCAGCTCGGTGAGACGGTCGATCAGCTTCACCAGCTGCGCGGTGGTCAGACCGAACTTCGATTTCTCGCCGCCGCTCCGCGCCCACCGGCCCGCGCCTTCCGCGTACAGCTTGATCCTGACCCCGGCGGTGGGATTCACGCCCATCTCGTCGGCGACCTTGAGCAGCACCTCGAGCTCGCTCACCTGCTCCAGCACGATGAAGACCTGGTGTCCGAGCTTCTGCGCCATCAGCGCGAGCCGCATGAACTCCTCGTCCTTGTAGCCATTGCACACGATCAGATGATCGGTGTGCGTCGCCAGGCCGAGGATCGCCTGCAGCTCCGGCTTGCTCCCGCACTCGAGCCCGATTCCGTCCTCGTGCCCGAACTCGACGATCTCCTCGATGACGTGCCGCTGCTGGTTGACCTTGATCGGGTACACGGTCGTGTACGGGCCGGCATACGAGAACTCCCTGATCGCCTCCGCGAAGCTCCGCGACAGCAGCCGGATGCGGGAGCGCAGAATGTCGGAGAAGCGCAGCAGCAAGGGCATGCCGATGCCCTGCGCTTCCAGATCCAAAGCGAGCTCGTACAGGTTCAGCTCGCGCGCGGGCGAAGACGCGTCCGGGCGCACAACTACGTGGCCCTGGTCGTTGATCTCGAAGTACCCGCCCCCCCATCCCCCGACGTTGTAGAGAACGCGGGAGTCGTCGACGGTCCAGGTGGGCGGGGCTTCGGTGTCCATCGCTTTACTTGCTGTAGCCATGGGCGGATTCTAACTGGTTCAAAATGAGCTGTTGGCTATTGGCTATTGGCTTTTTGTACCGGCGAAACAGCAGCAGCGGCAGCGGCAGGCTGTTCGCTAACAGCCAATAGCCAACAGCCAATAGCGCCGTTACGGATAAAGCGTCTCGACCTTCCATCCTCCGCCTTCGCGAGTGTAGCGCGTGCGGTCATGCAGCCGGTTCGCCCTGTTCCGCCAGAACTCGATCCTCTCCGGATGCACGCGGAAACCGGACCAGAACTCCGGGCGGGGCACGGCCCGTCCCTCGAACTCCCGCTCGTACCGCGCGACCCGCGCGTCCAGCTCGCCCGCCGGCTCGATCGCTTCGCTCTGTCTCGACGCCCAGGCGCCGATCTGGCTGCCGCGCGGGCGCGAGGCGAAGTATTCGTCGGCCTCCTCGTCGCTCACCTGCGTCACCTTCCCGTCGATCCTGATCTGCAGGTCCAGCGCCGACCAGTAGAAGCACAGCGCCGCGCGCGGCCTGGCGCGCAGGTCACGCCCCTTCCGGCTCGCCAGGTTGGTGTAGAACACGAATCCACTCTCGTCCACGCCTTTCAGCAGCACGATCCGCAGCGTCGGCGCTCCGTCCGCGCCCACCGTCGCCAGGCTCATCGCGCTCGGCTCCGGCAGCAGCGCGCGGTCGGTACGCTGCGCGCGCGCGAACGCGTCCTGGAAGATCGCGATCGGGTCCGTCAACGCTTCCGTCACTCGTCAGTACCTCGGCACCGACGGATCGACTTCCACGGACCAGCGCGATATCCCGCCCGCCAGGTTCGCCACCCTGGCGAAGCCCGCGCCCGCGAGCTGGGTCGCGGCCGCCATGCTCCGCATCCCCGACTTGCAGTACACGATCATCTCCCGCCGCGGGTCGAGAGAATGCATCTCATCCGGAAGAGTGCCGAGTGGGACGTGCCGCGCGCCGGGCAGCCGCGCGATGGCCCACTCGTACGGCTCCCGCACGTCGAGCAGCTCGAAGTCGTCGCCGCGCGCGATGCGCTCGGCCAGCTCCGCGGGAGTTATCTCTCCGACCGCCGAGCCCCGCTCTTCGGCCGGCGCGGCGGAGGCGGCGCCGCACCACGCCTCGTAATCCACGAGCTCGCGGATCTCGCGCGTGCCGCACATCGGACACGCCGGATCGCGGTGCACCTCCATTGTGCGAAAACGCATCGCCAGGGCGTCGAACAGCAGCAGGCGGCCCACGAGCGGCGACCCGGCCCCCGTGATCAGCTTGATGGTCTCCGACGCCTGTATGCTCCCCATGATCCCCGGGACCACGCCGAGCACGCCGGCCTCCGCGCAATTGGGGATCAGTCCCGGCGGGGGCGGATCGCGGAAGAGACAGCGATAGCAGGGGCCGTCCGGCGCGGCGAACACGGACGCCTGCCCCTCGAAGCGCAGCACGCTCGCGTACACGTTCGTCTTGCCGAGCAGTACCGCCGTGTCGTTCACCAGGTAGCGCGTGGCAAAGTTGTCCGTGCCGTCCACGATGATGTCGTAATCGCCGGCGATCTCGAGCGCGTTGTGCGAGGTCAGCCGCGTGTCGTACGTCTCGACGTGCACGTGCGGATTCGCCGCGCGTACGCGCGCCGCGGCGGCTTGCGTCTTCGAGCCCCCGACGTCGGCGTCCGTGTACAGGATCTGCCGGTGCAGGTTGGTGACGTCCACCGGATCGAAATCCACCAGTCCTATCGTGCCCACTCCGGCGGACGCCAGGTACAGCAGCGCCGGCGAGCCGAGGCCGCCCGCCCCCACGACCAGAACGCGGGCGCGCTTGAGCTTCCGCTGGCCGTCGATGCCGACGGACGGCAGCGACAGCTGGCGGCTGTAGCGCTCGAGCTCCTGCTGCGACAGATCGGACAGGCTCCCTGCTGTCATCCGGCTCCGCTGGTTGGTGACTAGTGACTGGTGACTAGTGACTGGTGACTAGTGACTGGTGATTCGTAATTGCAGGCCCTGACCCTGTAGCTGCTACTTTCCGTCTTGAACTAGTCACTAGTCACTAGTCACCAGTCACTAACTAATATCCACTCCTTCCGCCCGTGACGCACCCGCCGACAGGCGGATTCATACCGCCGACCCGACCCGACACCCGCGACACGACGTGGCGCGAGCGGCTGGAGGCGCTGCGATACGTGCCGGCGCTCGCCAAGCTGGTGTGGGAGAGCCATCGCGGGCTCGCCTTCGCGATGGCGTCGCTCCGGATCGCGCGCGGCTTCGTCCCGATCCTCACGTTCTGGATCGGCAAGCTGATCATCGACTCCGTACTCGAGGCGCGCGCGGGACGGGGCGACTTCGGCGACGTCTGGCGCTATCTCGCGATGGAGCTCGCGGTGGTCGTCACGGGCGAAGTCCTCGCGCGGGCATCCTCCCTGGTCGAGAGCCTGCTCGGCGACCTCTTCTCGAACAGGATGAGCGTGCGGCTGATGCAGCACGCCGCCACGCTCGATCTCGCGCAGTTCGAGGACCCCGGCTTCTACGATCATCTCGAGCGCGCCCGGCGGCAGACCGTCGGCCGCATCGCGCTGCTCACGCAGCTGCTCGCGATCGGCCAGGACCTGATCACGCTGCTCACTGTCGGCGCCGCGCTGGTCGCGTACAACCCGCTGCTCCTGCTGCTGCTCGCGGCCGCGATCGTCCCGAGCTTCCTCGGCGAGACGCACTTCGCGTCCCTCGGCTACTCGCTGCTGTTTCGCTGGACGCCGGAGCGGCGCCAGCTCGACTACATCCGCTACGTGGGCGCGAGCGACGCGACGGCGAAGGAAGTGCAGATGTTCGGGCTCGCGTCGTGGCTGACCGACAGGTACCGCACGCTGGCGCAGCGCTTCTACGAGGAGAATCGGAAGCTCTCGATCAGGCGGGGAATCGTGAGTACGCTGCTCTCGATTCTGGGCACTATCGGGTACTACGCTGCGTACGTGATCATCGTGCTCCGCGCGGTCCGCGGGGAAATCACGATCGGCGATCTTACTTTCCTCGCCGCGTCGTTCGCGCGCGGGCGCGACGTCATCCAGGCGGTGCTGCTGGCGGCGAGCGCGGTGTACGAGCAGGCGCTCTTCCTCCGCGACCTGTTCGTCTTCCTCGACATGAAGCCGACGATCACGTCGGGGCCGGCAGCGCTGCCGGTACCGCGCCCGGTTCGCGACGGCTTCGTGTTCGAGGGCGTTTCATTCCGATATCCCGGGAGCGAGCGCTGGGCCGTGCGCGATCTCAACTTCACGTTAAATCCCGGCGAGCGGCTGGCGCTCGTCGGTGAGAACGGCGCGGGCAAGACGACCATAACGAAGCTGATCGCGCGGCTGTACGATCCGACCGAGGGACGGATTCTCCTCGACGGGCGCGACCTGCGGGAGTACGACCTTGCGTCGGTGCGGAACGCAATCGGCGTGATCTTCCAGGACTTCGTGCGCTACGACCTGCGCTTCGACGAGAACATAGGCGTCGGCGAGATCGAGTCGGTTCGCGGCGGGCTGGAGAACGGCGACGAGATCCCGGAAAGCATCCGCGCGGCGGCCGACAAGTCACTCGCCTCGAGCCTGCTCCCGCGCTTTCCCAAGGGCTACAAGCAGATGCTCGGCCGCCGCTTCGAGCAGGGAGTGAATCTGTCCGGCGGCGAATGGCAGAAGATCGCTTTGGCACGCGCCTACATGCGCGACGCGCAGGTGCTCATTCTCGACGAGCCGACCGCCGCGCTCGACGCGCGCGCCGAGTATGAGGTCTTTCTCCGCTTCTCGGAGCTCGTCGCGGGAAGAATGGCGATCCTGATCTCACACCGCTTCTCGACGGTGCGGATGGCCGACCGGATCATCGTCCTCAGCAACGGCGCCGTCGAGGACGAGGGGACGCATCAGGAGCTGGTCGCGCGAGGCGGGCTGTACGAGGAGCTGTTCAGGATGCAGGCGGCGGGGTACAAGTGACTATTTCACCGCCGCCACCGAGATGTCGATCTTGACCTCGTCCCCTATCAGCCATCCACCGGCCTCGACCACGCGATTCCACGCGAGCCCGAAGTCCTTCCGGTTGATCGTCGTCGACGCCTCGAAGCCGGCGCGCGTGCGGCCGCGCTCCTGCGCGGTTCCGGTGAGCTGACCCTCGAGCACCACCGGCCGCGTCACACCGCGAATGGTCAGATCACCCGTCATGCGCAGCCTGTCGCCGCTGCGCTCGATCCTGGTGCTATTGAACGTGATCGTCGGATACGTCTCGACCTCGAAATGATCCTTCCCGCGCAGGTCCGCGTCGCGCCGCTCGTGATTGGTGTCGATGCTCGACGCGTCGATCGTGACGTCCACGATCGCGCTCTCCCAGTCGGTGAGGTCGCCTGTGATCGTGCCGCTCCAATTGTTGAACTGGCCGCGCACGCGGCTCACCATGTGTCGTATCGAGAACGTCAGCTCGGAATGACCGCGGTCTATCCGCCAGCCGGCGGCCGCCGCCTGAGCAGGCGCGCCGGCGGGGTTCTGCGCGAGCGCCGGCGTCGCGAGTCCAATGAGCAGGGCGGTGAGCGCGTAACGTGGCATTTTCATTTTGTGTCGGGCCGAGGTGCGTTTCTCCAGCGGGCCGGCTCGAAGAGGGCCGGTAAGAAGGGCACGTTCACGCGCACGTCGGCGTAAACCTCCCTGAACACCGGCCTGCCCGCGCGGTACACCGTGATCTCGGCGGGAACCGCTTGGCCCTCGATGTTCTTGTACGCGCCAAGCCGCGTATCGCTGGACGCGCGGCGCGCACCGGTCCCCTGCCGCTCGATCCAGCGCACCAGCAGCAGCCGGTCCGCGTCGACCCACAGCTGATTGGAGAGCGTGTCGCCCGCGGCCGCGCCGACGACGTACACGCGCCGGCCCTCCCAGCGGTCCTCGCGAAAGCGCGACCTTCTGACGCCGAGCGAATCGAGCCGGCGGAGCGTCACCGAGGGCGGCAGGACGTAGACGTCGCTGGTCAGAAGAACCAGCGGATGGATCTGCCGCTTCGTGTCGATCCTTCTTCCGCCCTCGAACGTGTACGCGCGGCCGTTGGTGAAGAGAATCCCGCTGCCCGAGCTTCGCGGCAGGAACTCGATTCTGAGCTTACCCGGCACCGACATGTACTCCATCCACTGGCTCTTCTCTTCCCTGCCGTCGGTCGTGAAGCGGGTGTTGTTCTGGAGAAAGGTCAGGGTCCGGTACCACTTGCCGTCGTAGCGCTCGCGCATCTCCCGCACGAGCTCCGCGGCGCTGGTGATCTCCACGCGTTCGCCGCGCGGGGCGGGGATGCCGGCCTCGGGGGCGCCGCGGAATACCTGGCAGCCCGACAGAGCCAGCACCAGAACAACAGCGACGAACCCGCGCCGGGAGGTCACCGCCAAGCCTGCGCCCCTCCGTAGTGAATCCCGTTGAACAGTAGCTTGAACGTCCCGTGCGGCTGCGCGCGGAAGAGCACCTCGGGGCCGTACAGGACCAGCGTGCCCTGTCCCACCTGCGCCTCGACGATCGCCGCGGCGTTCTCGAGGTAGCGCTGACCCCAGGCCCAGCCGCTGCGCAGCGGAGTCGCCGAATCGAACCACGCGATCCGTCGGATCCCCTGCTGGGCCGCGCTCTGCGCGAGCCGGAACGAGGGGCTGTTGTCGAAGAACATGTCGGCGTACCGCGGCATGCCGTGGGCGAGCGGATGCGTGTTGTCCACGCGCGCGCGCAGGATGGAGCCGGGAACGTAGTACGCCGACCGCTGCAGCCCGCGCCCCGCGGAATCCGTCAGCGCGTCTTCCACCGGCAAGCCGAGTGAGGCGGCCAGCTCCGTCGCGCTGCCGATCGCCAGGATCCTCCCGCCGTTCTGCAGGAACTCGCGCAGCCGCGGGACGGTGATCGTCTCGCTTATGAATCCGCTGCGAGCGCGCCACTCCGCCGGCGCGTCTTCCGGCGCCGTCGAGGACGCCAGCGCGCGCTGCGCGCCCCGTGAGGCCGGATCCACAGGCGCCGCGCCATCGGGAAGAATGACGACGTCGAACCGCTCACGCAGATTGCCGGCGTCGAGGTCCGGCGGATACACCACCGTGAACGGAAATTCGAACTGCTCGAGCAGCCAGCGCGTCCACCCGGAGGGCATCGATCCGCCGTACGTATCCCACAGGGCGACCCGCACAGGGCGGAGCTTTATCGCTGCGCCCGCCGCCGGCGCGCGTTGCGCCGCGCGGATCGTCAGGCCTTTTTCGGCCGCGACTTGCCGGAGGAGCGGCAGTACTGCCGCTCCGGCGGGGACGTAGTACGCTCCCGCACCGAAGCTCTGCTCACCCGCGCGGACGCTGTCCCGCAGCCAGTACACGTCGTGCCCGGCCGCGAGCAGCC
Source organism: Gemmatimonadaceae bacterium (assembly GCA_040882285.1). Taxonomy (NCBI): domain Bacteria; kingdom Pseudomonadati; phylum Gemmatimonadota; class Gemmatimonadia; order Gemmatimonadales; family Gemmatimonadaceae; species Gemmatimonadaceae bacterium. The sequence continues at coordinate 99,604 of JBBEBQ010000005.1, forward strand.
GGTTCACCGCGACGAACGCGTCGTTCGTCTCGTGTCCGAGCAGATAGCCCGGCGCGCCGGCGACTTCCACGACCGCTCCCCGCGGAACCGGCGCGAAGCCCGAGATCCGCTCGAACGGCCCGGTGAACCCGTCGAGGATCCGGTCGAACGCCACGCCCATCTGGTACGCCAACGTCCAACCCGCCGCGTCGTACGGCGGAGTCGGCGGGCCGCCGGGATAAGGAATGTCGTTGGGATGGTTCTGCGGCTCGAACATGTCGCGCACATGCGGCCGGAACGCCTGCGCCGCAAGCACGACGAACGAGCCGGCGGGATAGCTCTTCCCCGCGACCGGGAACGGCGCGGTCGCGCGGTGGACTGTGACGCCGGTCTTGATCAGGGTGTTCACGAACTTCGTGGCCGTCGCGAAGTCGCGCTGGTCCGCGCTGATGATGTAGCCGCGCGGATCGCGGTCCTCCGGCTCCTTGAACGTGGCGACGTACCGCTGGATGTCCGCCGGGGTCTGGGTGCCGGTGTCGGCGGCGACTGCCTCGGACAGCTCGGCCACCCGGTCGGGCGTGCTCGTCCAGTGGTCGCGGCTGCCGCGCTCGATCGAATTGCGCCCCATCCTATAGATGTTGTACAACAGCTCTTCCCGGTGCTTCGAGGCGAAGTCGAGCACCGCGCGATTCGCCGTACGCTCGTAATTCATCGACTGCCGGAAGCGCCAGAGCTGCGGCTCGATCGGGAACGGCAGGCTGCCGCTGGGCAGCAGCCGGCGCGGCACCAGCTGGATCCAGCTCGGCGTGGGATTACCGAACGTCTCCGTAAGCAGGCCGACCATGTTGTGGAAATACACCGTCGTGCGCAGCCCGCCGTTCCACCAGGTGGAGAAGTTCGCGCCGCCGCGCATCACGGTGCCCGGCTTGCCCTCAGCGATCATCCTGCTGTGCATCGCCGAACCGACCTGGTCGAGCATCGTCACGACCAGCGGATCGAAGTTGTAGTTGAACGGGTCGCGGAAGGGTGGCGCGAACATGATCGTCCCCGCCGGCGCCGTCTGGTGGTGGTTGTACATGATCTGCGGATACCAGGCGCGGAACATCACGCTGTCCATCGCTCGCGTTTCCAGCTGCGACGCCATGAAGGAATCGCGGTTGTTGTCGTGCCCGACGTACTTGTGGTACAGCCGCGGAACGCCACGCGTGGAGCGCTGCAGCGTGTCGCTCCGGCGCATGTACCAGTCCGCCAGCAGATCGTGCCCGTCGGGATTGGCGTGCACCGCCAGCACGATCACGTCCCGCAGAAAGCGCGTCGTCTCGGCGTCGGTTCCGCTCGCCAGCTCGTACACCAGCTCCATGAGCTGCTGGGCGCCGAGCACCTCGCTGGCGTGCAGCCCGCCGTCCACCCACACCACGGCGCGCCCCTCGCCGGCGAGCGCCCGGGCCTGCTCGTCGGAGATGCCTTCCGCGAGCGCGAGCGTGCGGGCGATCTCCTGGTACCGGCCGAGCTTCGCGTGGTTCTCCGGCGAGGTGATCAGCGCCAGCAGCATGGGCCGGCCTTCGCTCGTGACGCCGATCTGCTCGACCCGCACCCTGTCGGACTCGGCGTCGATCTTCCGCCAGTAATCCGTGAGCTGGCGATAGTTGGCAAGGAAGTAGTCGTCACCCAATCCGTGGCCGAACTGCTGGCGGGGAGTCGTGATCGGGAGCTGGGCCGAGGCAGGCAGCGACCCCAGGAGGGCGACACACAGCGCGAGTGCGAAGCGGAGCATGGGTCTCATATTTTGAGGAAAACGGCGATTTAACCGGCTGCTTCTTAACCGGCTGCTTCTGTAGTATAAACGGCTGCCTCGCCCCGCCCGCTGGGGCGCTCGCCCAGGACGGTCAGCACGACGCCGGCAAGTATCACCGCGCCGCCGGCGATCGTGGACAGCGGCGGGATCTCGCGGATTCCCGGGAGCGCGGCCGCGATCAGAGTCGCGCCGACCGGCTCGGCGAGCACCGTGAGGTTGACCACGTAGGCCGGCCGGTAGCGGAGCGCGTAGTTCATCGCCGTGTGTCCCAGCAGCATCGGGCCGATCGCGAGCCCGAGGAAAATCCATATCTCGCGCGCGGGCTGCGGCGCGAGATCCACACCGGATACGACGGCCATCGCGGCCAGCGAGGCGAAGCACGCGCCGTATACCACGGCGACGTAGGGCCAGAGGCCGAGACCGGTCCGGAGCCGTCGTCCGCTCAGATAATAGATGGAGGCCGTGACCGCGCCGAGCAGCGCGAGCGTATTCCCGAGAGGCGCGTTCGGGCTCACGGCCGCGGCCGCGGAGAAAAGCGCGGGCGTGCTGATCACGAATGCGCCGGCCAGCGCGATCAGAATGCCGGCGACCTGCACGGCCCGCGGCCGCTCGCGCAGCAGAACTGCTGAGAGCACGGCAACGATGGCAGGCTGCAGGCTGACCAGAGTGGTAGACGCCGCGATCGTGGTGAGATCGACCGAGGCGTTCCACGACCAGAAGTGCACGGCCAGCATGACACCCGCGGCGACGCCGATCGCCAGCTCGCGCCGGCTCAGCGCCCGCAGCTCACGCCACGTGCCGGTCGCAAGCAGCGCGACGAGCACGAAGGCGAGCGAGAACGCCAGCCGCCAGAAAGCGATCGCAATGGGATGGGCGTCCGACAGCCGGACGAGCGGCGCGGCGACGGAGATGCCGAGTACGGCTAGGGCGAGCGCAGCCTCTGGGTGGGGCCGGTGCATCGCCGAATTATAGGAGGTGCGTGTGAGTCCGGGCTGCGACCGGCTGCTCCGCGCAGGCCCGTCTTGGCGAGCGAGCGCAGCGAGGGAGCGTAGGGCCCGCGCGGAGTGCCCGGCCGGCAGCCCGGGCTCACCCAAGGCACGACTATTTCGAGAGCTTGATCTCGCCCAGCACGACCTGCCTTGGCACCTTGATCGGCGCTGGCTTGGGCGTCGCCCGCGGACGCGTGGTCCGCGCGCGCGTCGCGCGCTTGCTGGCGGTTCTCGTAGTGGTCGCGCGCTTCGCCGTGCGCACCTTCTTCGGCGCGGCCGGCACGCTGTACCGGCGTACTTCCGTTCCACCGAGCGACGCCATCAGGCGCGACGCGTTGTTCGCGTGCTTGTAGACCTTGGACGAGTACGTGTAGCAGCGGGGAGTGTTCGTCCCGCGGACGCAGCCGTTGTAGCGCAGCAACGCCTTGTGGAGATTCTTGGGCGAGCGGCGGACGTAATCCGCCAGGATCGCAACGCCGTGACAGATGTTCGACTCGACGTTGACGAGATTGTCCGAGCCGCAGCCCCATTCCCCGGCGTGGAAGGGCATCACCTGCATCAGCCCCGTGGCGCCCACGTTGCTCTTGGCCAGCGGATCGATGGCGGAGTTCTCCGTGATCATCAGGCCGACGAGCAGCACGGGGTCGATGTTCTTCCTGGCGGCCTCGCGCACCAGCGCCGTCGCGGCGCGATCGGCAATGCGGTCGTCCTTGGCGAACTTGCGCAGGACGAACGCGATTCGCTGCGTGACCGGAGCCGACAGATCGGGCGTGGCGTCGCCAATGAGAATCTCTTCCGGCGTGAGCGTCTGCTTCACTACTGTAGCGGGGAGCGCGAGCAGCTCGCCGGGCCTGGCGTACACCGTCCCCACGCGCGTCCCCGCCCAGACCACGCCGGCAAGCATCATCACGGCGGCAAAGACCATCTGCGGTACCGTGCCCAGCCGCGCGCGCATCGATCGCGACGGCGGCGCCTGCTCGATCCTGCGGCGGTCGTAGTTGGAGCTCATGTCCGTCCTGGTTCCAAGGTTGAGAAGTCCGTCAGGCGACAGGGACCAGAATCCGGCCCTTGTCGTCCTTGAATGCTCTTCCGAGGCGATCAGCATAGCGCTCCATCGCCGCCACATCGTGTTCCCCAACTTCGTATTCCGCAGCCGTGGTAGGCGCGCGCTTCAGTCCCGTCCAGCTTAGCGCCTTCTTCACCAGCTTCCGCTCCCGCACGCGCGTGGCACCGCGCGCATTCGCGAACCCCCACATCCGCCGGCCTATCTGCGAATTCGTCAACGGACAGTCGGGATGGTTCTCCCGGATGAGGTGGATGAAGTGATCGCTCGCGATCACCCGTCTCGCCTCCTCCGCCCGTGCCTTCGATTCGACTTCCCGCGGCTCCAGCGTGACCCGCACGTCCGCGCCCAGTACCTGGGCGATCTGACCCAGCAGATCGAGCGAGACGTTATACCGTTCGTCGTGCTCGATGTTGCGGATCGTGGAAACGGACACGGGTTGCCGGAGCTGAGCGGCTACATCCTGGCGGCGCATCCCTCTAAGCTTCCGAAGACGCTTGAGGTCGCGCCCGATCCACTCGGCCATGACCTTTGTTGGTAATACGGTTGTAGTTATACGTATAAAGGTAGTGTCATTTACGGATTAGAGCAATACAATCCGGGGGTTAACGGCTTCTGGCGGGGCTCAAGGGAATCCAAGAGGTGAGAAGCCAGATCGCCAGCTTGGCAGATGGCCAGATGACTGCACCGGAAGCCCCTGCATTTTTGTGATATCGTTCTCGCCAGCTGGCACTCTGGCTCTCTGGCCTCTCAATTCTTGGATTCCCCGTCCAAATTCCGGAGCCTGAGATGATCCATTGCGGGGTATGGAGCTTGCCCCTTCTCCCCCGGCAGATCCCCAGGGGAAATTCCAGGAAATGAAAGAATCTGAAGGGCTGTACCGCTCGTTCCGGCTGCTCCGGCGCCTGGCGATCGGGAGCCTCGTGATCGTGCTCGGGATCGCCGTGTTCGGCTACGTCTTTTTCATGCGCGGGGTGGACATCCCGGAGGCCCGGGAGCTGGCCGAGCGCGAGCTCTCGAGCGGCACTCTCCGGTTCGGCGAGAAGGTGCACCGGCAGGCGCACGTGTACATGCGCCGCCCTGCGGACTATTTCCGCGGCACCAACGGGGTCCTCGCCGCTACCGACGAGCGGCTGATCTTCATCGGCGTGGCCCCCCAGGACAACCTCGAGAGCCTCGACGCGCCCCCGTCCATCATCGTGGAGGAGTTCCCCAACGATACTCTTTTAGGGGTGGATCCCGGGCACGTCTATTTCCTGAGCGCGCCGGGAGTGACGGTCAGGCGCGAGGGACGATCGGCGACCTTCGCCGCCACCCGCGCGCACCGCCGGGAGCTGGACTCGCTCGAAGCCTACGTCAACGGCTCGCACACGGCCCAGCGCGAGCTCGCGGCGCGGGAAGCGCAGCTCCGCGCCAAGGTGCGGGAGATCGCGAACGCGCCGCTCCATTACGTCGTGCAGCGCGGCGACGCCGTCTCCACCATCGCCAACACCTTCGGCACGACTGTCGAGCAGCTGCAGGCGTGGAACAATCTCGCCGGTCCGCGTATCCGGATCGGCGACCGGATGATCGTGAAGCCGCCGGGCCCGCGTCAGCCTCCCGCCGAGCCGGCTACGCCCAGGAGATGAGCAGGATGATCGCGCCCGCGCCCATGAGCAGCGCGGCCGCGATCCCGCCGGTGTTGATCAGCCAGCCGTTCCGCTTCTCGCCCATCACGCCGCGGTTGTTGCAGATGAGCAGGATCACGACGATGAGCGGCGGCGCGAGCACGCCGTTTACCACGGCCGCGCCGAACAGCATGCGCATCGGGTTCACCCCGCCGAAGTTCAGCGCCATGCCGATCAGCATCGCGAGCACGATGACGAAGTAGAAATGATGGGCCTGGCGCGGCTTGCGATTCATCCCCCGGTGCCACTGGCCCGCTTCCGCCACCGCATAGGCCGCCGAGCCCGCGAGGACCGGGACCGCGAGCATTCCCGTGCCGATGATTCCGATCGAGAACACGAGCGCCGCGGCCTTCCCCGCGAGCGGCTCGAGGGCCATGGCGGCATCCGCCGCGGAGTCGACCGTCGTGATCCCGGCCGGGTGCAGCGTCGCGCCGGCGGTGAGGATGATGAAGAACATGATCACGTTCGATATCAGCATCCCGGCGCCGACGTCTCGACCGGCGGACCTGAGCTCCCGCTCGATCGCGCGGCGCGGGCGGCCGGGCTCGGCTGCATCCGCGTAGTGCTCGACGTTTTGCGCTGCCTGCCAAAAAAAGAGATAGGGCGATATGGTCGTCCCGAGGATGGCGACGAACGTGAGCAGGTACCGGCGGTCCATCGCGAAGTGCGGATGGAACGTGCCGTCGAGCACCTCGATCCAATCCGGCTTGGCCAGAAAAGCAGCCGCGACGTAGGCAAACAGCGCCAACGCCAGCCACTTGAGCACGGAGCTCATCAGCCGGTACGACGAAAACACCAGGAACGCGATCGTGATCACGGTGAACAGGGGCACCCAGAGAATGCTTCTCCGCCCCGTGACGAGCCCGGCCGCGGCGCCCATCCCGCCGAGGTTGGCCGCGATGTTGACGACGTTGCCGAACAGCAGCAGCGCGCACACCGCCCAGAGCAGGTACTTCGAGTAATGATCCCGCACCACGGCCGCCAGTCCCTGCTGCGACACGAGCCCGATGCGCGCGCACATCAGCTGCACCGCTGTCATCAGCGGGAGCGTGATGATCGTCGTCCACAGCAAGCCGAAGCCGAACGCTGCTCCGGCCTGGGAGTAGGTCGCGATTCCCGACGGGTCGTCGTCCGCGGCGCCGGTGATGAGCCCGGGCCCGAGCTCGCGTCCGAAGCTCCGCAGCCGCGTCACGATAGTGCGGTCGTACTCCCGCTCGGGACGCGGCGCCTCGCGCCTCTCCTCCTTTTTCGGTGCGTCGGGCATAGGACCGAATCCTAGTGGCTGGCTACTGGGATTTGGATGGGGGATCCAAGTCGGGAGTGTGGCAGTCAGGAGGGAGCAGTTAGGAGAAACTCCCTACTCCCTCACTCCAGACTGCCACACTCCAGACTTGGATTCCTCGTAAGAATCCCAGGAGCCGTCAGAATCCGAACCAGTAGCTCGCCTTCACGAGGAAGATGTTGTCCGGATGCGCCCCGAACAGCGCGCTGCGGTCCCGTGAGAAATCGAAATCTCCGAGGGGCGCGAAGCCATGGCCTCACTCCTAGACGCGAGCTACCCTCGAAAAGGTTTCACAGCCGGCTGCGAAGAAACTCCGGGGTCATCGGCTGCAGCCACTGCGACAGCAGGATCATGGTGTCCGTGAGCATCAGCAGTCCGATCGCGATGAGCAGCGCGCCCGCGATCCGCGACATCCACACGAGTCCGCCGCGGTACCGCTCGAACAGGGCCACGAACCTGTCCACCATCAGCGCGGCCGCCACGAACGGAACCGCGAGGCCAAGCGAATAGGCGAGCAGCAGCACGAGCCCGCGATTGAGATCAGCCGAGCTCGCGGTGTAGGTGAGCACCGCTCCCAGAATCGGTCCGATGCACGGCGTCCACCCCGCCGCGAACGCCATTCCAACTACCAGCGTTCCGACATAGCCGAGCGGCTTCGTTGCCAGGTGAACCCGCCGCTCCCGCGCGAACGGCCCGAAGTTGAACGCGCCTATCAAATACAGCCCGAGCAGCACCACCAGCACGCCGCCGATCCGTCCCACCCACACCCGGTGGTAGCCCAGCAGCCGTCCGAAAGCCGTCGCAGTCGCGCCGAGGGCGAGGAAGACGAGCGTGAACCCGGTGACGAAAAGAAGCGAGTGCACCAGCGCGATCCGGCGCGATCGCTTCACGTCCTCGAGGCCGAGTCCGGTGATGAACGTCACGTAGCTGGGAATCAGCGGGAGGACGCAGGGCGAGAGAAAGCTCAGCACGCCCGCGGTGAAGCTGATCGCGAGGCCGACGGAATCAGATCCCTGCATCAGCTCCCGAGCGCCTCTTCGAGCGCTCTGGCAAGCGTCGCGTCTCCGGGCTGAATGGGCCCGGTCTTACGCCACCGGAGCACGCCCTCCCTGTCGATCAGGAAGGTCGCGGGCACGCCCACGACGTGGAACTGCGCGGAGACACGCTCGGCGGGATCGCGCCACACGGGATACGTCATCCGGAAATCGCGCATGAACGCGCGGATCGCGTCGTCAGCGCTCTCGGCGTCGACACTGATGCCGACCAGCTCGAGCCCGCGCGCCGCGTACCGCTCGTGCAGCGCCTGCAGCTCGGGGATCTCGTCCCGGCACGGATGGCACCACGTCGCCCACACGTTCAGCAGCACGACTTTCCCCCGCAGCGCCGCGAGCGACACGCTGTCACCGGCCAGCGACGTCGCGGCGTACGCGGGAACCGGCGCGCCGATGTCCACGCGCGCGATGCCCGCTTCGCCCGAGCATCCGGCAGCCGCCAGCGCGCAAAAGGCGAGCGCCCGCAACGTCAATCGCACTCGCGCTTCGCTCACCGGCCGGGATTCGACAGCTTCGCGAGCCGTATCGCGGACGGCTTCCCCGGCTCCGTCCAGGCGAAGATCGCGTCACCGCCGTGAATGATCATTCGGGGAAATCCGCTGGCGCGCGCGGCCGACGACGTGGCGACCGTGATCGCCGGCGCGAGCTTGCCGTCGGCCGTCATGTGCCGCACCCGCACCGCGGCGGTGTCTCCGCCGGTGCGCTCGATCCAGCTCACCAGCGCGCCGCCGTCACGCAGCAGCGCGACGTCGACGCGCCCCGCCGGCTGTCCTTCATCGATGCGCACCGGCGCCCCGAAAGACGCCCCCGCATCGGACGAGAAAGCGACTTTCACCTTGGCGCTGTCGTTCGCCGAAGTGAACCACGCGAGCGCCACTCGCTCGTCCTTCGCCGCCAGGGCCGGCCCGTTGACCGGGCACGCGGCGATCTTCCAGCCGTCGGCGTGAACCGGCACGGGCGTCGTCCACCGGTCGTTCACGCGCCGCGCGACGTAGATGTCGCGGATCTCGTCCGCCGACCTGTCGCGATACGCCACGATCGGTCCACCGGACGTGATCGCGACCGCGGTCTGGCAGCAATCGCACGCGCGCTCGTCGATCGGAGACTCCACGCCGAGGCGTCCGTCAGGCGCGATAGTCGTAGTCATGACCATCATCTCGTTCGTGGGCGAATGGCCGGCGGTGTTGTATTTCCGTCCGTCGAGCCAGACGGCGCCCACGTTCAAGCCTTCGCGCCAGAGCGTGACGAAACCGTGCTCGGTGTCGGACGAATCGCGGTGCGGTATCAGCGGCTCGCTCCACGTCGCGCCGCCGTCAGCGGACTGCGAGACGCGCACGCCATACGCGTAGGTCGCGGACCCGGTCCTCTGCAGCCAGTGCGCGACGAGCCGCCCGTCCCCCATCACCTTGATCGACGGGAAATCGGCCCAGTTCACGAAAAAATCGCGGCCCTCGCGAATCGTGCGCGGCGCTGACCACGACGCGCCGTCGTAAACGGCAAACTTGAGCGCGTGCGCCGAATCGATTGGCTCGAGCCAGCTGAGGTACATGACTCCGTCGGAGCCCAGCGCGAGGAACGGCTCGCCGGATCCAGGGCCCGCGGGACTCGTGACAGGCGTGACGAGAGGGACGGCACCCCGTCCGCCGGCATCTCCAACGCCCCCGCACGCCGCCGCGCCAAAGAGTGCGATCGGCACGAGAAGGCTGAAGGACAAAACGCATTTCATACCCACTGCTTCTCCGTTGCAAGACTCATCAGTCCAGCGGCGCAGAGCTTCTTGCATCGCTTGATCTCCTTTGCGCGAGTCTACGGACGCCGCTCGTCCCACCGTTTCCGCGGGTCTGGAGAAATATAGACCGCGACCACCCACGATCGATGGCGTATAAGTGTGGCCATCCGATATTCGTGGAAGCGAATGCGAGCGCGACCCGATTCACCCGCGACACGCGGAGCGCACGGAAGACATCGCGTCCAGCGAGCGAAGAATCGTCGCGATGACCGTCAGCGCGCCGAGAATCGGAGCGGCGTGCGATGCGATGACATCGGTACGTCAGTTTGACCGGGCAAAGGCACGTTTTATGCCCCATAAAATAAGCAGGCACATGCCCGTTCCCCACCCCGGAGAAACCAAGATGCCGCACCCAGCGAAGTCCGCCATGATGGAGAGCTGTATATCAGCCTGTACCGACTGTGCACGCACCTGCTGGGAAACCCACGCGCACTGTCTCGAGCTGGGCGGCGAGCACGCGTCCCGCTCGCACATCACACTGCTCGCCGACTGCGCCGAGATTTGCGCGACCAACGCGGCTTTCATGGCGCGAGGCTCGGACCTGCATGGGAAAATCTGTACCGCATGTGCCGCGGTCTGCGAAGCATGCGCGGAAAGCTGCGAGAGCATGGCCGGTTCCGACCAGACGATGAAGCGATGCGCCGAGATTTGCCGGAAGTGCGCGGCAGAGTGCCGGAAGATGGCCGCATGAGCGCCAACTCGAGGATCGCCGCCGGCTTGATGGTGATTTCGGCCGGTACCTTGGCTGCGGCATGCGCCGGCGAGCGCGAGGTGCCGGGCGAGGATACCGCCGTGGCCGCGGCTGCGCCTGCGGTCGGCGCCGCCGCCGAAGCCGATAAGGAGTTTCTTGCGAAGATGATCGGCCACCATAGCGGCATGCTTGTGATGGCAGAGGCCGCGATGGCATCCGCGACCGGCGAGGCGAAAAGCGACGCGCAAACAGCGCATCACATGCAGGCCATGGAAATAGACAGCATGTCCGCGATACTGAGTATGCGATACCTGACCATGATCACGCCAGCCGTGAGCGCAGAGGCCCGAATGATGGCCGACTCGCTGAAAAACCTGTCGGGCGCGTTCGTGACACACGCTTTCTATGACATGACGATCCAACACCACAGGGCGGCGATCGCAATGGTCGACGAATATTTGCCGCGCCTCTCACCGGCCATAGCAGCCATGACTTCCAAAATGAAGGTCGATCAGACCGCGGAGATCTCGGAGTTCCAGCGGAAGGCGGGCGAGGCTCATCCGTCCCGACCCTCACCATAGTCGCTAGTCCATCGGCATAGGAAGCGCGACCAGCACCGCCGTTACGGCGACAACCAGCGCCGCGATTCCGATCTCGACGCCGGCGGTCCGGCGCAGGCGCAATGCGCCGGTCTGGTCTCCGAGCGTCGGACGAACCCGCAACCAGTTGTACGCGCCAGTCAGCGCAGTCAAGGACAGCAGCCCGACCTTGAGCAGCAACACCCTGCCATAATCGGTGCCCGTGAGCGCGGCGAGGGAGCCCACATGAGTCCACGCCATGAACACTCCGGTCGCTCCGGCGAGCCCGCCGAAACCAAGTGCCGCCGGCGAGAACGCGTTTACGACATCGCGTACCACCGTCCATCTGTCATCGCGGTCGAGACGCCACGCCAATGGGAGTCCAACGAGGAACACCACCAACAGATTTCCGAGCCACCCGGACGCAGCGACGGTATGTATGGAGTTGGCCACGATCGATTGCGCAACCAGCCGTGGGACCGACGCGGCGTGACTCGCCAGCGCGAGTCCGACCACGAGCGCAACGGTTGCCGCGCCGGCCACATACCACGCTGCCTGCCGCGAGCGATGGATAGCGGCATACGAGGCGACCGCGGTGATCGCAGCGGCCATCTGCAGCAGCCACGCCCTCCCCCAGTTGGTATCGGTGAGCATCGGCGCGATCAGCGCTGGATCCCACATCTCGTTCCCGCCATGCATGGCGCGCGATTGAAGCAGGAGCCGCGCGATCGCCACTACAGCCACCGTGGCGGACGCGACGAGCCCCACTATGGCGGCCCCCCTCGCCGCCGCCGGGAGATAATCCGTCTTGATCTCGCGGTCGATTTCCAGCGAAACCCGTGCGAGCACGGTAAGCCGGAAAGCCACTGCCCCGATCGCGACGATCGCGCCGGCGAGCGTGAACCACCGCAGAATCACGGCGAGAAAATCCTTCGCCACCCCGCCCCGCTCATCGCCCGACGTAGCCGTGTGGCCCACCATCTCCGCATGCGACTGCGCGGGCGGCGACATCGTATCTCCGCCGGCCGCGTTGGAGTCGATCGCCAATTTGACCGTAAAGGGAAACTGGCCCGAGACGGGATGCCCGTCGGCGCCGGCCGTGCGCCATTCGACGCGATAGACTCCGGGCTCCAACACGCCGGGAATTTTCGCCGCCGCCACCATCCCCGGCAAAATTTCGAGGGGACCCAGTAATATGTCCCCGGCCGGTCCCGCAAGCCGGATCCGCGTGAACGTAAGCTCGGGCGCTTCTGTAAAAGTCAGCCGGATCACCCGCGGCGGGCTCGTGAGAACCGACTGCGCCGCGGGAGACGAGCTCCGCAATAGGCCGTGCGCGAGTGCCGCTCCCGGCAGTGCAATGGCGACAGCCCAGACAATTGCCGATAGTCGGCCGGCCCCGAAACGCATCAGTGCTGTCCGTGCGTTGTCGTCGAACTTGCCGCCACCGCGTGCGGACACGGCTTGCCCCCGACTACGTAGTGAGTACAGAACAGATGCGATGCGGCCCATCCGGAATGCTCCAGACATGCACTTCCGGCCGCGTCCGGACCGTGGAGCGGGTGAGCGACCACCGCGCCCGAAAGCCAGACGACGGCGAGAGCCGCTGTCGCCCCGGCGAACGCACGGCGGGTTATACGCGATGGGAGTGGAGGGCACTCTCCGGCCAGCCGGCGCACCCGCACGTCGAGCAGATCGTCGCGAATGAGGGGACTCACATGCGCGAGGCGAAGCGTGGTCCGCTCCTTCGCCGCCTTGATCAGTGCCGAGGCCATGACCAGGGGTCGGTCTCCTGCGCCGGCCAGATCAGCTTCCAGCTCGGCCTCGATCGCTACGTCGGCGGCCATGCGACTCAACGCGGGAATCCAGAACAGCGTCAGCCCTAAAAAGCGCAGTACGGAAAGGCGGAGTGGATCCCGGCGGAGGACATGACAAGCCTCGTGCGCGAGCACGCAGCGCAGCTCGTCGTCGGAGAGTGACGACTCGAGGGCTTCGGAAATACACACCTTCGGCCGCCAGCCTCCGAAAGTGAAAGCAGGATTCCCTGCCTCTCTCGCGATGAACACAACGGCGGGATTCAAGCCGGCCGTGTGCGCAGCGACGAACATCCGCGATCCCGGCACCGCCGGGCTGATGTCGAGACGTCGCATCCCGCGTCGCAGGCGAACTCCGGCACGCACCCTGTCAAAAATGGCGTACGCAAGACCGCCAGCGAGCAGCACGTGAATGACCCCGTGAATCGGCGCGAGCGCGAGGTGAAGAGTTACGAGGCAGATCGCGCCTACGCGCTCAAGCTGCCCCAGCTCTCCGAGTCCCGGGAGAGGAAGGTGGTGCGCGAACACCGGAACCGTACCCATCAGCAAGACAACAGCGATGCCTACGAGTAGCGCGCGCTCGTGCGCCGCCCCGCGTCGGGGGATCGCCCGGCTCGTCAACGATCCTCCTCTTCCGCCAATCTCTCTTGCACCAGGCGCGCAAGCTCTTCGAGCGCCTCATGGTCGGTTTCTGCCAGCACGTCCACTAGCGAGGCCGTGACGAGGTCCCGACTGAAACCAAGGACGCCCTCGACGAGACGGCGCGAGACATACGTGTCGAATGCGGCGCGGGAATACCGTGCGCCGAAATGGAGCAGGCCGTCGCGGCGCACGCGCTTGACCAATGCTTTCGCGACGAGCTTGTTGAGCACAGTGACGACCGTCAGCAGTTGCACCGGGTGCTGCCGCGCCACGCGCTCATGAACGGCGCGCGCCGGTGCCTCGCACTCGATATCCCATAGTGCAATCATGACTTTGGCTTCGAGGTCGCCCAGCACCTTGGCTACGCCGCGCGCGTCGAGACGCAGCGTGGGCCGTAATCGCGGGGGCTTCATCGCAACGCGGCGTGAAACACGATGCTGACCCAGTGCGTGTCCCAATCAGCGCCGGAGCCCGGCTCGGCGGGGGCGATGTGGATCCCGCGCACGTTCCAGAGCCCCGCCGCGCCCAGACGCACGACGATCTCACCGGACCGATCGGTCACGAGAGTCGTGTCGGGTGAAGTCACGACAGGCGACTCAAGGCTGGTCGCCGAGTGGACGACCGCCCCAGCCGTGAGACGCGCACCCTCGAGCGGCGCACCTCTATATAGAAGTCGAAAGCGCAACGTGTCACCGCGCCGCGCGGCGGATGGATCACGCACGGGGAGGAGCTCCAAAGGATGGCCTGCAACTTCGGCAAATGCGCGTGGGCCACCACGCCCGACCTGCACGAAAGTCTTCGCGTACTTCGCGTACCGCCGCGTCACGCTGTCCCGGCCAGCCAGCGTTCCGTCGGCCTCCAGACGTCGACGGGCTTCCGGCGCCCCCTCAAGCTCCAGGTATCGGAGAAAACTGCCGACGGATTCCCTGATGGAGCGTGGCTCGAGAGACACGGCGACGACGTATTGCGCGGAGCGGCGTGGGCGATGCCGGAGTCGCAGCGACTTGCCGTCAATCGCCAAGCCTGTAATGCGATCGGCGCCGCCCTTTGATATCAGCCGCGCATCGGCAACCCGCTCGACGGCGACCGCAGACTCGCTCGTTGGAAAGCGGCTGCTGGTCTGGCCCCGAACCTCTACCATCCCGCCCTGCCTCGCGTGGAACGCGTTGGGGACGAGCCAGAAATCGTGCGCCCACGAAACGGTGCCAACCGTCATCGCCAACGTCAACACCACGAACACCGCGCGCACCGGGTACCACCCGATCTTTGCTGTCGTTCGCGTCAGCCCGCGTGACAATAGTCGCATGGATCAAATCCCTGGATAAAAGGACAAGGCAGCTGGAATTACATGCCCGGGTGGCTTGCAGCGGCACCGGTCATGGTCGAGACGCGCGAGCGCTAGGGTTTCTTGGGCGGCGGCGGCATCGGCATCTTGCTGTGATCCATCCCCTCCATCGGATCGGGCTTCGGCGCCGGACGCGCAGCAGCCGGCCGTGCCGCCGGTTTCCGCGCGGGCGTGCCGGTCCGCCGTGCAGGAGTCGAACGCGCGGGCGTCGCACGCCGGGGTGCTGTCCGCGCGCGCGGAGCGGGGAGTGGCGCTGCCATCAGCGCCTCCAAGTGGGCTCTGTGCTCGGCGGGCATGTCCGCGATCATCTCGCGCATCATCCGGCTCAGCGTAGTGTCCGAGCGAATGTGGCGGCGCATCCCGGTGTCGGCCAGCATGCGCATGTGCAGCGCCATCACGTTTTCCGCGTGCCCGCCGGAATCGTGGCCCATCGCCGCGTGATCCATTCCGGCCATCCCCCCGGCACGGGAGCTATCAACGCCCGTCCGCGAGTGATCCATCCCCGCCATCGACGGAGTGGCGCCGGCGCGAGACGAGTCGTGTGCCATCCCCTGCATTCCGGCCATCCCCGGCATCGCGCCCATGGTGGAGTGATCCATTCCCGCCATCACTGCGCCACGCTCGACGGTCGGCGTGGGAAAGGCGGCGAGAAAGCCCAGGACGGGTCCACCCATGTTCTGGATTCCCATCATTCGCGCCATCGCCAGCCATTCGTCGCGCGTCTGAACGAAAGAGCTGTCGTCGCGATACCGGCGAGCCGCGAGCAGGATTTCGGCCCGCTTCCGCTCCCGAGGGACCGCGGGATTCGCGAGTATGTCGGAAACCACGTCGTGCATCGAGTGAAGGTTGTCGAAAATGATCGCGGCTTCGGGATAGCGAGCTGTGAACAGCGGCGCGACCTCGGGGGTCATCGGCATGACGCGCGGCATCCATGTCGGCGGGTCCTCGATCATTTGCCGGAAGCGCGTCACGGTGGCGAGTACGCCCGTCTGCCGCTCGTCCTTGTTCTTCCCCGCCAGTAGCGGCTCGTATAGTCCTATCTGCAGCCAGTGGTAGGCCCAGATCAATCCGTTGAACTTGGGATAATTCTTTCGGAACGCCGTGGAGTACGGCTGGCCCTCCATTAGCTCCATCGTCTTCGGCATGGAGCTGAAAGCGAGATCGGGGCGGGACTTGTAGTACGCCACCATCTCTGCGACGAGCGCATCCTTTCGCTCGACAGGAATGCGCTCGTCCGCCCAGACGTCATATATCTGGCGGTGAAGCAGGTGCGCCCAATCGAACATCAGCTTGGCCTCTGGCGCCAGCTTCGCGTACTGGATCTCAATGGCCGATTCCTCCAATGGTACGTGCGGAGGATGGACGAGTATTTCCTTGGTGAGGCGATCGTACCATCTCACCTCTAGCTCGCTCACCGGAGCATTGGGCTTGGTCCAAAGCGACTCATATAGTATGGCGTGTCCGAAATCGAATGCGTTGAACAGCTTCGCGCCGGCCGGATAGTTGTGCAGGAACTGCCAGTTGAACTCCCCCGGCAGATAAAACTGCTCGTACGTGCGCGACCACTGTGCCCCGGCGGGAACGCTGAACGCCGCCGCGGCGAGCACTCCGAAAATCGCGGTCCGGAGCCGGAGTGGCGCGGCTCCAAATTGAATACGCATAGTCCTACCTCACCGCGCGACCGATCGGGAACAACGATCTGATCCCGAACGCACGCGCCAATCCGAATGTGATGTGCCAAGCCTGCTCGTCGCCCGTAATCGCCTTTCCGACCCCGCCGTCTATGGAGATCGTCGGTGATACCTGATACCTGACACCGGCGCCAATGCTCCACTCCGTGTCCTCGGCCTCGACGATCGGCTGCCGCGCGACCGTCTCCGCAGTGATCAACAGGGCCTTGAGCGGGAAAGTGCGATCGACGGCGACGCCGGCCATCCAGCGCGACAGGTCCGGCGCGCCGAGCCGAACGGAGCCGGGGGCCGGCTCACTGCCGAAGGTGTATGCTCCGTTCAGGTGGAAGCGAGCCCATGACAGCGAACGCGTCGCAATCCCCTTCACGGTCCCATACGTGTCCTCGTGCGCCAGCGACCCGACGGGGAAAAGGACTTCAGCCGCCACGCCGAGGGCAGGAATGGAAGTTTCCGCATTGAGATTATGCAGCGCGGAAAAGGTAATGCCGCTCAAGCCGGCGTTGCGCGCGCCGCCGCCGGCATCCGCATAGGCGATCGGGAAGCCAAGCTCGACATGAGTACGGGGAAATATCCCGTACGCGATCTCAGGCTCCACCTCCCAGCTGTACAATCCCCCGCGCGCGCGCTCGAGCCGCAGGGGCGCTAACTGCAGTTCAAAGGCGTAGCGCTCCGTCGCATAGGCGTCCTCGACCGTGATCGGACGACCCGCATCGGTGTTGTAATAGTCGGTTTGTGCTGCGGCCGGGACCGCGGCGAGGCAGGACGTCATGGCAATCAGGCAAGAAACGCGGAGACTCATGGCATTTGGAAAGGGTAGACCAGCCCGGTACGCACCTTTTATGCCGGATAAAGCTAACCCTCGCAGTGAGCTATTTGGAACCCCTGAGCCCGCCGGCGACGCTCGCTCTCACAGTCACCACGGTGATACTTTTTCTCCGTGACCAACCCCGCGCACGAGTCTGCCTGCGCTCCGCGGAGCACCGCCGGAGCGAGGCGCCCTCTAGCCGAAAACTCGCCATGTGCTTCTCCGCCACCGCGAGTTTCGTAGCCGGCGCGTCGTTGTCCGCCGTTGGCGTGGTGACCATCGCGAAAGCGGAGCGCCGATCCGAGCTCCCTTTCGCTGCGATCCCCCTGCTGTTCGGAATCCAGCAGCTCGTCGAGGGAGTCATCTGGCTCACCTTTAGGCACGACGCGCCGCTGCTCAAGCAGATGATGACCAATACCTATTCGGTCTTCTCGCACGTGCTATGGCCCATCTACGTCCCGTTCGCGATCGGCTTCCTCGACGCTACGCCGTGGCGCAAGAAGACGCTGCTTGCGTTCCAGGCCGCGGGAATCGTGGTGGGACTCTATCTGCTGTATTCGCTCGCGGCCCGACCGATCGACGCGCAGGTCATCGGCAAGCACATCGTATACGTATCGCCGCACTTCTACCTCCCGGCAGTGATGGTGCTCTACCTCGCGGCAACCTGCGTCAGCTGCTTCTTCTCTAGCCATCGCTTCGTGAACCTCTTCGGAGCCCTCGCGCTGATCTCCTTTATCGCGGCCTACTTCTTTCACGCGAGCGCCCTGGTGTCGATCTGGTGTTTCTTTGCGGCGATCCTGAGCGTGCTCATCTATCTCCACCTGCGGTATCGGCACCTCGGGGGCTTTCCGCCGCCTCACCCGGCGCAACCTCACCCGGGCACATAGAGATCCGCCCGGGTCGGCGGCAGGTTGCAGGAGCCGTCCGGAGTCGCGCGCGAGAACAGGAGCTGCACGACGCCGATGCGCGCTGTCGCGAACGCGCGCGCGGATGCCGCCATGTACAAGCGCCAGATCCGGTATCGCTCCGCTCCGACCAGCGCGACGGCACTCGATGAATGCTCCTCGAGCCGGGCGACCCAGTGGCGCAGCGTGCGCGCGTAATGCTCGCGCAGGCTCTCCACGTCACGCGTCTCGAACCCGGCCGCTTCGGCGGCCGCCACCGCCTGGCTCAACGTAGAGAGGGAGCCGTCGGGGAAGACGTACCGATCCATGAACCTCCCGCCACGCCACGCGAGGTGGGCGACCCGCTTCGCGAGCGTGCGCGGCACGGCGCGTTCGAGCGTGACGATACCGTGGTTCAGGAACAGCCCGCCCGGCCGCGTGAGGCGGCGGGCGGCGGCGAAATATGTCGGGAGCTGCGCTGCGCCGACGTGCTCGAACATGCCCACGCTCACGACTTTGTCATAAGCGGCAGCAAGCGGCAGACTCCGATAGTCAGCCACGTCTACGCGGCAGCGGTTTGACAATCCATCCGCGGTGATACGTTCGCGCGCGAATGCCGCCTGGGCGTGGCTGAGCGTGATCCCGTGAGCCTCGACTCCGTAGTTGCGAACGGCGTGGCGGATCAATCCGCCCCACCCGCAGCCGATGTCGAGGAGCGACTCACCCGGCCGGAGGCGCAGTTTCCGGCAGACGAGGTCGAGCTTGTGCCGTTGCGCGTCATCCAGATCGTCCACACCGTCCGCGAAGTAACCGCAGGAGTAGACGAAATCCGCGTCGAGCCAGAGGGAGTAGAACTCGTTGCCGACATCGTAGTGATGTTCGATCGCGGCTGCGTCGCGCCGCCGAGTGTGACGCCGCCCGAGCAGCGAGCGCCGCTGGCTGGCGCCGGCCGATGTCTCCGCCGCCGCGGCGGGCTTCGCGCGCGGAAGACGGAGCAGGAGCCCTGCGAGCCGCGCGAGTCGTCGCGCGGAGCGGAGCCGCTCCGCGACCGCTCCGGTTAGTACCGCGGCGGCTTCGACGTTCCCCTCGACACTCACGTCGCCGCGAACGAACGCCTCTCCGAGCGCGAGCTCCGAGGGCGGCCAGAACATGCGGCGCAGCGTCGCGGCGTGGTGCAGCACCAGCGTAAACGGCTCGCGCCCGGCTGTCATTCCGTGCTCGGTCTCCCCCGTCCAGTAGCGAACCGCGAACGCGCGGGCGCCTGGCGGGCCAAAAAGCTCTTCCATGACGGCGCGGCTGAGCAACACATGCCGGTCGGTCGAAAAAAGAGGTCGTGCCTGTTCCGTCGCGTCCGCGCGTAAAGCATCTGCGTGTTCGACCAGTGACTGATTGAATGCGCCCGTTCCGTTCATATGCCCTTGCTCCGAGTGTTGGGTCACGCAGACGCGCCCGGGGGCGCCCTATCCGGGTCGCCCGTCGGAGACGGCGTACCGGGCGTCAACCGCGCCCGCAAGCTCCGAGGAAAGATCGATGGCGTTGGATGGGTGCGGGATCGTATTACAGCTGACGATCCGTGCCGCGCCCGCCCGCCGCAGCTCGTCGTAGGCGCCGGCGACGAACACCGGATGAACCGCGACGCACACGGGCGCAGCCACGCCCTCGCGCTGAAGATGGTGCACGGTCTCGATCATCGTTCGCGCCGTCGAGACGATGTCGTCGACGAGGACCGGCGTATGATCGCGCCATCGGCTCAGGTCTGGAACTGTGACCGAGACGTCACGATCGCCGCGCCGAACCTTCTGCAGCACAACCGAGGGCGCGCCTGCCGCCTCGGCTACCGCGGCCACCCACTGCGCGCTCTCCTCATCGGGACCGATCAACAGCGGGCGCTGGACATTGGACCGAATCCACCCGGCTACGTGCGGCGCCGCGCGAACGACTTCGGCGGGAATGCTGTAGATCTCGGACAGCGAGGCCCGCCGGTGAAGATGCGGATCCACGGTGACAAGCCAGTCGACGGCCCGGGATAGCAGCGCGGCGAAGTACGCCGACGTCACTCCTTCCCCGTCGATGAAGCGCCGGTCCTGCCGCATGTAGGCCAGGTACGGCGCGATGAGGCCGACGCTGGCCGCGCCAAGGTCCCGCGCCGTCTCCACCAGAAATAGCAGCGGCAAGACCTTATCGTCGGGGCGATCGAGCGTACAGACGATCGCCACGGCACGGCCGGCGATGGGCGTGTTGATGCGCACGTAACTCTCGCCGTCGGGGAAACGGCGGAAAGCGACAGTCTCGCGCCCAGGCGGATCCGGAACAAAGTGGCCGAGCGCCGCCTCCAGCGCATCACACATTTTCTCGTTGCCCGGAAGCGGGAGCAGCAGAAGCCTCATGTGTCTTGGGCTCCGATGACAAGGATGTCGCTGTTACCGGCCACATAGGCTAGCGCGTATTCGAGCTCGCCCGGCGACTCCGCGTGCAGCGTGAAGAGGGGTTGCCCGGCCGCGACCGAATCACTGAGCCGCACGTGGAGCTCCATGCCGGCCGACTTGGCGGCCGGCGCGCCGGCCAGCTTCGCGGCGAGCGCGAGCCGGCGATTGTCGATCGAGGTGAGGACACCGTCGCGAGCAGCCTCCACCGCATGACGGTACGCGGCGACCGGCGGCTCACGCATTCCACCCTGCGCCTCGCAGATCGCCTCGAATTTCCGTAGCGCGCGCCCGGAATGGAGTAGCTCCCCCGCAATCGGCTCCCCCGCCCCCGGCACCAGGCCGCGGCCGACCTCGATGATGCGGCCGGCGAGCACGAGCGCGCGGTCGCGGAGGTCGGCCGGAGCGGCGGGTTCGCCGCGCAGCACCGTGAGCACGTCCCGGGCTTCGAGCGCGGGGCCGATCCCCCGACCCACCGGCTGCGACCCATCGCCTTCGCACACTTCCACCGTCAACCCGATTTCCCGTCCCACTGCAGTCAGGATCGCGCCGAGCGTCCTGGCTGCGTCGCTGCTTCGCACCTTTGCCGTCGGGCCGACGGGCATGTCGATCACGACGTGCGTCGAGCCGGCCGCCGCCTTCTTCGATAGCACCGACGCGACCAGCTGGCCGTCGCTGTCGAGGTTGAGCGGCCGCTCGATGCGAATGATCGCGTCGTCCGCCGGGCTCAATCGCACCGCGCCACTCCAGACTATGCAGCCGCCCTCCCGCTCGACCACGCGCCGCATTCCCGCAATGTCGAGCGCGACCGGCGCAACGGTCTCCATCGCATCCGCGGTCCCGGCAGGTGACGTAATCGCGCGGGACGACGTCTTGGGCATGACCAGTCCCGCCGCGGTCACGATGGGCACGACGAGCATCGTCGTCCGATTGCCCGGAAGTCCTCCCACGGAGTGCTTGTCCACCACGACCGGATGCGTCCAGGTGAGCCGGTCGCCGACCTCGATCATCGCCCTGGTAAGCGCGACCGTTTCGCCGAAGTCCAACCGGCCGCCGGCGCAGGCAGCGACGAACGCGGTGAGCTCGATGGCCGAGTACCGCCCGGCGACTATGTCGCGTATGATGGGCGCGAAATCACCCGCTGCGAGTCGCTCGCCATACAGCTTTCTGCGCACGAGCGCGAGCGACGTAACCGGCCGCGGGTGGGAAGCGGCGACATTATCCCCCTCCTCGACGCCGAGAATCGCCCACGCGGCGTCGGAGAGGCTCACTTCGTCGGGCGCCAGCAGCGATCCGGTGACAACGTTGAGTGTGGCGATCACCGACCGGCCGCCGAACGAGACCAGCACGCGAGCCTGCGCGGACCATCCCTCGGAGCGGCACACCGGACAGTCCGCGGCCATGTACACGACCGGCTCCTGGTATGTATCGATGCCGAGCCGCCGCAATCGCAGTGAGCTGGCCGTATGCTCCCGCGCCACTGCTGTCACGGCCGGGTACGCGCACCCGGCGCGCCTCGCTCCGCTTTGGCCAGCGTGATCAGGAAGCCGAACGCCGGATCCTTGGAATCGGAGTGGCGGAGCACTTCCCAGTGCTCGTCCAGGTAGGCACGCAGAAATCGCGTGACGTGGCCGAGCGAAATGACGAGATGGCGGCCCGTGTCGGCGCCGTCGATCGTCGAAGCGAATATCGCGGTGCGCACTCGGTGCCCATTGGGCAGCAGCGCGTGTCCATCACGAACGAGCGCTGCGGCGACGCGCGGAGCTATGTCGTGTGGCGAGCATCCGAAGCCGGCCAGGACCGCTCGCAGCACGACCGGATCGTTCGCGGCCCGGTTGAGCTGCGCGCGCCCCTCCTTGACCTCGCCGATGAGCATGTCCGGCAGTTCGGCTTGGACGCCGAGGGCTTCGTCGACCGCGAGATGATCTTCGTCTCCGCCCGGGCGACGCCCCGGAACGAGACGGCCGGCGTTCGGAAAGCGAACCGCGAGGATGTCGAGGTCCGTCGCGGTGCGATATGCGCCGTCCCGCCTCGCCGCGATGACCGGGTATTCCGTCACCGTGAAATATCCATTGACCCGGAGGTACGCCTGCACCAGCGCGATGGCGTTGTCCATCATGCGGCCGTGGTCACAGAACGCTCGCGATGACGCCGGCCGCGCGCTCGATTAGCCTAGCTGGTCAGGGTCGTGCGCGGGGCGGCGAACCAGAACGGGCACGGCGGCACCGCGCACTACCTTGTCGGCGACGCTGCCGAGGAAAAACCGCGATAAGGCGCCGCGCCCGTGTGCGGACAGCGCGATCAAGTCAATGTCCTGCTGCTCCGCATACTCGAGAATGCAAGCTGCCGGCCGCTGATGCACCACTACCCTTGTCTCCACCAGGGCACCGCTCTCGCGCAGCTCTTCGGCCGTCCGGTTCAGGTATGCCAGTTCCTCGGCGACGCGAGGCTCGACATCGGATGCCAGGGTAAAGGGTTCGGAGCCCGGATACGATTGAGCTAGCAGCGGCGGTGGCACCACGACGGTCAGCAGCGTGTACACGGTAACGTCCGGTGTCCCAAGCGACAGTACGATATCCAGCACCTCCTCGGCCATCGCGGAGCCGTCGAGCGGAATCAGAACGCGGCGAAAGAGCGGCTCGAGAAGATCGCCCGGCCATTCCGCCCCGGATCGCACCAGCAGCAGCGGCACCGGCGTGCCGCGCAGGAGTCCGTCCGCAACGCTGCCCAGCCAGGCGCGGCTCAGTCCGCCCCGTCCGTGCGTCATCATCACCACCAGATCGTGGGAGCGCCCGGCGAGATATCGCTGGAGCGTGGGAACTACCGGCCCGTCCAGGAATTCCGCTTTCACCGGTAGCGACGTTTCCCGTGTGAGCTGCTCCGCGAGAGCGCTCAGGTCCGTCCGCATCTCCCGCCGCAGCTCACTGTCAAGCCGCGTTTCGTGCATCGATGCGCTGCCGGAGTACACGACCGGTTCGTGCACGTGCACGAGGTGCACTGCCGCATCGCTGCGGCGAGCCAGCGCGAGCGCGGCTGGCAGCGCACGCCTTCCGAATGCGGAGCCGTCGAGCGGAACAGCGATCGAAGTGTACATGTTAGTGCGGGTGTCCCGTGCGCCCGAAGGGACGCTCGTCCCGCGGTGAGACGTCTCGGTTCTTCTCGTCGTCGCGCCGCGGCCGGCGGCGGCCGCCGTGGCGCCCGTGGCCTCCGTGGCCTCCGTGGCCTCCGTGGCCTCCGTGGCCTCCGTGGCCTCCGTGGCCGAGATGCATTACTACGAACAACACGGCCACGACAAGCCAGAGCCAGTTCTGCGCAAGCCACCTCATGATTTACTCCATTAGTCAGCGGTGCGCCTCACGCCTCCTGCGGCGTATAGCCGGCGAACGCGATCGCAGCGGCGATGACGGCACCGTTGGCGATCGCCGGATCGTACGCAACAGTCGCAGACCCGATGCTGACGTCCGCGCTCAGCACGCCGGGAACGCGGCGGATTGCCTCCCCGACTTCGCGCACGCAGTTGTCGCAGCTCATGCCGCGGATGGGTATGGTAAGCGGATCCATGGCTCCTCCTCGAGGACGATTGGTAACGCCTGTAATGTCGAGCCCGCGCCTGAAGCCAGCCTGAGGGGCAGATGAGCACTGCGCGCCCGCTGACATTCTGAACGCGCCGGCACGGCGGAAGTCAGGACTCTATACCCAACTCCCGGAAAATCCCGCACGCCGCAAGCCGCTGATCAGATACGGGCACCCTCGCATCAACCGCCATAACAAGCCCGTGCGATAATTCTCGATCATCAGAACGATCGGGCCCTGGTTCAGCCCGAAATGCCACGGCGATACCCAGCCGAGCGGAGTGTCTCCTTCTCCGGGGAAGGTCTGGTTGAACGACGCTTTGAAGCCGTATGGATTCGGCTGTGTCAGCTTCGCCTCGTGAATGCAATAGCCGAGCATCGGCAGCGCGATCTCGGGCGCAAACGGCAACGACGCCACCACGGCCCACGGCGCAATGGTCCCGTCGTCCGGTCCGTACGGTACGCCGCGCGCCACGTAATCGAAGAACTCCCGCTCGATGCCATTGACCCTCATGCTGCCTGGACCGGGACCTTCGCTGGCGGTGATACCCCAGCAATCGGCAGCATAGCCCTCGAACTCCAGCGGGTTCTCGATCGCGTACTGTTGCTGCACGTACGTAGCGCGGCGGCTGTTCTCGAAATAGTCAATGCCTTTATCACGCATGAAGGCATCCTGGATGCCGCGAAAGTCGATCCAGACATGCGAGAGCTGGTGGGTGAACAACGACCCGGCGTAGAGATACTCCTGGCCGTAAATCCGTTTCCACTCGTAGGTGGAACACCACGCCGGGTAGCTCGCCTCCGGCAAGGGATGCGTGGGCGAGCCTAGTCCAAGGACATAGAGCAGCAACGCCTCGTCGTAGCCTTCCCATCGATATTCGAGAAAGCCGCTCTCGGGCCTCCAGCCGTGAGTTACGGTCGAGCCTCCATCCAGCGCCCATTGCCAATCCGCGCGGCGATACAGCGCGTCGGCCAGGGAGCGGATCTCCCGCTCGTCGGACGTATCCGCGTCAAAATAAAGTCGCGCCGCCAATGCGCCGGCCAACAGAAACGTGCTGTCCACCGTTGACAGCTCGCATTGCCGGGCGCGCCGGCCGGTATGCATATCGAGAAAGTGGTAATAGAACCCTTTATAGCCGGTGGCATCCAGCTCCGGACCTTGCGAGCTGTTCCAGAAGAAGCGCAGCGTGGTGAGCGTTCGTTCTACTGCCGCGGCACGCGACATGTAACCCCGCTCGACCCCGACGGGATATGCCGCGAGCGCCAGGCCGGTGGCGGCGATGCTCGCGGGCCAGTCCGGCGCTGTCTTGTCGATCACCAGCCCGTTGCTGGCGTTCGCCTCATACAGGAAGTAGTTGAACGATTCGTGCTGGAGCTGGTCCAGATCGGCATCGGTGGTTGGCTTTCGGTGGTTCACATGGCCTTCACCGTGGTCTGCACGCGCCTTGTCGCCAGCGCGGAAAAAGTCGGCAGCGGTCACTTGCGGCTCATTCTTCGGGCGAATGCCAGCGCCGCCCGTCGAGGGCGAGCAGCTTGTCAGCCGCCAGGGGACCCGCGGAGCCAGCCGCGTAATTCGGGAAGTTCGTCGCTCTTTCCGCTTCCCACTTGGCGAGCACCGGCTGCACGATCTCCCACGCGGCTTCGACTTCATCTGCGCGGGCAAAGAACGTTGGATCGCCGCGCAGCGCGTCGAGGAGAAGATGCTCGTAAGCGGACGGCGACTCCGCCGCCTTCGGGTCGCGCGTATAGCAGTAGTCGAGGTCGATGCGCCGGAGCTGCATGTCCTGTCCCGGCAGTTTCCCCTCCACCTGCAGGACAACCCCCTCGTGCGGAGAGATGCTGGCGACGAGCTTGTTCGGGCGCACTCCTGAGCCGCCGGCTCCGCCGGGAAGGAACGGAGTGTGGGGCGCAGGCCTGAACTCAACCACGATCTCGGTCGCGCGCTTCGGCAGGCGTTTACCGGACCGCAGGTAGAAGGGCACTCCCGCCCAGCGCATGTTATCAATGTGGAGCCTGAGCGCAGCGTAGGTCTCCACGTAGGAGGCCGCTGATACTTTCTCCTCCTCGCGATAGGCTGACACCGGCTCGCCTGCGATGAAGCCCGCGCCGTACTGCCCGCGCACGGCGGAGCTGCCGACATCGTCCGGCGGGATTGTCCGGACGGCGCGCAACACTTTCACTTTTTCATCGCGTACGGCGCGCGGGTTCCATTCGGCGGGGGGCTCGATGGCCACGAGGGCGCAGAGTTGCATTAGGTGGTTCTGCACCATGTCGCGCAGAGCGCCGGCCGTTTCGTAGTAACCTCCCCGCCCCTCAACGCCAAGCGTCTCTCCCGCCGTGATCTGAACGTGATCTATGTAATTGCGATTCCAGACGGGCTCGAAGATGGCGTTGGCGAAACGGAGCGCGAAGAGGTTTTGCACGATTTCCTTGCCGAGGTAATGATCGATGCGATAGACATCGTTCTCATCGTAGTTGCGGGCAAGCTCGGCATTGAGCGAACGGGCCGACGCCAGCTCGTGCCCGAATGGTTTTTCGACGACGACGCGAGCCCAGCCTCCGGCGGCGGGCTGGTATGCAGTGCCGGCGAGCTTTGCATCGCTCAGGTGGTTCATGATCGGCGCAAACAGCGCGGGCGGCGTGGCGAGATAGAAGAGCCGCCGCGCCCCCGCCCCCGCTCCCGCTCCGCTGCCATGCTGCTCCAGCCGCCGCGCGAGCTCCATGTAGCCTTGCAAGTCGCCGCGGTCGTACTCGGCAGCGATATAGGACAGTCGGCCGGCAAAATCACTCCACGCCGCCTCGTCCCCTTCCCGCGGCTCGCGCAGCGCAGCCTTTCGCACCAGCGCACGGAACTCGTCGTCCGTCAGCCTGGTGCGCGCATAGCCAATCAGGCGAAACTCGGGGGCTAAGAGACCGCGCCGCGCGAGTCGAAAGATGGCAGGCATCACCATTCGTCGCGTCAGGTCCCCGGAAGCGCCGAAGACGACGATCGTGCAGGACTCGGTTACGCCATTGCCGCGGCCAGGGTCGCCGGTGTCGGGAGTCGCCGGTGGCACCGGGGAGCTCATTCCGGTCGGCCCCGCGCGGACTGCCCGATCAAGCCGGGCCAGTCGGTGTGGACGAACCCGTCCTCCGGCCGATCGACGCGCTGATAAGTGTGCGCGCCGAAGAAGTCGCGCTGAGCCTGGGTCAGGTTTTGCGGCAACCGCGCGGTGCGATAGCCGTCGAAATACGAGAGGGCCGCCGTCATCGCCGGCAAGGGAATGCCTGCCGCGACTCCAGCCGACACTGTGCGCCGCCACCCTGGCTCGGCTTCCGCCAGCCACGGACGGACGTCGGCATCGAGCAGCAGGTTTGGTAGATCTGGCGCTCGCTCGAACGCGTGCATGAGCGTATCGAGCAGCCGCGCGCGGATGATGCACCCGCCTTTCCAGATACGCGCGATCTCCCGCAGGTCCACGCCCCAGCCGTACTCCCCGGATGCCACGCGCAGCAGGCTCATCCCCTGCGCGTACGCGCAGACAGTCGCACCGCGGAGGGCGTCGCGGACGGCGCGGACCATTTCGCGCGAGTCCTCCGTGATGCGGCCCATTGCCGCGCTCGTGAGCAACGTGCTGGCGATCAGGCGTTCGGCCTTCATGCTGGACAGGATGCGCGCATCAATCGCCGCCGCGATTGTGGGAATCGGTACGCCGAGGTCGAGCGCGGACTGCGCGGTCCATTTGCCGGTCCCTTTCTGTCCGGCCTGGTCCAGGATCATCTCGACAAGCGGATTCCCGGTCTCAGGATCGCGAGCAGCGAGCACCTTCGCCGCGACGTCGATGAGATATGACTCGAGCGGTCCGTTGTTCCACTCGGCGAAGATGTCAGCCATTTCATTCGCCGGCAGTGCGACGCCGCGGCGGAGCACGTCGTACGCCTCGGCGATCAGCTGCATGACGCCGTACTCTATGCCGTTGTGGACCATCTTCACGTAGTGGCCGGCGCCGTCCGGTCCGACGTAGGTCACGCTGGGGCCGGAATCCGTCTTCGCGGAAATCGATTCGAGGATCGGCCGCAGGAGGTCATACGCGGCGCGCGCGCCACCCGGCATCAGCGACGGACCGAAGCGCGCCCCCTCCTCGCCGCCGGAAACGCCCATCCCGACGAAACTGACGCCCCGGACGCGCATAGCGGCTTCGCGCCGCTGGGTGTCACGGAAAAACGAGTTGCCGCCGTCGATCACGACATCGCCGGGCGACAGGTACGGGGTCAGTTTGTCGAGCATCTGGTCCACGGGCTCGCCGGCCGTCACCATCAGCAGGATGCGGTGCGGTGGCGCCAGTGCCGCGACAAACTCCCCGAGCGTCCGCGTGCCGACCAGTTGCTTGTTCGCACCGCTCCTCTCGATAAAGCCTTGCACCTTCCCGTCGGTGCGGGTCCAGAGCGCGACCTTGTAGCCGTGATCCTCGATGTTGAGCGCGAGGTTCTCGCCCATGACACCGAGGCCGACGACTCCTATCTCCGCGGACGGCGATGCCACCGCCGTCAACGCTGCCACCCGAAATCCGGTCCGGCCGCGACCTGACGCGTCATTGCCGCACGTCGGATTTCCCTGACTTCGCGGCTCACCTTCGCCGCTTTCATGGCCTGCATCACAATGTCCTCGCGTTGAGGCTGATAATGCTTCGACAAGCTGAACGGCTGCTGAACGGCAACTGAGAACCAGCGCAACCGACCGGGCGCCAGCCGCTCATCTTGCCAACGAGCCGGTGTCCATGGCGGTCCCTGCGACCGGCGCTGCTCGTCCGGCCAACGGCTCGGCACCGCCATGGTCGCAGTTGGGATGGAAGCACTCGCCACCGCGGCTCGCTAATTCCTCGTACTGCCGGTATTTCTCCGCCACGACCTGCTGTGCCTTCGCCAACAGTTCTTCGGCCGCCTTCGGATCGCTGGAGGCGAGCGCGCGATAACGCAGCTCGTTATAGGCGTAGTCCTTGAACGGGATCGTCGGCCGCGGCGAGTCGAGCCGGAACGGTCGCTCGCCGACCGTGCGCATCGCCGGATTGAAACGGAACAGCGGCCAGTAGCCGCTCGCCGTCGCCAGATCCTGCTGCTTCATACCGTAGCGCAGGTCGAAGCCGTGCGCGATGCATTGGCTGTACGCGATGATCAGCGAGGGGCCCGCATAAGCCTCCGCCTCGCGGAAGGCGAGCAGCATCTGCTGCGGGTTGGCACCCATCGCCACTTGCGCGACATACACGTTGCCGTATGCGATGGCCTGCAACGCCAGATCCTTGCGCGCCACGCGTTTGCCAGCAGCGGCGAATTTGGCGACCGCGCCCAGAGGCGTTGCCTTCGAGGCCTGACCGCCGGTGTTGGAGTAGACCTCGGTGTCGAGCACCAGCAGGTTGACGTCGCGGCCGGTCGCCAGCACGTGGTCGAGCCCGCCGTAGCCAATGTCGTAGGCCCACCCGTCGCCACCAACGATCCAGATGCTGCGCCGAACCAGGTGGTCGACCACGGACAGCAGGTCGCGCGCGGTCTCGTCGTCCATCGTCGCGAGCTTCTGCTTCAGCGCGTCGACGCGAGCCCGCTGGGCGCGGAGCTCGGACTCGCGCTCCTGCGGTGCGTCGAGGATGGCACGAGCGAGATCCTCGCCGACACCCGGCGCGAGCCGGCGTACGAGTGCGGTTGCCAGCTCGTGGTGTTTGTCGGCGGCAAGCCGGAAGCCCAGGCCGAACTCCGCATTGTCTTCGAACAGGGAATTCGACCACGCCGGCCCGCGCCCGGCGGCGTCCTTGGTCCAGGGCGTGACCGGAAGGTTGCCGCCGTAGATCGATGAGCAGCCCGTCGCGTTGGCGATTTGCAGCCGATCGCCGAACAACTGCGACAGCAGCTTGAGGTACGGCGTCTCACCACAGCCACCGCAGGCCCCGGAGAACTCGAACAGCGGCTCCAGGAACTGCACGCCGCGCACCGTGGCAAAATCGACACGCGCCCGATCGTTTACCGGCAGCGTCTCGAAGAATTGGATGTTGGCGCGTGCGGATTCGAGAAGCGGCGCCTTCGGCCCGAGGTTGATCGCCTTCACGGCCGGGTCGCGCGGACTGTGCACCGGGCAAACCTCGACGCAGACGCCGCAGCCGGTGCAGTCCTCCACATAGAGCTCGAGCGAGAAGCGCACTCCGGGGTAACCGCGGGCGTTGACCGGCGCCGAGTTGAAGGTCGCCGGCGCGCCACCAAGCGCGTCCGCGTCGTAGTACCTGGCCCGGATGACGCTGTGCGGGCAAGCGAAGCCGCACTGACCGCATTGCACGCAGAGATCCGGGTCCCAGATGGCCACGATGTCGGAGATGTTGCGCTTCTCGAACGCCGCGGTGCCCGACGGCCAGGTGCCATCGACCGGGAACTGGCTGACACGAAGCTCGTCGCCGCGGCCCTGCATCATCCTCGCGGTGACCAGTTGCACGAACTCCGGCGCCTGGACCGGGACGATCGGCGGCCGATCGAACGCACTCGTCGCCACAGCCGGCACTTTCACCTCGAACAGGTTGCCTAACGCGCGATCGACCGCGTCGAAGTTCTGGCGCACCACGTCCGCGCCTTTCCCGCCGTACGTCTTCTCGATCGACGCCTTGATTCGCCGGATCGCCTCGTCGCGGGGCAGCACGCCGGAGATCGCGAAGAAGCACGTCTGCAACACCGTGTTGATCCGCCCGCCCAGGCCGGCGGCCTGCGCGACCTTGGATGCGTCGATCACGAAAAAACGGAGCTTCTTCTCGATGATCCGCGTTTGAAGGGAATGCGGCAGCCGGTCCCACACGGCCTCGTGTCCGTGCGGCGTGTTAAGCAGGAACGTCCCTCCTTCGACCGCGAGACGCAGCACATCGATCCGGTCGAGAAAGCTCGCTTGATGGCAGGCGATGAAATTGGCCGACTCCAGCAGGTAGGGCGCGCGGATTGGCCGCCGCCCGAAGCGCAGATGCGAGATCGTCTGCGCGCCCGACTTGTGCGAGTCGTAGACGAAGTAGCCCTGCGCGTGCATCGCCGGATCCTCGGCGATGATCTTGACGCTGTTCTTGTTCGCGCCAACCGTACCGTCGGCGCCGAGACCGAAGAACAACGCGCGGACGATATCATCGGGCTCGATCGAGAAGTCCGGATCGACCGGCAGACTCGTTTGAGACACGTCGTCATCGATTCCGACGGTGAAACCATGCTTCGGCTGCGCCTTCTGCAGCTCGTCGAACACCGCCTTCGCCTGCGCGGGGTTGAAGTTCTTCGAGCCAAGTCCATACCGACCACCGACAACGCGCGGCATCGTCTCGCGCTGGCCGCCAGCAACGGCCTGGGCCAGCGTCGTTACAACATCGATGTAGAGCGGCTCACCCGGCGCGCCAGGCTCCTTGGCCTGCTCCAGCACCGCGATCGCGCGGCAAGACTCCGGAAGCGCCGCGAGGAAATGCCCGGCCGAAAACGGCCGATAGAGCCGCACCTGCAGCACGCCGACCCGCTCGCCAGCCTGCAGCAGAAACGCCGCGGTCTCGCGGGTAGTCTCCGCCCCCGAGCCCATCAGGACGACCACACGTTCGGCGTCAGCCGGACCTTCGTAGTCGAACAGCTTATACGCGCGGCCGGTGAGCGCGGCGAACCTGTCCATTGCGGCCTGCACGATCGCGGGCACCCGCGCGTAGTACGGGTTCGCCGTCTCACGCGCCTGGAAGAACGTGTCCGCGTTGTGCGCGGTGCCACGTACAACTGGATGCTCCGGCGTCAGCGCGCGCG
This sequence comes from Gemmatimonadaceae bacterium, assembly GCA_040882285.1. Lineage (NCBI taxonomy): Bacteria > Pseudomonadati > Gemmatimonadota > Gemmatimonadia > Gemmatimonadales > Gemmatimonadaceae > Gemmatimonadaceae bacterium. Next base: position 131,429 of record JBBEBQ010000005.1, read on the forward strand.
CCCGGTGCGCGCGGACGAGATCGTCGCGGATCATGGCGCGGATCTGGGCATCGGACAGCACCACGATCTTGTCGAGCTGATGCGACGTGCGAAAACCATCGAAGAAGTGCAGGAACGGGATCCGCGACTCCAGCGTCGCCGCCTGCGCGATCAGCGCCGCATCGTGCGCCTCCTGCACCGTGCCCGACGATAGCAGCGCGAAGCCGGTCGGACGCGCCGCCATCACGTCGGAATGGTCGCCGAAAATCGACAGCGCCTGGGTCGCAAGCGCTCGCGCCGCCACGTGGAACACGGTGGAGGTGAGTTCGCCCGCGATCTTGTACATGTTCGGCAGCATCAACATCAGTCCTTGCGATGCCGTGAACGTCGTCGTCAGCGCGCCCGACTGGAGCGCGCCGTGGACCGTGCCAGCGGCCCCCCCCTCGCTCTGCATCTCCTGGACGACGGGGACATTCCCCCAGATGTTGGTGAGGCCCTGCGTCGACCATTCGTCGGCGAGCTCCGCCATCGTCGAGGAGGGAGTGATCGGGTAGATCGCGCACACCTCATTGACTCGATACGCAACGTGCGCAACCGCGGTGTTGCCGTCGAGAGTGTCGGTCAGCGTCCCATCGATCTGCATCGGTTCTCTCCGCTCAGCCCTGCTCTCGCACCATGTCGATGGCGTGGCAGGGACACGTCTCAAAGCAGATCGCGCATCCCGTACAGCGGTCGTAGATGTAGCGGTACCGCCGCCCGGGCCCGAGCTTCTCGATCGCCTGCTCGGGGCACGCGGCGTAACACTGGTCGCATTCGAAGCAGTTGCCGCACGACAGGCAACGTTGTGCTTCGTACCGCGCTTCATCTTCGTTCAGCCCGGCGAGTACTTCAGCGAAGCTGGTCGTGCGCGCGGCGACCGGCAGCACGGGTTGCGCGGCCTGGTCGGCGTCGCTGTAGATCGGCAGCTGCAGCATCTCGAACGACACGACCGGATGCTTTGGTGGCGACCGGTACGCGCCGCCACGCAGCCAGGCATCGATGTGCCGTGCGGCCTTCTTCCCATGTCCGACCGCGGTCGTTACGGTGCGCTCGCTCGGCACCATGTCGCCGCCGGCGAAGATCCCTGGATGACCGGTCATCATGTTCGGCGCGACCGTGACCGTACCATCAGCTTGGAATTCGATCCCAGGGACAATCCTCAGGAAGGCGCTGTCCGTCTGTTGCCCGAGCGCCAGCACGACGGCGTCCGCCTCCAGCATTTCGAATTGACCCGTCGGTCGCGGCCGGCCGTCGTGATCGAGCTCCATGACCTCGACCGTCAACGTCGACCCCGCGATCTCCCTGATGCTCGTCAGCCACTTGATCTTGATGCCCTCTTCGAGCGCCTCATCGGCCTCGAAGGCGTGCGCTGGCATATGAGCACGGTCGCGGTGATAGATGATCAACGCCTCTTCGGCGCCGAGGCGCTTCGCCGTCCGCGCGGCATCCATCGCCGTGTTGCCGCCACCGTAAATCACGACCCGACGCCCGAGACGCGGTGCTTCGCCCGAGCCGACGCGTCGCAGAAAGCTCACGGCATCGAGCACCCTGGCGGCGTCGCGCGCCGGGATGTCGATGTGCTTCGAGGCGTGTGCTCCGATCGCGGTGAACACCGCGTCGAAGCGCCCGCCTTCCTTCTCGGCGAGGAGGTCGTCGACCCGGTGGTTCAGCACGAGCGTGACACCCATCGCCTCAATCCGCCGCACCTCCCTCATGAGTTCCTCGCGCGGCAGTCGATAGGCGGGGATGCCGAAGTGCATCATCCCGCCTGGCAGCGGGCCGGCATCGCGGATCTCGACGGCGTGGCCCAGCCGCGCGAGGTGGTAGGCGGCCGACAGACCGCTCGGTCCCGCGCCAACGATGAGCACCCGCTTGCCGCTCGGTGGAGCATCGATCGGCAGCGGCCACCCCTCGTGCGTCGCCAAGTCGCCGAGGAAGCGTTCGACTGCGTGGATGGAGACTGCGCTGTCGACCCACTGCCGATTGCAGCTCGTTTCGCACGGATGATAACAGACCCGCCCGTGCACAGCTGGCAGCGGGTTGTCTCTGACCAGAGTGAGCCAAGCCTCGCGGTAGCGGCCAGCCTGCGCGAGCGCGAGCCAAGCCTGAATGTCCTCGCCGGCCGGACAAGCGTTGTTGCAGGGCGGCAGGAGATCGACGTACACCGGACGTCGCGTGCGCACCGGTCCGGTGCCCGGCTGGGCGACCATGTCGATGATGGGAGTGAAGTCCGACTGCCCAGTGGTCATGGCGGCGCAGTTCGGATCGCTAGCATGCGAGCGCCAATGCCACGACCGCTGCGCCCCAGAACGTCTCACGCATCTGTTGCCTCCCAAGTCAGCGCCAGGCACGCACGCCGACGACGAGTGTCCCTGATGTTGTGCGCGGAAGCTGAGGGACAGGTGAGGGGGCGGTGAGCATCGCGGTTCGCGGAGCCCGGAGCCCCGCCGTGAGCGACCTTCCGTTCTTTCGGCCGACGCTCGGATACGAGCCGAGGACTGGTGCCGCGCTCGCTCAACTCGTAAGGCGGAAGCCGGGCACGGACATCCTAGTCGGAGCCAGGCGTTCGGCGGGCCCACTCGGCCGCGCCGATGCCTCCGGCGTCGCGGTCCAGAGCTGCCTTGACCACGCGGACCGCAGCGCCAGGCCAGGCGAGCGCGCGCTGGGCGATGCCCGCGCGCATGGCCGCGATGAGTTGCGGGAATCCTTCGATTACCCCTCCTCCGAGGATCAGCGCGCAGGGATTGAACGCGTTCACGATCGAGGCAGCGCCGATGCCGAGCGCTTCCCCGGCTTCGCCGGCGATCTGCTGGGCCAGCGGGTCGCCTCGGCGGGCGGCCTCTGCCACGGTTTCCGCGGTGATGCGCTCCAAATCGCCCCCGGCCAGTGCTTGGAGTGTGGCACCCGCCACCCCGTCCGCGGTGGCTGCCTCACGGGCCCGCGCCGCGATAGCCCAGCCGCCGGCGAACGCCTCGAGGCAGCCGCGGTTACCGCAGCGGCAAAGGGGCCCGTCTCTGTCGATCGTCACGTGGCCCAGTTCGCCGGCAGACCCCGTGCAGCCCTGGAGCAACTCGCCGCGGGCGACGACGCCCCCGCCAACGCCGGTGCCGATGAAGAGACAGACGAGGTCACCGACGCCGCGCCCGGCGCCGAACCGGTGCTCTCCGTACGCGGCGGCTTGCACATCGTTTAGTACTGAGACCGGCAGCGCCAGCCGCACACCGAGGAGGCTGGCAAGCGGGATGTCACGCCACCCCAGGTTGGGCGCATAGCGCACCGCGCCGGTTGTCCCGTCGACCTGCCCGGCGACGCCGACGCCCACCGCCACGACGGATCCCTCCAGGTCGGGGAGACAGGCGTCGCGGATGCAGGCGACGATGTCGCCGATCACCGCGTCCGCTCCACGCGAGGCGTCCGTGGGACGCCGGTGCCGCCGTACTACGCCACCCGCGCCATCGACGACTACAGCCTGGATCTTGGTGCCCCCGAGATCCACGCCGACCGCCAGCGTACCATCTGCTGTCATCACGTCACCGAAAAACGGCGTTCGATGTGGCGGATCACGGTCATGCCTGCCGCTCCGCATCGGGCTGGAAGACGAACTCGACCGGGATGCTCGCCAGCCGTTCGAGCATGGCATGATCCAGATGACTCTCCCAGTGCTCCCAGAGCAGGATTTCCACCGGACGCCACATTACCACCCAACCGAGAATCAGCAGACCCTCACCGAGCCCTTGAACGAGTGTCGACGCCTCGACGGCGCTCAGCAGACTGCGCAGCCAGAAGCTGCCGGCGAGTACGCCCAGGGCAACCGCGAGTGCAAGGCCGCCAATCCGCATCCGCCGTCGAAAGTTGCGCTCGCCCTGCGCGTGGGTCCGGCGAAAGTGTTGGTGAATGGCGTCGGCCGCCTCGGCCGTGTGAGCTCGCAGCGACTGGGGAAGGTGAACGAGCAGGCTCAGCGGCTCTGTCGCCCGGTGCTTCCCGGCACAGGCGAGGATATAGCCCTCGGCGTTGCGATCCAGCACTCTCTCCCGCAATGGCGCGGGATCCAGCACGTCCAGCAATTGCGTGAGACTGCGGATGCGGATCTCGATCGTGGCCATGGGTATCGCGCTCGTGATGATTGTCAGGTCAGAGCGAGCGTGTGTCAGGACCGCGCTCACTCCACTGCCAATCACGGATCTCCGGCATGTCCTCACCGTATTGCCGGATGTAGCGGTTGTGCTCGATGAGCGTGTCTCGGATGATCTCCGTGAGATATGCGGCGCGGGGCGCCAGACCTGGGACCCGACGCACGGCATCATTGACCAGATGAAAGCGATCCAGGTCGTTCCGCACCGCCATGTCGAACGGGGTCGTGGTGGTCCCTTCCTCCTTGTAGCCGCGGACGTGAAGGTTCGGGTGGTTGGTCCGGCGGTAGGTCAGCCGGTGGATGAGCCAGGGGTAGCCGTGAAAGGCGAAGATGATGGGCCTGTCGGTCGTGAAGAGCGCGTCGAAGTCGCCATGCGAGAGGCCGTGGGGATGCTCCTCCGCCGGCTGGAGCCGCATGAGATCGACCACGTTGATCACCCGGACCTTCAGCTCGGGGGCATGCTGGCGCAGGAGGCTGACGGCCGCCAGCGTCTCCAGGGTCGGCACGTCGCCGGCACAGGCCATGACGAGATCCGGCTCGGCACCGCCATCGCTACTCGCCCACTCCCAGACCCCTATGCCGGCCTCGGAGTGCTTCGCCGCCGCATCCATATCGAGGTACTGGAGCGCCGGCTGCTTGCCAGCCACCACGACGTTGACGTAGTTGCGGCTCCGGAGGCAGTGGTCGGCGACGCAGAGCAGCGTGTTGGCGTCGGGCGGCAGGTACACACGGATCACGTCCGCCTTCTTGTTGACGACCTGATCGATAAAGCCCGGGTCCTGATGCGAGAACCCGTTCTGGTCTTGCCGCCAAACGTGGGACGTCAACAGATAGGTCAAGGACGCGATGGGCCGCCGCCAGGGGATCTGCCGCGTCACCTTCAGCCACTTCGCGTGCTGGTTGAACATCGAGTCCACGATGTGGACGAACGCCTCGTAGCAGGAGAACAAGCCGTGTCGGCCGGTGAGGAGGTACCCTTCCAGCCATCCCTGGCAGGTGTGCTCGCTCAGGATCTCCATCACCCGCCCGTCGGGGCTTAGCTGCTCATCGTCCGGGCTCCGGTCGGCCATCCAGGTCCTGTCGGTCACCTCGAACAGTGCGCCCAGCCGGTTGGACGCGGTCTCGTCCGGGCCGAACACCCGGAAGTTGCGCTGGTCCATATTCCGCTGCATCACGTCCCGCAGGAAACGGCCGAGGACCCGGGTGGCCTCGGCCAGCACGGTCCCGGGGCTGGGGACAGCGACCGCATGGACCCGGAAGTCGGGCATCTCGAGGTCCTGGAGCAGCAGCCCGCCGTTGGCGTGCGGATTGGCCCCCATCCGCCGGTCGCCCGTGGGTGCCAGGCCGGCCAACTCGGGAATGAGGGTCCCGGCCTCGTCGAAGAGCTCCTCGGGCCGGTAGCTCTTCATCCACGCCTCCAGCTGGCGCACGTGTTCCGGCCTGGAGGCCATCTCGGCGAGTGGCACCTGGTGCGAGCGCCAGGATCCCTCGGTCTTCTTCCCGTCTACTGTCGCTGGACCGGTCCACCCCTTGGGGGTGCGCAGGATGATCATTGGCCAGCGAGGACGCTCGGCCCGACCGTTCGTCCGCGCGCTCGCCTGGATCGCGCGGATCTCAGCGACGACGGTGTCGAGCGTCGCGGCCATCGCCTGATGCGCTGCCTCGGGTTCTGAGCCTTCGACCAGGTAAGGACGATACCCGTAGCCGAGGAACAGGCTTTTCAGCTCGTCATCGCCGATCCGGGCGAGCACCGTGGGGCTGGCGATCTTGTACCCATTGAGGTGCAGGATCGGCAGCACCGCTCCGTCGGTGACGGGATTGAGGAACTTGTTCGAGTGCCACGCGGCCGCCAGGGGGGCAGTCTCGGCCTCCCCGTCGCCAACGACGCACGCCACGATCAGGCCAGGGTTGTCGAAGGCCGCCCCGAATGCATGAGCCAGCGAGTAACCGAGCTCGCCACCTTCATTGATTGAGCCCGGCGTCTCCGGGGAAGCATGGCTCGGAATTCCTCCTGGGAAGGAGAACTGCTTGAACAGCCGCTGCATTCCCGCGGCGTCCCGCGACACTTCGGGATACAGCTCGCTGTAGGTGCCCTCCAGATAGGTGTTCGCCACTACGGCAGGTCCGCCGTGTCCGGGGCCCGCAATGTAGATCATGTCGAGGTCGTGGCGCTTGATGGCGCGATTGAGGTGCGCGTAGATGAAGTTCAGCCCCGGGGTCGTCCCCCAGTGGCCGAGCAGGCGCGACTTGATGTGATCCAGCGTCAGCGGCTCGCGGAGCAGCGGGTTGGCCAGCAGGTAAATCTGGCCGACCGACAGGTAGTTGGCGGCGCGCCAGTACGCGTCGATCGTGCGGAGCAGTTCCGGAGTGAGCGGGTTGGTTTGCATTGTCTACACGTCCCTTAATGAGGCGAGATTGAGGACTTGGCTTGCCGACCTGGCGATCATGAGCTCCTCGTCGGTGCGGATGACCCGCACGTTGACCCGACCGCCGTCGCGTGAAATCAACGGCGCATTCCTGGCATTGCGCTTCGAGTCTAGCACGATGCCGAGAAACTCGAGTCCGTCGCAGATCCGCTTCCGGATCACCGGTGCGTTTTCGCCGATGCCTCCGGCGAAAACGACCGTGTCCACTCCTCCGAGCGTAGCAGCGAAGGCGCCGATCCACTTTCTGACCTGATAACAGAACAGCGCCACGGCCTCAGCCGCCCGCGCGTCCGCGGCCTCCCGGGCCAGCAAGTCTCGCAGGTCGGCACTGATCGCCGATACGCCGAGCAGACCGGATTCCTGGTTTACCATCTGCTGAAAGCGCGCCGCCGTCATGCGTTCCGTGCGCGCGAGGTAGTAGATCAGGCCGGGATCCAGATCTCCGGAGCGAGTGCTCATCACCAATCCCGCTGTGGGTGTGAAGCCCATGCTGGTATCGATACTCTTGCCGTGCCGCACGGCGGCCAGGCTGGCGCCATTGCCGAGATGCGCGAGGATCACGCGGCCCTTCGTGGCTGCGGAATCGAGGCGACCGAGTTCCTCCATCAAGTAGGCGTAGGACAGGCCATGGAAGCCGTAGCGCTCGACGCCCTTCGCAGCATAGCGCCGCGGGATCGGCAGGAGCCTGGCAACCCGCGGCATTGTGCGGTGAAACGCTGTGTCAAAGCACACCACCTGTGGCAGCGTTGGATACCGCTTGCGGAGCGCCTCGATCAGGCCAATCTCGCGCGGCAGGTGATCGGGGGCGTACGGCGTGATGCGGTGCAGTTCCGCGAGCAGCTTCGGCGTGACCCGCTCCGGGTCCGAATGCTTCATGCCGTGCACTACTCGGTGTCCCGCAGCTTTGACCGACGCGAACACCGGGTGCGCCTCGAGCCAGTCCAGCAGAAAACCGACCGCCGTGCGGTGATCGGCAGCGGCAAGACGACGGGGAACCTGCGGTGTTCCGGCCGGATCGTTGACCATCAAATTCGTGCCGCTCACGCCGATGCGATCGATCTTCCCATCGAGCCGCCGCCCCGGGGTGTCGGCTACCTCGTACACCGCGAATCGGATGCTCGACGAGCCGGCGTTCAGCGTGAGGACACAGGGCAAGCCGGATTTCATGCGCCAACTCCCGGGAGAAAACCACCCGTCCGTGGTTGCTGCTGGGAAAGGGTGTTCACGCTTTCGCGGAACTCCTCCTCGGAGAGCGCGGGGATGAGCTTACGTCGCGTCAGGTCGCCCGTCGCGCCGAACCACCACGTCCGCATGAGGCTCCGGTATTCCGTCTCCTGCTCGAGCTGCTGCGTGTCGGCCGCCTTCTCGCCATCCGGTCCTGCTCCTGCACGATCATCGTTCAGCTAGACTTCTCGGGACTGGATTCAACGAGCGCATCGGACGCACGTCGCGCTCTCCGCTCGTGGCCGCGCTGGCGGAGCCGGACCCGCAGGATGCACAATCTGCCGCAGTACTGTGCGACGGGACGTGGGCAGTTACCGGCTCCGGGCGACACGCCAGCGTCACTGGGGTGCGGACCGATCCGGCCGCTTCAGCGCAAGGGCCGCGGACGCGGCGCAGCTCGCGCCACCAGCTCCTCCAGAGCCGCGGATCATGCTCGTTGCCGCCATACACTATGGCAGCGAGCAGCGCGTGAAGGATCGCGTGGCGCCGAGCCGCTTCGATCAACCGGACGGGAAGGTCCCAGGCGTAAAGTACGCGCCGCATCCTGCGCGCGATGCGAAACTCCGGCTCAAGCGCGGCGAAGGCGAGACGTGGATAGTTGGAGAACGAGCCATCCTGCGCGTAAGCCTCCGCCAACATCTGTCCCGAACGCAGCGCGTTACGAATGCCCTCACCCGTGACCGGGTCCGCGAAGCCTGCCGCGTCGCCCAGCAGCGCGAAATCCGAACCACCGATTTCCGGATATGATGCTCTCATGGCGTGGAATGCCGTGCCGATCACTGCACCCGCCCGCACCGCCGGTACGCACTCGCAGCGGCCCCAGGTATTCCAGTAGCTCTCGAGATCCGCATCGAGCCGCGAGCGTGACCACTCGCCCGGTTCCAGGCCCAGGCCGATCGAGCGGTGATCGGGCCGCGGGAAGTTCCACGCGTAGCCCGGGATGGCCCGGAAAAACCGCATCACGATCGCATCCGGCGTCATTCCCGGACCGTGCGCGAAAATGACGCGTGTCGGAGAGAGCTCGACGCGCAGGCCCGGGGCGACCGCCTTCCGCACCGTGCTCGCGGCACCATCCGCCCCGATCACCCGCCGCACCCGCCGGGCGCTACCGCTCGCGAGTTGCAGCGTCCAGCCGCCGCCGGCGCGCTCCACTCGCTTCACAGCGGTCTGCTCGAACGAGGCGCCTGCCCGCACTGCGCGCTCCAGCTGCCAGCGCGAAAGTGTGAGCCGCGCGGTGACGTACAGGGGATCGTCGAGCGCCACGTCCAGGAAGACATCGGCAGATGCTTCGAGGCGGACACGGTCGATGCGCCTGGCAAGCGGCTGGATACTGACCAGCTGGGGGAAGTCGTGGAAAGCGGATGCTGTGAGCCCGCCGCCGCACGGCTTCTCCCATGGCGCCCTCGGGTCGAGGAGCAGTACATCGGCGCCCTCGCGCGCAAGCAACTCTGCGGCGCGTGCACCTGCAGGCCCGGCTCCCACCACACCGATCTCCGCGTCGTATTTCAGTCGCTCCTCCCGTTTACTCTACCACACCGGCGCGAATGACCGACCGCGCCGGACCTTGTGTCCGGAGCGCTGGCTGGGTCGTTCAGCGATTGTTCTGCGGACGCATGCCCCCTGACTGCATCCCGCGGCCTTGCTGCATCATCATGCCACCCGATCCTCCGCCCATCATGCGGCGCATCATTGTCATGGTGCGCGTGAGCCTGGCACGCTGATCCGTCGTCAGAACCGCGCGCGCTTCAACGCCGGCCCGGGCTGCCGCTACGTGCATGAGGACCATGTGGTTCGCGGCCTCCCTCACTGCCGACTCGTATGCGCTTAGATCTGGCGAATCGCCCTGGAGCGCTTGCAGTGCCCTCTGGTGTGCGGTCATTGCCTGCTGCATGTGCGGGTGGATTGCTTCGGTGGACTGCGTCCGCATTGCTTCGAGGCGTGCAATCTGCTCGGCCGTGAGCGCCAACTCATTAGAGGCGCGCAGGATCACCGCAGGCGAGGGCGCTCCGCTCATCATGGTCATGCCCATCTCCATCTCGCCGGCCCCCATCATCCCCATCATCATGCCGTGACCCATCATGCCGGTCGAGTCCTGCGCCTGCTGATCGTGCTGGTGGCCTGCCTGCGCCTCGACAGCCTGCGTGGATACCAGAAGCGCAAGTCCCAGCGTTGTCATCGCTCTGCTGATCATCGTATCCCTCCTATTGTTGTGAACCATCTCTTCGCCGCCCCTTCAAGAAGCGCGCGACTGCTTCATTCCGCTGTTTCGACGGGTGCGTCTTCCGCGAGCACACGCAGTCTGGCAGCGTATTCTTCCTCGCTGATTTCGCCTTTCGCAAATCGGTGGCGCAGCACCTCCTCGGCGGACAGCCGGCGCACAGCGTCACGCTGCGCCTCAACACGGTCGGAATGCATGCGCCAGATCGCCCAGAGCAGTACCACAGCCGTTGCGATCCAAATGCCCCACCACACCCAGTGCATTCCGAAGAACATCCCCTGACGATGCCATGAGCCCTGTGTCGCAACAACCTGCTGGAGCGTGATCATCATCGTGCCCTCCTGATCATCGTCATCGTGCCACCTCGTGCCACCTCGTGCCACCTCGTGCCACCTATAGCAGAGCTACGAGGTCCTCTTCCCCCGTGCGGATCTTCACGACGCGCTCGACGTCGGAGATGATGATGACGCCATCACCGCGCTGGCCGGTATTGGCTTTCTCGCGGACGGCCGCGATCTGCCCTGCTATATCCTCCGATCGGCAGACCACCTCGATTTTGGCTTTCCTGGTGTAGGGCCCACCATCCGCGAGCTGATAGTTCTCGGCATCGACCCCACTGCCGATCGAGTGCACGTGCGTTACGAAGAGGCGGGGCGCTCCCAACGCACGTAACGCGGTGACGACCGCATCGACGCGTTCCTCGCGGCAAATGATTCTGAGCAGCTTCATTCAGCTCTCCTTTCTCCTGTTTGCGGTGTCCTTCGAGCATGCTGTCTCTGTCGTCGATAGCCGCACACGTTGGTTAGCGAATGATATGGGGCTCAAGTGAAGCGGACCTGAATCTCACGTGAAGGTTCCTTCTTGCAACGCATGCCGACGCGCTTCAGCGTGAAGCTTCCGTCGCGAAGGCTTGCTGGATGATGGCATGGGCTTCTTCCTGAATTCGGTGCAGGTGCGTGCGGTCTCTGAAGCTTTCCGCATAGAGCTTGAGTACCGGTTCGGTCCCGGACGGCCGCGCGGCAAACCAGCCGTGATCGGTGACGACCTTGACGCCGCCGATCGGCCGGTGGTCTCCGGGCGCAGTAGTGAGCACCTCCCGGATCGTGTCTCCCGCGAGCGCGGTGCCCCGGATGTCGCCCGGCTGCATCCGCGCCAGCGCGGCCTTTTGTTCAGTCGTAGCCGGGAAGTCCACACGCGCGTAGAACGGCTCGCCCAGCATGCTCACCAGGGCACCGTACTGCTCGGCCGGATCTCGCCCAGTCCGAACCATCATCTCCATGGCGAGGAGTCCCATGATGAGGCCGTCCTTGTCGGTGGTCCACACGGCGCCGTCGCGGCGGAGGAACGACGCGCCGGCACTCTCCTCCCCCGCCACGGCGAGGGAGCCGTCGAGCAAGCCATCGACGAAGTACTTGAACCCCACCGGCACCTCAAGCAGCTGCCGGCCGAGGCGCGCGGCCACGCGGTCGATGAGGCTGCTCGTCACCACGGTCTTGCCCACCGCCGCGGTGTTCTTCCAGTCCGGCCGGTGTCGGAAGAGGTACCCGACCGACGCCGCCAGGTAGTGGTTGGGGTCGAGGAGGCCACCCCCGCGAGTCACGATCCCGAAGCGGTCCGCGTCCGGGTCGTTGGCGACCGCGAGGTCGTACCGCTCGCGGAGCTCGATTAGCCTCGCCATGGCATAAGGCGACGACGGGTCCATGCGGATCGCGCCGTCCCGGTCGACGGTCATGAAACGGAACCTTGAATCCACCGCGCGGTTCACGATGCTCAGCTGCAGGCCGTATTGCTGGCCGACCGCGTCCCAGTACCGCAGGCTCGCGCCCCCTAGTGGATCGATCCCGACGTTGAGTCTCGAACCCTGGAGTACATCCATGTCGATCACGCGCGGGAGATCGCCGACGTAGGAATTCAGGTAGTCAACGCGGTGGACGGTCGCCGCCCCTCGCGCCCGCTCCCAAGGGATCCGGGCCACGTCCCGCACCCCGTCCTCGAGGAGTCCGTTGGCTTTGTCCTGGATCCAGTCGGCGACGGGAGTATCGGCCGGACCGCCGGTGGGTGGGTTGTACTTGATGCCGCCGTATTCAGGCGGGTTGTGGGACGGGCTGATCACGATGCCGTCGGCTCGTCCCTGAGTGCGGCCACGGTTATGCGCGAGGATCGCATGCGAGATCACCGGCGTTGGTGTGACGTCGTCCTGGACGTCCACCATCGTCTCGACTCCATTGGCCGCGAGCACTTCGAGCGCGCTCACCCGGGCGGGGTCCGACAGGGCGTGCGTGTCCCAGCCCAGGAAAAGCGGGCCCTCGATCCCGTGCGTGCGGCGGTAGAGACAAATCGCTTGGGTGATCGCCAGTACGTGCGCCTCGTTGAAGCCGACCTGGAGCGACGAGCCTCGGTGCCCGGAGGTGCCGAATGCCACACGCTGCGCTGCCTCGGCGGGATCCGGGCGCTCCGCGTAATACGCCGTCACGAGCTTCGGGACGTTCACCAGGAGCGAGTCCGGAGCCGGCTTACCCGCGAGCGGATGGATCTCCCCCGCACTCATGCGCCGACCGACTCGTGGTCGGGTGTGTAGAGTCCCATGCGCGCCGCGGCGTTGCAGCGGGCGCGATGGGAGAACGCCCGTTGACCCGCAGGGACGTTGCTGAGTTCCCCCCGCCAAGCTTCCATCGCCGGCGACTGCAGCGCCCGCGCAAACGAAAAGCTGAGCGGCCATGGATGGGCCACTGGCATCGCGTTCATGGCATTCAGGTGCGCGGTAGCGGCCAACGGCTCCTGCCCGCCGGAGAGGAAGACCACGCCCGGCACCGCCGCGGGTACTGCCCGGCGCAGGCACCGCACCGTTGCGTCCGCGACTTCTCGAATACTGGACTGCTGCGTGGAGCTTGCTCCCGGCAGCACCATGTTGGGCTTGAGCAGGATCTGCTCGAGGATGACTCTGTGGGCTCGGAGCGCGATGAAGACGCGATCGAGCGTCTCCTCCGTTACCTCGAAGCCGCGCTCGAGGGAATGCGCCCCGTCCATGAGAACCTCTGGCTCCACGATCGGGACCAGTCCCGCCTCCTGGCACAGCGCCGCGTAACGCGCGAGTGCATGGGCGTTGGCGTCGAGGCAGTAGGTGCTTGGTATTCCATCGCCGATTGCGATCACGGCGCGCCACTTGGCGAAGCGGGCGCCCAGCATCCGGTACTCCGCCAGCCGCTCACGCAGGCCATCCAGGCCTTCGGTGACCCGCTCGCCCGGCGCTCCCGCCAACGGCTTGGCGCCCCGGTCGACCTTGATGCCGGGGACGATTCCGCCATCGACCAGGATCTCCACGAACCGCTTTCCATTGTCGGCGACTTGCCGCAGGGTCTCGTCGAACAGGATCACGCCGCTGATGTACTCCTGCAGGTTTGGCGTCGTGAACAACATCTGCCGGTAGCGGCGCCGGTTCTCCTCGCTGGGGTCGATCCCCAGGGCCTCGAATCGCCGGGAGATCGTCCCGTGGCTCTCGTCGGCAGCCAGGATCCCCTTGCCGGGCGCCATGAGCAACGCGATGGTGCTCTCCAGGTCTCTCATGGTCGTTCAGCTGACCGGTCGAGCAGCGCCGCCAGATCGTAATCAAGCAGATCACCTATGCCGCTGATGGCGAGGTCGGCCGGCGGATTGCCGGCCAGAATCTCGGGATCGTGGGCGTAATGGCCCTGTTGGGGGAAGACGGTGGTGACGCGCGAGCCCCAGATCCGCTTCACGGCGGCCAGAATCCGGAGCTTGTCGTCGATCAGGACGTAGTGGGCTGCCGGGTAGAGGCGCTCGACGCACTCCAACTCCCGCTCCTTGTGGATATGGACCAGCACCCGATTCTCGACCGCCCGGCGGATGCCGGAGCGTTCAATCTTGCGGGGCTGGAAGACCACGTCGCCGTCGGAGAAGACCACAGTAGGCCCGAGGCGGCCGAATCGGGCGAGCACGTCGAGCGCGCCCGGGTACAGCCGCTCCGCGAAGGGATAGTCGAGGAGGTACGAGGACGCCAGGAGCAGGTGGGGGTCGTGCAGGCGCTCGAGACGGTACCGCTGGAGGGCGCCCAGGTAGTCGGCGTAACCGAGCTCGCTGCGGAGCTCCTCGAAGATAGCCCAGTACCGCTCTCCGGCGTCGGGGCCGTACTCTCCGACGAGGTGGGCCCGGTAGCCCTCCACGACCGCGTCGTTGTCGAGGAGCGTGTTGTCCACGTCGAAGAGGAACACGACGTCTTCTCGCCCTTGCCGCCGAGGCCGATCACCCCGAACTGTGCCGTGTGAGGCGTTGCGTTCGTGGCTTTCATGCTCTGCCCGTTCTTCTGGTGCTGCACGGCGGTCGCCGGCTATCGCATCCACTCGACATCTCCGGGCAGCGTGAGCACGGGCTTCACCGGATGTACCGCCGCCAGCTGCCGTAGCGCTCGCCCACCGGGCCGCGCGGCAGGCTGAGCAGGATCACCAGCGTCCCCGCGGCCAGATCGCTCCACCTTGACGCGCTCGTCGCTTCACTCAGGATCCACGGGGCCGCGATCACCCAGGCCCCGAAGACGACGTTGACGAAGCGAGTCGCGCGGCCCACGTCGGCCAGCGCGATCACTGCAACGGTCGCGATCAGGGCGCCGAAAAGGTGTTGGCTGTGCGCAGCCGTGCCCGTGCTTCCAAGTATCGATGGCGTGAACATGAGCCATACGCCCAAGCCCGCGCTCACGAGCAGGTTCCAGGGCAGTGCCACTCCCCAGACCATGGCCCTGGTGCTCACCACGTCGGGATGAACGGGACCTGTTTCCGGTGTCTCGCGCAGCGTACCGCCCAGCCAGAATACGCGCCAGAACGGCTGGCCCTCACGCCGTGCCTGCACGAGGAACTGACCCATGGCCACGACCTCGTCGAGGGTCAGCGCGATCATGGTCACCATGGCGACAGCGGCGATGAGACATGGCGTGCACCAGGCCCCCACCGCCAGCGGCTGCAGAATAATGAGCACGATACTGACAACGCCGAGCGGGACTACCAGAATCCCGAAGAAAGTCACCATCCACGGCATCGTCCTCCACCGCCGCTTATCGCCCATGAATCCCATGAGGAACTCGACCATGTACGCGACGGCGCCGAGCCCGGCGTCGGGAATGGGGAAGGCGCGGGAGACGTCCGACGTCAGCACGCGCTCTGTACCGAGGCCGAAGAACGGGTCGGTGAGCGTCGCTATGTGCTCGAGTTGGAACGACGCCATCTGCCGCGAGAGGAAGAACCCGAGGAGGGCAAGCGCGATGATCGGTGCCCGCTGCGGCCAGCTCGACGGGTTGTAGGACCAGCCTGACGGCACGTCCGGGCCCGGCTCCATACTCATCCCCGGTGCCATCGGCATTCCCGGCGCCAGGATGGCGAACACGACGACCAGCGCGCCGGCGAGCGTGTCGTTGGCGTAGCCGGCGGCCGTGGGCGCCCAGAAGACGAGCGGAGCGAAGAGCAGCCACAGGCCGACGAGCGAATTCGCCCACGGCGCCCAGAGCCGCCAGAACGGGCGGTGCGACAGCGACAGCGCGGCGAACAGGATGACGAGCGCCCCGCTCGCGACATCGCTCACCTGGAGCGGGCGGCTCAGGCCGAGCGCGAACGCGCTGGTGATGAGCCACAAGCCCAGCGACATGTTCGCGAAATGCGGCCAGACCGGCGCACTCACGTGCGCCATCGTCATCGCCGCGCCACCAGGAGCTGCCGTCGCTGCCGCGTGCGGTTGCATCGCGGCGCGAGGCGGCGTCGCAGTCGCATGGTGATGGTGCGACGGCGCGTGGCCAGCGTGATCCGGTGCCGCAGAGTTTGCGACGCTCGCCGCGATGGGTGACGCGAGGCCGCGCCCGACCGATGATGCCTCCGCCGGCGGTTCTTGCGCTGCCGCCGCCTGTGTCCTGACCTTACCGGCCCGCTTCTCGAGCTTCCCCGGAAGCTTGAGGTCGTTCTCGCCGTACCAGCCGGGCGGGTCCGCCTTGAGCGCCTCGATCATCTTCGGCAGCGTCTGGCGCAGCGAGCGCTTCGGCTCCCAGCCGAGTGTGGTTCGCGCGCGCGTGATGTCGAGCGCGTAATGATCGTTCGCGCGGTCGATCATCCACGGCTTGACGAATCCCTCCTGTCCGGGCACATGGCCCAGCACCCACGCGCCCGCTTTCGCGAGGGGCGCCATCACGCTGGGGAGGGCGACGGTTTCCTTGCTCGATCCGCGGATGAGGCGCGCGATGCTGTGCTGCAGCTCATCGTAGCTGAGCGCTTCCGGCTCCCCGAGCAGGAGCGCCAGCTCCGGCGGCAGTGCGGCTCGGCGGTCCACAACCCGCTCGATCGCGTCCACAAGGTCGTCCATGTGCATGAACGCCTGCCCGTGCGCGGTCGAACCGGAATAGAACCGGCCGGTGAGGTCGCGTTCGTGGATGCGCTGAATTTGGTGGGCCAGCGGGATCGAGTTGCAGCGATCGTCGTATACGCCCGAGATCCGCAGGAGAACCGCCGGGATTTCGCCGCGCTCGTCGCGAATGAGTTGTTCGGTGCGGACTTTCGACTCCGGGTATGCCCAGGTGGGCTCGACCGGCCAGTCTTCGGTGATGAACTCGCCGGGCTCCGCCGGCTTGTGTACGAGCATGGTGCTGGAAAACACGAACTGCTCGACGTGAAAGTCGAGCTCGCGAAGTCCGCGTACCAGGCGGCCCGTGCCGCGTACCGTGATCTCGTCGTACTTCGTGCTTGGCTCGCCGAAGAAGTCGTAGTAGGCGGCGAGATGGATGACCGATGCGACGTGTGTCCCGTGATGGTCCCGGATGACGCGGAGTCCATCGCGCACGCTCTCGTCTGAGGTGATGTCGACAGGGACGGCCACGCACCCCGGCGGTGGAGGCGAGGACGCCTTGCGGTCGAACCCAATGACATCCTGGAAGCGCCCCACGAACCGCCGCATCACGGCGGTGCCGATCGCTCCGTTGGAGCCGGTGACGATGATGATCCCGCTGTCTGAGCTCATGAGACTTCCCGCTGTCGCGGAAAGAACAGGCTGGCCGGGCGTGGAAAGTACCGCGGCGTCCGCGCGGCGTAGCGGTCCCAGTGTTCGCCGAAAGTGCGGCGCGCCTCCGCCTCTTCCCGCAGCGCCAGGCGCACGTACATCGCCACGAGTATGGGGAACATCACAAGCGTCACCAGAGTGGGCCACTGCAGCAGAAACCCGAACATGATCACCACGAAGGCCGCATACTGCGGGTGCCGCACGCGGGCGTATGGGCCGTCGGTCGCGAGCTGGCCGGCGCGCTGTGCCTTATACAGCACCCGCCATGCGGCAGCGAGCAGGAGGAAGCCCGCCGCGATCAGCAAGTTGCTGAGCACGTGCAGGGGATTCAAGTGCGCGCCGCCGGGCAGGCCGAAGATCGTGCTCCACAGATGGCCGGCGTCGTGGGACATCAGGTCCAGCCCGGGATATCGGCGGCCGAGCCAGCCCGACAGCAGGTAGATGGTCAAGGGAAAGCCGTACATCTCGGCGAATAGCGCTACGATGAACGCCGAGAAGGCACTGAAGGAACGCCAGTCACGCTTCGTCTTTGGCTTGGTGAAGCTGAAGGCGAAGATCAGGAAGATCGCCGAGTTGAGCACGACCAGCGTCCAAAGTCCGTAGGCGGGCATATCGGCGCTCATGGCTCGCTCCTCGAATCATCACGCGTTGCGCGAAACGAATGCTGGTGGTCGCCATTCCTGACGCCGGAAGGCGGACTGCGATTGTCGTTTTCCTGTTGACTGCCGTGAGCTCCGTGACCGCCGTGCCCGAACATGTGCAGAAAGGGACAAGCGAGCAGAAAGAGAAACGGCAGCCAGCCGAACAAGTGAGCCCGGTGCTCCGTGAACAGGAAGAACGCGGCGATCAGGCTGAGACCGATGAACGCCAGCCAGCTTCTGGATCCGGTGTCGGTGCCATGCATTGAAAGCCTCTTTGGTAAAGGTGGCCTGGCGCCGCTGGTTAACGGCCCGGAGACAGCACCGCCCGAAGGCCGAGCGATTCCAGTGCGCGGACGAGGTCGGCTTCCTTGCACCGCTCGGCGTCATACTCGACGTATGCCGCCTCCGTGGCCGGATTGGCGTACGCCCGAAGCACTCCCGGCACGTTACGAAGGACCTTTTCGACCGTCTGCGTCGAGCCTGCAACGCGGCCGGCGTCCTCAAGCATGACGGTCGTGGCCTTGCGCGTCATGATGCCGCTCCTCGATTCGGCTTCGCTCAAGCAAAGCCGCGCGCTGATCGCTCCGCGCCTTCGGCCCCGGCCCCGGCGAGTCGATTGTAGAGTGCGGCGGCTCCGAAAAACGTTATCCCGGTGATAAGGGCCCAACCGACCACACTAATGATGAAGCTCCCCCACGTGAGCGTGGGCACGAGACTGCCTAAGTCGGAATGGAACAGATAACCGAACAGCGTCATGGTTCCGCCTGGCGCGATGGCGATAGCAGCGGCGCAGACGGCGGACAGCACCGCAGCCGCGGTGCCCGCCGCGAGCCCGAAAGCGCGCGCATCGAGCGGGGAGGCATCGGATCGCATGAAGACACTCCTTGTGAAGAAGTAGCGGCGGCGAATCACCGCCTCGCGCTAACCATGCATGCCCCTGCTGATGCCAACCTGAGGGCCGCGTGAAGCGACCGGGCCGCGCTTTGTTACGCTTTCACCGGCTCCCGCGGAGCCGCGGGAGCGCCGCGGGTGCGTTCGACTGCAACCACCGCGATTCCGAACGCCGGCTGAATCCCGCGTGAGATCGTGCGCGGCAGGTTCGACGCGGATGGTTGCGGGCGGTACCCGGCAGGGCTATGCGAGCTGCAGAAAAGCGGTCGCCGTGGTGCCCCGACCTACAGTACTCTCGATCTCGACCGAGCCGCCGTGCTGGGCGGCGATCCAACTTGCAATCGGAAGCCCGAGGCCCGTGCCGCCCGGGTCGCCGGAACGGGCCGCGTCCGCCCGATAGAAGCGCTCGAAGACGTGGGGTAACGCGTCGGGCGGAATCCCGGCCCCCGTATCCTCCACGACGAACACGGCCACGCCCTCCTCGCGACGCAGGCTCAGCCGTACGCGGCCACCCGGCGGCGTGTATTTGATGGAATTATCTACAAGAATCAGAAAGAGCTGCTTCAGACGGTCCCGGTCGCCTTCGATCGTTGACGGTTCGAGCTGGCGAATTTCCAGGAGCTGCCCGTGTGCAAGGAAGCGCGCCTCACCGATGACCTCCATGACCAGCCGGTCGAGCTCGACCGGCTCGCGCCGGAGCGGCACGCCTGCGTCAGCCCGCGCAAGCGCCAGCAGGTCGGCCACCAGACGCGCCATTCGGCCGGCCTCCAGGGCAGCCTCACGGGTAGCCCACTCCCGCTCCTCAGCCGGCATGTCCCTTCGGTCGCGCAGCAGCTCCAAATTCGCCTGGATCGCGGTCAGCGGCGCGCGCAGCTCGTGCGACGCGTCGGATACAAAGCGCTGCTGCATTCTATACGCCTGATCGAGACTTCCCAGCATCTCGTTGAATGTCGCCGCAAGCCGCCCAAGCTCGTCCCCGGCGGGCTTGACCGCCTCAGCCGGTACCCGCCGCGAAAACTCGCGTGAGCGTGCTATGGCGGCTGCGGTTTCCGTCAGCAAGCCGACAGGGCGCAACGCATGCGCCGCGAGAAGCCAGCCGAGGAAAAAGGCCAGCGCGGTCCCGACGCCGGCCATCAGCAACATGATCTGCCCGAACCGTCCGACCGCGCTGTCGATCATGCCGAGCCGCGCGACCGCGACGAGGTATTCGGACTCGCCCGGGAGCGCCAGGGCGTACAGTCGCCACCTTACGTTGCCCGGAACCAACCCGAACGCGCCAGAGGGCCTGCGGTCTCTATGTAATGGAGGCGCCAACCGCGCGATGGCCGCGTACGGCGGGGGCGCGGTGGCGGCGAGCAGGTCTCGAAGATCCACCGCGGGAGCCAGGGCTCCGCTCTCGGTTTGCAGGCGCACCACGCCGTCCCGGCCGTAGATTCGCATGGCCGAGCCCAGGAGCTGTGACGCATGCAGGACCTCACCGCGCGCGGCGGCTGTCGAGGTGAGGGCCAGTTCCTCGGCTACATGCTGCGCGGAACCGGCGAGCGACCCATCCATCTCGTCATAGTGCGCCCGGCTGTGCACCGCATAGCTGTAGGCACACACCAGGAGGATGAGCAGGCCGGTGAGCCCGCCGTACCAGACCGCCAGCCGGAGCCGCAGCGACATCCTCGGCCTTGGCTCGCGGCCTACGGCTCGCGCAAGGCGTAACCGGTGCCGCGGAAGGTGTGGATCAGCCTGTGTTCACCAGCCGTCTCGAGTTTCCTGCGAAGCTGCTTGACGTAGACCTCGAGCACGTTGGAGCTGCCCTCGACGTCGTACCCCCACACACGGTCCATGAGAAAATGCTTGGGAAGCACGCGACGCGGATGCAGCAGAAACTGCCGCAGGACCTCGTACTCGGTGGACGTGAGATCAATGTCGCGGTTGCCGCGATGCGCCCGACGCGTGCCCGTGTCGAGCGACAAGTCCGCAAAGCGAAGAACCTCGGGGTGGTCAATCTCGCCGCGCCGGAGAAGCGCTTTTACGTGCGCGGCAAGCACGGCGAAGGTGAACGGCTTTACGATATAGTCGTCCGCGCCGCTTTCGAGCCCCTTCACCTGATCCGTCGGCGCATCGCGCGCCGTCAGCATGAGCACCGGCAGCTTCTCGTCCGCACTGCGCAGTCTCTTGAGCACCTCAAATCCATCGATGCCGGGCATCATGACATCGAGGATCACCAGATCGGGCGCGCGGTCGCGCGCGATGGTAAGGCCCTTTGCGCCCGCTTCCGCGGTGTCGACCGTGTACCCCTCATATGCGAGCCCGCGCTTCAGCACGCTCGTAACGGTGGGATCGTCGTCTATGACCAGAACGCGTTGCATGGTGGCTGGCCCCGGTCAGCTCAAGAAGGTGATGAGCATCTGGCCGGCCCTGTCGGTGACGCGCAGTACCTGGTCGAGCCCGTCGGTCCCCCGAAGTGCGTCCACGTTCTCTGGCTCCCCGATAGTGTGAGTGAGGTGCCGTCCGTCATTGCCGTCCGCTCCGCCAAGAAAAACCTGCAGCCGGCCGTCCCGTGGATCGTAGTCGAGCCCCTGCAGCGTATAGTCAACCGCCAGGGCCTGCGCTCCTATCTCCGGGTTGTCGATCTCTACAAGAACGCGCCTTCCAGCGTTGCGCGCGCTGAGCTCGCGAACGCGCTCCGCCATGGCCTCCCGTGAAAAGCCGGCGGAAGATCGAGTGTCCCGGAAATCTGCGCCCGGCGACGGCGGAACTACAAGAACCGGGCACTCGGCTCCACGCAGCACGCGGGTTGCCATGGTGCCGGCGACCAACCGCTTGAACAGGCCCCGCGGGTGGCTTCCGACCACCAGAAGATCGGCGTGGACGTCGCCCGCGACAGCGACGAGCTCGGAGGCCGGTTTCCCCGTGCGTTCGACTGGGATGATCCGCCTGTCGGGGCCCCCGGCCAGAATCTTCCCGAGCTGCGCGAACGTATCGCGCACGGCAGCGAAATACTCTACACGATCCTCGGCGCACTCAAACTCTGCGTCCGGCTCCGTCACGTGCACGAGATACACCGTGGTCACAGTTGGAAAGATCGCGAGCGCTTCGCGCGCGGCGGAAGCGCTCCACGGTAAGAGGTCCACGCCGATAACCGCGGTTCGTGGCATGCCGTCCATGGCGCGCGGCACTACCAGAATCGGAGTGTCGCCGAGACGAACGACGTCAAAAACGGTGTCGCCGCCGAACCATCGGTCCGCCGCAGTATGACGGTGCATTCCCATGACTAGGAGGCGTGCCTGCCGCTGTCGAGCGAGCCGCGCAATGATCGGGGCGCGGTCGCCCAGCTTGACGTCGATGGTCCAGTCGTCCGTGCCGCCGGCAATCCGGCTCTGGTTCCGCACCGCGGCAAGCCTTCCTTCAATACGCGCGGCATCCCAGCGAGGACGAATCGGGCGGACGTTGGCCGCCGGAACATACGCGGAGATCGGCTCCATGACGGAGATCACCTGGGCAGGCGCGTCCACCGCCCGAGCCACAACGGCTGCGGCGGAAAGCGCGTGAGTCGAGGCAGGAGTGCCGTCGGAAGCGACCAGGATCGGTCCCGCGTGGACATCGGGCGCCGTGGACGACCCGCGCCGGGCGCGCTCGGTGAAGGAGTTTGTCGCTTGGGGCGAAATGGTCGCGGGCATACCGGCCTCCAGAGCTCTCGGGTGATCCTCGAGGTCCGAAGAGAAGATATGATTGTCGGGCCACCAGCGATGTCGGCGTATCGCTGCATTTGGTCCCGCCATTCCCTTACGCGAGCGCGGGGAGAATCCCCTACTCCGCGGTGTCCGCGACCCCGCCTGCGTGATTAGTTTCTTTACCATGACCACCCCCCCGCACGAGCCCCCGATCGACCTCGGCTCCTTCCGCCAGCTCCCCGCGCGTCCGAGGCGGAGATTCGCAAAGTGGATCGTTCTGTTCATCGTGCTCTTCTTCGGGCTCATCCCGTGGCTCGTAGGCGCGATCACTGATTGGCTCTGGTTCAGGGAGATCGGGTACGCGACGGTCTTCTGGACCGACCTCAACGCCCGCGCGGCGCTCTTCGGAATCGGCGGGCTGCTCACGTTCGCGTTCCTGTACGGCAATCTGCGCCTGGCTCAGCGTGGTCCCGTCACGCAGCCGATCCTCCTCGCCAACCCGACCGGGCCGCCGGTGGATCTCGTAGCGATCATCGGGAAGCTGGCGCTCCCGCTCGCCGCGGTGCTCGCCTTTCTGTTCGGCATCTCGCTCTCAGCCCTCTGGCTCACCGTGCTGCAGGGGATGAACGGCGTCGCCGTGGGAGCCGCGGACCCGATCTTCGGCCGCGACGTCGGCTACTACCTGTTCACCCTGCCGCTCGCGGCCGCGGCGCTCAACGTGCTGGTGTCGCTGACCGTGCTCTCGCTGCTGGTGACGACCGCGATGTACTGGGTCCGCGGCGATCTCATTCTGCCTCCCCGGCGCACTTCAGTGGAGCGCAACGCCGCGTTTCACCTGGGCGGATTGCTGGCTTTTCTGTTCCTGCTGATCGCGATTCGCCTCTGGGCGGTCCGCGTACCGGGACTGCTGTACTCGACGACCGGGCCGCTGTTCGGCGCGAGCTACACGGACACGCACGCGACCCGGCCCGCGCTCAACGTCTCCGCCGCGGTCGCGCTGCTGTCGGCCGCGCTCGTCCTCTGGGGAGTCGTGCGGGGCAAGCTCGTCTGGTTCGGCACCCTCGCGATCGCGCTGTACCTGGCGGTCGCCATCGTGGGGCGCGGGATCTTCCCGTTCGCGATGCAGAAGCTGCTGGTGGCGCCGAATGAGCTCAATCGCGAGACCGCGTACCTCGGGCATCACATCAAGGCCACGCGCGAGGCGTGGGGACTCGACAAGGTGGTAACGCGCGACCTGAGCGGGGAGGATCGGCTGAGCATGGCGGACATCACCGCCAATCCCGGGACGATCGAGAACGTGCGGCTCTGGGAGCGCGACCTGCTCAGCCAGACGTTCGGGTCGCTGCAGGAGATCCGGACGTACTACGACTTCATAAACGTGGACGACGACCGGTACATGATCGACGGCCGCTACCGCCAGGTCCACCTGTCGGCGAGAGAGCTCAACACGCGCTCGCTGCCGACGAAGACCTTCATCAACGAGCGGCTGACGTTCACGCACGGGATGGGCCTCACGATGGCTCCGGTGAACCAGGTCACGCAGGAAGGGCTCCCGGTGCTCTTCATCAAGGACCTGCCGCCCGTCTCCGTCATCTCGCTCAAAGTGACCCGTCCGCAGATCTACTTCGGGGAGCTGACCGACAGCTACGTCTTCGTCAACACGGGCCAGCCGGAGTTCGACTACCCCTCCGGCGAGGACAACATCTTCACCAGCTACAAGGGGACCGGCGGCGTCCCGATTTCGTCCTTCGCGAAGAAGCTCCTGTTCGCGTGGCACTTCCAGTCGCTCAAGCTGCTGCTGTCGAACGACGTCACGCCGCAGAGCCGCGTCATGTACAACCGCGACATTCCGAGCCGGGTGCGCAAGGCGCTGCCGTTTCTCTCGTTCGACGGAGATCCGTATCTGGTCCTGAACGACGCCGGCGAGCTGAAGTGGTTCGTGGACGCCTACACGACGAGCAGCAACTACCCGTACTCGCAGCCGCGGGCCGACGGCGTGAACTACATGCGCAACAGCGTCAAGGTCGTGATCGACGCGTTCGACGGGAAAGTCACCGCGTACGTGGTCGATCCGGCGGACCCGCTGATCCGGACGTATGGCCGCATCTTCGGCGGGATCTTCCAGCCGCTGTCGGCGATGCCCGACGACCTGCGGCGGCACATCCGCTACCCGACGGACCTCTTCGACGCGCAGACGGCGATGTACACGACCTATCACATGATGGACGCGCACACGTTCTACCACCGCGAGGACCAATGGCAGATGCCGCGCGTCGTGACGGCGGAGCGCGCGAACCCGTTCATGCGGCACGTGATCATGCGGCTGCCCGAGGAGCAGGCCGCCGAGTACATCTACATGAGCCCGTTCACGCCCCGCGGCAAGGACAACCTCGCGTCGTGGATGGTCGCGCGGAACGACGGCGAGCGGTACGGCGAGCTGCTGGTGTACCGGTTCCCGAAGCAGTCGCTGGTGTTCGGGCCGCGCCAGATCATGAACCGCATCAATCAGGACACCGAGATCTCACGGCAAGTGACGCTGTGGGATCAGAGCGGCTCGGAAGTCATCAAGGGAGAGCTGCTCGTCATCCCGATCGAGGAGTCGCTCATCTACGTGCAGCCGCTGTACACGCGCGCCCGCGGCGGCACGATCCCGGAGATGAAGCGCGTGATCGTCGCGTACCAGAACCACGTGGTGATGGAGGAGACTCTGGACCAGGGGCTCGCGCGCCTGTTCGGCGCGGAGGGTGACGCGCGCGCCGCGAGAGCGGACCGAGAAGTCTCCGGCGCGGACGCGCCCATATCCGGAGCTCCGCCCGCTCCGACTCCGACGGCCCCCGCTCCCGTTTCAGGCGCGGCTGCTACGCTGACGCAGCGGGCGCAACAGCACTACGATCGGGCGCTCGCCGCGCAGCGCAATGGGGACTGGGCTACGTACGGGGAGGAGATTCGCCGCCTCGGCGAGGTTCTGCGTCAGATGAGGCAATGAGAACAACTGCCACTTAGAACTGCCAAGCTGCGAGCTTTCAGCTGGAAGCTTCCAGCTGCGAGCGAAGACTAGACTGCTCGTAGCTGGCAGCTACCAGCTGGCCGCTCGCCGCTTATCCGTTCTATGTGGCAGTTTGCTGTCTGCCGGATCTACGCCACTCGCAGCGGTTGTCCTTCCAGGGCAAGCGCCGGTGGGATCATGAAATCGCCGAGCAGCTCCTCGTAATCCTCGCGGATTCGTCCGTAGCACTCACACGCGATCTGCTCGAGCCCGGAGCGGTCGGTGATCGTGATGCGGCCCCGCCGGTACTTGATCAGACCCGCGTCCTGGAGCGACTGAGCCGCCACCGTGACCCCGGGACGCCTCACGCCGAGCATGATTGCGAGAAACTCCTGGGTGAGCGGCAGCTCCTGCGCGTCCATGTGATCGTGCGTCGTCAGCAGCCACTTCGCGCAGCGTTGCTCCAGGGAATGCAGCCGGTTGCAGGCTACCTGCTGCCCCGCCTGATTCAGCACCGCGAGCGTATAGCGGTGAAGGACGTCTCTGAGCGTCGGGGCGTGCCGGATGACCGCCTTGAAGGCGTCCGCCGGGATGCGCTTCGCCTCGCCGGCCACCTGCACCAGGATCCGCAGGGGCTGAGTCTTACGCCCGTGAAAGAGGGCCAGACCCGCGACTCCCTCGCGCCCGATCACGCCTACCTCGATGCTGGTCTTCCCGTCGTTCATGTCGTTGACGATGGACAGCATTCCGCTCTGCGGGAACCACGCGTATCGCATCGCCTCGCCCGGCTCGACGAGATCCTGCCGCAGGCGGAGCGGAACGGTTGTCGCGTGCTCCATTACCTTCGCGTAATCTTCCGGCGACAGCGCGCGCAGCAGCGAGTTTCTCTCGAGCGGGGCCTCGGAATGATCCAACTTCGGACGGGTCTCCATCGTCAACTCCTGCGCGCCGGTACAGAGCGCTTGGGGAACCACCCAGGAGGACGGCAAAGGTGACCAGTGGTACCTTGTCCGATGTCGATTCTGAATGCTCGGCCGGGGAGCCCGACGTGGGCACGGTCCGATACATGACAGTGTAGCGGTTTTACAGTCGAAATGCGACCGTAATCGGGTGGAACCTTTCCCGCATCCGCGCACGGTGACCGTAGAGGCCATCCCGGCGAGGAATCCATCGGTTTCGTACGATGAGATTGTACCAATGTTACCACGCGCCTCGGAAGTGAAAAACCGCCTCGTCGCACTCCTCGCGGCTGCGCATGCCGCTCGCCGGGTTCCCGGCTGTCGTGGAAGGGCGGACGTGTGATGGGCGGGGCGATCGGCCGGCGGGCATTCGTCAACGCGCTGCTTTCGGCCGGCGCCGCCATCGCCTTGCGGCCGGCGGCGGTCGAAGCCGCGCCGAAGAGAGCGCGATTCGGCTTCCAGCTTTACACCGCGCGGCGGGAGCTGGCACGGGACTTTTCGGGCACGCTCGCCCGCATCGCCGCGATCGGATACGACGAGGTGGAATTTGCCGGGTACCACGGCAACTCCCCCGCCGCTGCGCGCTCGGCGCTGCGAGCCGCGGGGCTGGCGGCGCCGTCCTCGCACATCGGGATGCCGGAGCTCGAGGGCGATTGGGCTCGAACGGTCGCGAATGCGGCCGCGATGGGGCACGATTATTTGATCTTCGCCTGGGTGCCGGACGCGCACCGCACGCCCGACGGCTACAAGCGACTCGCCGACCGCTTCAACCGCGCGGGTGAGGCGGCGCTGGCCTCTGGCGTCCGCTTCGGCTACCACAATTACACCTACGATTTCACGAGAGCGGGCGACGGCTTTCTCTATGACGTGCTACTGTCCGAGACCGACCCACGGTATGTGACGATGCAGCTGGATGTGTACTGGCTGGTCGATGCGGGCCAGGATCCGCTGGCGTATCTCGCTCGGCATCCCGCGCGATACAGCTCGCTACACCTGAAGGACCGGACCGCCAGCGGGCGCATGGCGGACGTGGGAGGCGGCACGATAGACTGGTCGCGCATCATCCCCGCCGCGCGGTCCGCCGGCGCCCGCCACTTCTTCGTCGAGCACGACGACCCCGCCGACGCGTTTGTCAGCGCGCGAACGAGCCTGAGCCACCTCCGCTCGCTCGGGATCTGACGGCGCCGCGAGCGGCGGTTCTAGTCATCCCGCGGAGCCGTTCGTAGTTTCTGACGGGGACAACCCGAACCCGAGCCGCAGAGATGACTCAGAACACGATGTATGACGTGGTGATCGTCGGGTCCGGCGCGGGCGGAGGGATGGCGGCCTACGCGTTGACGAAAGCCGGCGCCAACGTGCTGTTGCTCGAGGCCGGAGGCCCGTGGTACGCCTCGAAAGACTCGCCGATGCTCGTGCCGAATTACGCTTCGCCCCGCCGCGGCGCGGCCACCCGGCTCCGCCCCTTCGGCGAGTTCGACGCCTGCGACGGCGGCTGGGAGATCGAGGGTGAGCCGTACACCACCGCGCCCGGCTCGCGCTTCCTCTGGTGGCGCGCGCGCATGCTCGGCGGCCGCACCAACCACTGGGGCCGCATCTCCCTCCGCTTCGGCCCCGACGATTTCAGGCGCAAGACCCTCGACGGGCTCGGCGACGACTGGCCCATCTCGTACGACGACGTCGCCCCGTACTTCGACGAAGTGGACAAAATCGTCGGCATCTACGGCAGCCGCGAAGGAATCCCCAACGAGCCCGACGGGATCTTTCACCCGCCGCCGGCGCCGCGCTGCTACGAGTTGCTCGTCAAGAAATCGTGCGACAACCTCAACATCACCTGCATCCCCGCGCGCCGCTCCGTCATCACGCAGCCGCTCAACGGGCGGCCCGCATGTCATTACTGCGGCCAGTGCAGCCGCGGCTGCACGACAAGATCGAACTTCTCCAGCCCCGACGTCTTCATCGCTCCGGCGCTGGCCACGGGCAAGCTCACGTTGCTCACCAACGCCATGGTGCGCGAGGTGACGACCGCGCCGAACGGCCTCGCGACCGGGGTGTCGTACGTCAACAAGCTCACCGGCGAGGAGCTGCAGGCGCGCGGCCGCGTCGTCGTGCTCGCCGCGAGCGCGCTCGAGTCGGCGCGGATCCTCCTGAACTCGAAGTCGCCGCTGTTCCCGCAGGGCCTGGCCAACGGCAGCGGCACCCTCGGCAAGTACATCACGGACACCACCGGCAGCGACGTGGCCGGCTACATACCGGCGATGGAGAATCACGTCACGCACAACGAGGACGGCGCCGGCGGGATGCACGTGTACATGCCGTGGTGGCTGGACAACAGCAAGCTCGATTTCGCCCGCGGCTACCACATCGAGGTGTGGGGCGGGGTCCGCGCGCCGGGCGCGGGCTTCATGGGCGGCATCCACCGCTATCCGGGCGGCGGCGGCTACGGCAAGCAGCTCAAGGACGACTACCGCAAGTATTACGGCGCGACGATCGGCTTCTCCGGCCGCGGCGAGATGATTCCGAACGACGACTCCTACTGCGAGATCGACCCGAACGTCGTGGACCGCTTCGGGATTCCGGTGCTGCGCTTCCACTGGAAGTGGAGCGAGCACGAGATCAACCAGGTGCGGCACATGCAGGAGACGTTCCGCGCCCTCGTGGCCGACATGGGCGGGCAAGTCTTCTCCCCGATGCCCACGAAGGAGCAGGACTACAACATCGCGACCGGCGGGCAGATCATCCACGAGCTCGGCGGGACGCGCATGGGACACGACCCGAGGACGTCAGTGCTCAACTCGAACTGCCAGGCGCACGACTGCAGGAACCTCTTCGTCGCCGACGGCGGTCCGTTCGTGTCGCAGGCGGACAAGAACCCGACGTGGACAATCATGGCGCTGGCATGGCGCACGTCGGACTACATCCGCGACCAGATCAAGGCGAAGGCGCTATGACCGACGTGACCCGCCGCGACGCGGTCAAGGCGATGGCCGCGCTCCCCTTCGCTCTCGCGTGGGACCTCACGCCGCCGCAGCTCGAGCGCGCGGGGCGCGCGTTCGCGACCGATGCACAGAATTACGCTCCCACGTTCTTCACCAGCAGTGAATGGGAGACCGTGCGGATGCTGGTGGACTACATCATCCCGCGCGACGAGCGGTCGGGCAGCGCGACCGAGGCGAAAGTCCCGGAGTACATGGACTTTCTGTTCTCCGACAAGGACGCGTCCGAATCGAGCAAAGTCGCCATGCGCGGCGGGCTCGGCTGGCTCGACTTCGAGTGCCGCGAGCGGTTCGGCGCGACCTTCGCGCGCTGCACCGACGAGCAGCGGCGCGCCGTGCTCGACGACGTCGCCTGGCCCGCGCGCGCGAAGCCGGAGCACAGCCACGGCGTCTCGTTCTTCACCCGCTTCCGCGATCTCACCGCCGGCGGATTCTTCTCCAGCGCGATGGGCTGGCAGGACGTGCGCTACGCGGGCAACGTGTTCAACCCGAACTGGCAGGGGTGCTCCGCCGAGGCGATGGCGAAGCTCGGCGTGTCGCAGGATCTCATGAACACGCGCATCCCGGTTCAGTGAGCGGTGGGCGGCTCGGCATAGGGCTGGTCGGGAGCGGCTTCAACGCCCGCTTCCACATCCAGGCGTTCGCGGCCGTGCGCGACGCCGACGTGGTCGGGGTGTGGAGCCCGAACAGGAAGAACGCGGCCGCCACGGCGGCGTACGCCCGCGCGCTGGAGGTGGGCGACACGAAGCCGTTCCGGTCGATCCGTGAGATGGTCGCCGACCCGGCGGTGGACGCGATCTGGCTGTGCGGCCCCAACCACGCGCGCATCGCCAACGTCGAGGAGATCGTCTCGACGATCGAGCGCGGAGAGGGCGAGCTGCGCGGGCTCGCCTGCGAGAAGCCGCTGGCGCGCAACGTCGCCGAGGCGAAGAAGGTCGCCCGGCTCGCCGCGAGCGTCGGCCTGAATACGGGCTACCTGGAGAACCAGTTGTTCGCGCCGGACATCACGCGCGGGCGCGATCTGATCTGGGCGCGCGGCGCCGCCCTCACCGGCCGCCCGTACCTCGCGCGTGCCGCGGAGGAGCACAGCGGTCCGCACATGCCCTGGTTCTGGCAGGGGACGCTGCAGGGCGGCGGAGTGCTGAACGACATGATGTGCCACTCGGTCGAGGTCGTGCGCCATCTGCTGACCGAGCCCGGCGCGCCTCGCTCGTCCATTCGGCCGGTACGCGTCACGGGTCATGTCGCTTCACTCAAGTGGACGCGGCCGCAGTACGCCAGGCGTCTGCGGGCCACGATGGGCAAGGACGTAGACTACCGCCGCCGACCCGCAGAGGATTTCGCGCGGGCGACGATCGAATACGAGGCATCCACCGGCGAAACTCTCATCGGCGAAGTCACGACGTCCTGGAGCTTCGTCGGCGCGGGGCTGCGCCTGTCGGCGGAGCTGCTCGGTCCCGAGTACTCGATGTCGTGGAACACGCTCGACAGCTGGCTCAAGCTGTTCTTCAGCCGCGAAGTGCGCGGAAAGGCGGGTGAAGATCTGGTGGAAAAGCAGAACGCCGAGATGGGATTGATGCCCGTCGTCGCCGACGAAGCTGCGGCGTACGGCTACGCCGCGGAGAACAGGCATTTCGTGCGGACGTTTCTGCGGGGGGAGAAGCCGATGCTGACGTTCGAGGACGGGGTTGAAGTCATGCAGATTTTGATGACAGCGTACATGAGTGCGGCGAAAGGAAGGACGTTGGAGTTTCCGCCGAAGGGGCTGGATTCTTTCGTGCCCGAAGTCGCTCGCGGCAAGTGGAGACCGCGGTGAACTGCGCTGCGTGCTAACTGCGCTGCGTG
The DNA here is from genome assembly GCA_040882285.1 of Gemmatimonadaceae bacterium. Classification (NCBI taxonomy): domain Bacteria; kingdom Pseudomonadati; phylum Gemmatimonadota; class Gemmatimonadia; order Gemmatimonadales; family Gemmatimonadaceae; species Gemmatimonadaceae bacterium. Next base: position 162,471 of record JBBEBQ010000005.1, read on the forward strand.
CTGCGTGCTACCGGCGCTACATGCTGCGTGCTGCGTGCTGCGGCCTGCGCCCTCGCTGCGGCGTGGGTCCTCGCAGGCTCCGTGCGCGATCCATGTTCACTGTTCCTCACCACCGTTTGGATCCGGGCGAATGTCGCGGTCGCGCTCCTTGGGAATGGCCTTGAGAAGGATCTGGCAGATGCGTGTCAGTAGAGAAGTGCGCTTCTCATAGTCAGCTCGCTCGAGGACGTGCCTGGCAGCGTGGTACCAAAACCGACATTCCCGGGCGGAGCTGAGCGCGTACTCGAAGAACCGCACTCGATCTTTTCCGGAGCTGCGACTGTATCCGTCGCAGATGTTCGCCCCGATCGAGCTCGCTGACCGGTACAGCTGCGACGCTATGAATGCTGTCGTCGGATGCGTCCTGACCGTCGCGGCATCTGCCCACGCAAAATCCAGTACTTCAAGCGCCAATCTGTACGCCGCCATCCGCCTGATCGGATCGCCAGCGTGCACCGGACCCGGCTCCCCTTCCCTGAATTCGGCAGGCTCGCTCTCCACCCCGAATCCTGTATGGAGAGGCCCGAATTCCCCGAATCGTTTTGCCAGTGGTGCAACACAATCATTTCCGGTGCAACGGACCCTGCGAGGGCGCAGGCCGCAGCACGCAGCACGCAGCGTAGTTAAGCCGCTTGCTGGGTCTGAGCCGGACGGAACAGCAGTGCGAAAACGACGAGGATTACCGCGGCACCAACAGCGGGTACCATCCAAATCGCATTCCAGTCATGCCCTCCCGGCACCGCGTACCGCTCCACAATCCGCCCCGATGCCCACGCCCCGATGAAGTTTCCAACCCCCATCGTCACGAATGCGATGAACCCCTGCGCGGCCGCCCGTATCCGCACCCCCGCCTGCTGATCCACGTAGATCTGCCCCGTCACGAAAAAGAAATCGTAGCACACGCCGTGCAGCAGGATGCCGAGATACAGCATCCACACGTTCGCGCCCAGCCCGCCGTTGGCGAACAGGAAATACCGCGCCGCCCACGCGGCCATCCCGATCAGCATGATCTTCTTCACGCCCAGCCGCACCAGGAACCACGGCAGCAGGATCATGAACGCGATCTCCGACATCTGGCCGAGCGTCATCTTGCTCGCCGGCTCCGGCAGGCCGATCTCGTTCAGGAACAGGTTCGTGAACGCGTAGTAGAACTGCAGCGGGATGCACAGCAGGAACGACCCCACCACGAACACGGCGAACGATCGGTCGCGCATCAGCGACAGCGCATCCAGCCCCAGCACGTCCCGCACCGACAAGGGGCGGCCCGCAGAGCTCGGCGGCGTGTGTGGCAATAGAAGAGCGAAAGCCGCGAGTACCAGCGACGCGCCGGCCGCGATCCGCATCGGCACCGCGGTCGCCTCCAGTCCGAGCTGGCCGACGAGAATTCCCGCGACGATCCACCCGATCGTCCCCAGCACGCGGATCCGCGGAAATTCTTTCGCCGAGCTCGCCACGTTCGCGAACGAGATGGCGTTGGACAGCGCGAGCGTCGGCATGTAAAACAGCGCGTACAGGATCAATACGGGATAGAACGTTCCGAAGTCGCCGATCGTCGATGCGTACCACAGCAGCACCGCCCCGCCGACGTGCAGCGCGACCAGCATCTTCTCGGTCGCGAAGAACCGGTCGGCGACCATTCCCACGAAAAACGGCGAGACCATCGCCGCGATCGCCAGACTGCCGTACGCGAGGCCGATCTGCGTGCCGTCGAAGGCGAGCGTGGTCCCGAGATACGTGCCCAGCGTGACGAACCATGCCCCCCAGATGAAGTACTGCAGGAACATCATGATCGACAGCCGCGCGCGCACGCTCACGGCAGCACCCTTATGCGGATGTTGCGGAACTCGACCCGATCACCGTGGTCCTGCAACCCGATGTGCCCCCGCGGCGCCCTTCCGTACAGCGGCATCGACGCGAACTTGCTCGCCCGCACCCGCGCCTCCCACTCGGGGGAGCCGAGCTCGTATTCCACCACCTTCACGCCGTTGAGCCAGTGCTCCACGTGGCTTCCGTTCACGAGCAGCCGCACGGCATTCCATTCGCCGGCCGGGCGCGACACGCCGCGCCTGGCCGGATACAGCGCGAAGTTCGATCCGGCCGAGGTCAGCTCCGACTTCCCGTCCGCGTGGCGCTCGTCGTCCAGCACCTGCATCTCGCTCGCGCTCTGCCAGATGTAGTTCCCTTCCTCGGTCGCCCGGTAGAAGATCCCGCTGTTGCCGCCGGGAGCGACTTTCCACTCGAGCCGCAGGTCGAAGGTGCGGAACTGCTCCCGGGTGATGATGTCGCCGGCGCCCGCGGTCACGAGCGTGAGCGATCCGTCGACCACCCGCCAGCCGTCGGGCAGCCCCGGCTTGCGGTACCCGCGCCATGCGGCGAGATCGCTCCCGTCGAAGAGACTCCGCCAGCCCGCGGCGCGCTCGGCGGCAGTCAAGACGGTCCCGGCATCATCGCCGGAAGAAGCGGGGGCCGTCGTGCAGGCTGAGAGGACGGCACCGGCAGCTCCCAGAAGGATCACGGCCGACTGCATAATTTTGCGATTCATGGTTATCGGGTAGGAGGCGCGGCCAAGTTACGACTCCGAAGGGAGCGACGTAAGCAGGCGGCAGTGGGACCAGCCGAAGGCTGCTACGTACTCCTACGTATGTTGGACCCGCCCCGGGCGGGACGAGCTTCACTTCGTCCCACACTGGAGCGCCCGATGAGAAACGCGCACGTCCTCGCAACGGACGTACTTGTTCGGCCACGCCACCGCCCGGCCGCAGGTATCGGAGACTCGCTGGCCGGCGGAGTGTTCGCCGCCGCGACGTTTCTCGCGCCAGGGCTGGCGAGTCTCGACGGGATGCTGCGCTCGAAGCGGACGGCCCGTGCACGCGCCGCTCTCTCCCGCGCGCACGCCGGCCGGACCACCGGCTCCGCCGAGCTGGAGGCGATCTGGTTCGCGCGAATCGCGCGCGAGGGACTGCGGCTGCTGCTCGTTCTGGGATTTGCCGACGCCGTGCTCCGCCGCGTCGAGGTCAGCGGAATATCCCGCGCGTCGGAGCGGAGCTGTGTATACGCCATTTACCACACGCCCTGGGGCCGCGTGCTCGCGCTCTGGATGGAGCGACAGTCCTCTGGCGTGCTGCTCTCGGCGCCGCGCTGGCTGAAGCGCGCGGGAAGAGCGCACGTGCCCTGCACGTGGCGCGGGCTCCGCGAGCTGGTGGATCGAATCAGCCACGGCGGCTTGGCGGCTGTCACGACGGACCATTTTGGCCCGGCAGGGGCTCACACTACTCCCGCGATTCTCCTCGGGCGCGCGGTCCACGTGTGGACGGGAGCCGCGCGGATCGCCGCCGCCGCGGGCGTGCCGATCGTCCCCGTGCTCACCCGATATCGCGCGGGCAGGATCCAGATCACCTTCGATGCGGCCATCGCCGTCGATGAGGTCGGCGCCGCGGCCGCCACCAGACGCGTGATCGCCGCATTCGACGCCGAGCTGCGCAGGGATCCTTCAGGGTGGGAACACGCGCACCGGTTTCTGTCGATGTCGCCGGCGCGAGTACCGACGGATCGCGTCGCGGAACGGCCTGCCGCTCCGGAGCATACCCCGGATGAAGCAGCGATTCCAGCAAGGTACGGACCCTTCTCCGCCCGACCCTGCCGCCCTTTCACGTCCTAGTACGGCTGTTGCTGTTAGCGGGTACACCACTTCGGACTCGACGGAGGCTGCGTGCGGCTGGGAAGACGGAGCACCAACATCGAAGACAGGCGGGGAATGCGGATGGGCCCGGCGGTGGGCGGGATCGGGGGGATCGCAGTCCTGCTCATCGCGCTCTTCCTCGGCGTGGACCCTGGAGCGCTGCTGAACTCCGCGCCCGAAGCGGGTCCCTTATCGCCGGCCGACTCGGCGGCGCTGGCGAACGATCCCAATCGGGACCGCGTGGCCGCCGTTCTGGGCGACACCGAGGACACCTGGAACGCGATCTTCCAGGCCAACGGCCGGGATTACGAGGAGCCCAAGGTCGTGATCTACTCGGGCATGACTCAGTCGGCCTGCGGGATGGGGCAGGCCGCGATGGGCCCGTTTTATTGCCAGCTCGATCGCGACATCTACATCGACCTGAGCTTCTTCGAGGATCTGCGTACGCGGTTCGGCGCGGACGGGGATTTCGCGCAGGCGTACGTGATCGCGCACGAGGTCGGCCATCACGTGCAGAACCAGCTCGGCATCTCGGAGCGCACGGCCGCCCAGCGGCAGCGCAGCGGCGAGGCGGAATCGAACCTGTTGTCCGTGATGCAGGAGCTGCAGGCCGATTGCTTCGCGGGGATCTGGGCCAATCACGCCAATCGCTCGCGGCAGATACTGGAAGCGGGAGACATCGAGGAAGGGTTGAACGCCGCCGCCGCGATCGGCGACGACCGCATTCAGCGGCAGACGCAGGGGACGGTCGTGCCGGAGAGCTTCACTCACGGCAGCTCCGTGCAGCGCGTCCGCTGGTTCAGGCGCGGGATCGAGAGCGGCGACGTCGAGGCCTGCGACACCTTCAACGCGCGGGCGTTGTGACATACTCGGCGCGGAACCTGGCGCGAACCGGGGTCTGCTTCTCGCTGGTGGCGGCGGCTGCATGCGCGCCTCGCGTCGCCCGGGAGACAATACCACCGGGAACCGCCGCGACGCTTCGCGTGGAGAATCAGGCCTTCATGGACGTGAACGTGTACGTGCTGCGGTCCGGACAGAGAACGCGCCTGGGGACTGTCACCGCTCTCACCACGCGCACGTTCGTGCTGCCGAGAACCATGGTCGGCACCGCGGTCTCCGTGCGTTTTCTGGCTGATTTCATCGGGAGCAACCGCGCGCCGGTTAGCGAGGAAGTGGTCGTATGGGAGGGTGACGAGATCGAGCTCAGAGTCCCTCCGGGATGAGCTTCTGCAGCTCGCGGCTTGGCTTATCTATGCGGCAGTCAAACGAAACCCCGCTGAATCTCCTCCAGCGCCTTTGCGCCGGGACACAGCTCCTCGAACGGTATCTCCGACAGCGGACGCTCGACCGTCTGCATGGTCGCATGCATGTCGGCTGACGCGGGATCGACGTACAGCAGTCCGGTGACCACCTCGCCCGAATGCTCGCGCTCGCGCAGGTACGAGTACACTGAGTCCCGGTCGGTCGGATCGTAGTTCTCCGGGATCTTGCGGAAGCGCACCGTGCTCCCGTCGTGCAGCGTCACCGTGTTCACCGAGCCCGGCTCGTACGACGTCGTGATCTCGCGCTGAATCGGGACGAAATCGGTCGCGACCGGCGCCGGCACGAAGTCCGCTTCCAACAGCGGCAGGGCGTGCTCGCGCGTGTACATGTAGCTCTTCGTCGATCCTTCGTGATCGTTGAACGCGACGCACGGCGAGATGACGTCCACCAGCGCGAAACCGCGGTGCTGGATCCCCGCCTTCAGGATCGGCACGAGCTGCGCCTTGTCGCCCGAGAAGCTGCGCGCCACGAATGTGGCGCCGAGCGTGAGCGCGAGAAACACCGGATCGATCGGCGGGCTCACGTTCTCGACCCCGCGCTTCGACTTGGTGCCCACATCGGCTGACGCGGAGAACTGTCCCTTGGTCAGCCCGTACACGCCGTTGTTCTCGATGACGTACAGCATGTCCACGTTGCGGCGGATCGCGTGGCACAGCTGCCCCAGTCCGATCGACAGCGAGTCGCCGTCTCCCGACACTCCGATGCAGATGAGCTCGCGATTGCCGGCGTTAGCGCCGGTGGCGATCGCGGGCATGCGGCCGTGCACCGAGTTGAACCCGTGTGCCTGGCCCATAAAATAAGTCGGCGTCTTGGACGAGCAGCCGATCCCGCTCATCTTCGCCACCCGGTGCGGGTCGATGCTCAGATCGAACGCCGCCTGGATGATCGCGGCGGTGATCGAGTCGTGACCGCACCCGGCGCAGAGCGTGGACATCGCGCCCTCGTAATCGCGGGTGGTGAGCCCGAGCCGGTTCTTCGGCAGCGACGGGTGGCGGACCTTGGGCTTGGTGATGTACGTCATTCCGTCACCGGCGTGTCGCCGGCCGCCTGTGGCAGCCTGGCCTCATGCTCCGGCTCCGCCGCGCCGCGCAACGCGGCCACGATGTGCTCGACGACGTCGCCCGCGCTCAACGGCAATCCGCCAAAGGTCCCCACGTGCTCCAGCTTGTCGCGGCAGAAGCCGGTCTCGATGCTCAGCAGCGAAGCGAGCTGCCCGTCGCGGTTCTGCTCGACCACGAATATCCGGCGGTGCTCACGCAGAAATGCGCCGACCTCCGGCACGAACGGGAACCCCCGGAGGCGCATGTAGTCGACGGGGATCCCCCGCTCTCCGAGCAGCGCGACGGCTTCGACGATCGCGCGGTGGCATCCGCCGAGCGACACGATCCCCGCGATCGCGCCCGGTGTCGTGCTGACCTCCGGTGCGGGAAGGCTGAGAGCCGCGGTCTCCAGCTTCTTCGTGAGCCGGTGCATCACGTCCGAGTACTCGGCCGCGTCTTCGGTATAGTCACCGTTCCGGTTGTGGCCCGAGCCGCGCGTGAAGAACGCGCCCTTGGGGTGCACGCCCGGTAGCGTGCGGGCCGCGACGCCGTCGCCGTCGACGTCCACGTACCGGTGAAACTGCGTGATGTGCTCGAGCTCCTCCGCGCGGAGGACCTTCCCTCGATCCGGCCGGTACGCGTCGTCCCACTGCAGCCGCGGCACCATCCAGTCGTTCATTCCGATGTCGAGATCCGAGAGCACGAACACGGGGGTCTGGAACCGCTCGGCGATATCGAAGGCGAGCACGGCGAAGTGGAAGCACTCACCGGGGTCGGCCGGGAAGAGCAGGATGTGCTTGGTGTCGCCGTGCGACGCGTAGGCGCACAGGAGCAGATCGCCCTGCTGCGTGCGCGTCGGCATTCCGGTGGACGGTCCCGTCCGCTGGATGTCGAAGAACACCGCCGGGACTTCGGCGTAGTACGCGAGCCCGATGAACTCGCTCATCAGCGAGATGCCCGGGCCGCTGGTGGCGGTGAACGCGCGCGCACCGACCCAGTTGGCTCCGATGACCATTCCCGCGGCGGCGAGCTCGTCTTCCGCCTGGATGATCGCGACACGCGCGCGGCCCGTCTCCGGATCGCGCCGCAGCTTCAGCACGAACGCCTGGAACGCGTCGAGCAGCGACGTCGAAGGCGTGATCGGATACCAGGCGGCTACCGTGGCGCCGGCGTAGATGCAGCCGAGCGCGGCGGCGGTATTCCCGTCGATGAGGATCGAGTCGCGCGTCGCGTCCATCTTCTCGAGGCGCATCGGCAGCGGACAGTCGAAGCTCTCGCGCGCCCGGTCGTACCCGAGCCGCAGCGCGAGAAAATTGGAGTCGAGCAGCGCTTTCTTTTTCGAGAACGTCTGGGAGAGCAGCTCCTCGATGACGGCCATGTCGATGCCGAGCAGAGCCGCGAGCGCGCCGGCGTACGCGATGTTCTTCATGAGGATCCGCTCGCGCGCTCCGGCGAAATTCTCGTTGCACAGCCGCGCCAGCGGCACGCCGAGCATGTTCACGTCGTCGCGCATGAGCGCGTCCGGCCGCGGCCAGGTGGAGTCGTGCATCAGCCAGCCGCCCGGGCGCACTTCGGCGATGTCGCGGGCATACGTCGCCGGATTCATCGCGATCATCAGGTCGAACTCCGGCGTGCGCGCGGTGTGGCCCGCGCCGTTCACCCGGATCTCGTACCACGTGGGCAGCCCCTGAATGTTCGACGGAAAGATGTTCTTCCCCGACGCGGGCACGCCCATGCGGAAGATCGTCTTCCGGATGAGATCGTTCGCGCTCGACGATCCCGTCCCGTTGACGGTCGCGATCTTGAAAGCGAAGTCGTTCACCTGCTGCCGCGCCAGCGTGGTCATGCGCCTCCGACGGCGGCGAGCACCGGCAGCGGCCCGCGCGGCGGATGCGCGCCGCCGGCCGGCAGACCGGCGTACGGGATCAGCAGATCAAACTTCCGCATGTCCCACGCCGCCGTCGGGCAGCGCTCGGCGCACAGGCCGCAGTGAATGCAGATGTCCTCGTCCTTCAGCATCAGCCGCTTGGTCTGCGGCAGCGGCCCAGACGCGAACAACGGCTGCGACGGATTGAGCGCGGGGGCCGTGAGCCGCTGCAGGATCTCGCTCTCGTCGGAGCTGCCGTTCGCCGCGATGGTGAGACAGCTCACCGGGCATACATCAACGCACGCGTCGCATTCGATGCACAGGCTGTCGGTGAAGTGCGTCTCGACGTCGCAGTTGAGGCAGCGCTCCGATTCGCGCAGCGTCTGCTCCAGATCGAACCCGACTTCGACCTCCTCCTCCAGATTCCGCAATCGCTCGGCGAGCGCGACGTGCCGCATCCGCGCGCGCTGCGCCTCGTCGTAGTCGTTGCTGTAGCTCCACTCGTGCATGCCCATCTTCTGGCTGACGAGGTTCATCCCCCACGGCAGCCGGTCCGTGAGCGACCCGCCCAGGCAGTGCTGGTGGATGGAGATCGCCGCCTCGTGTCCGTGCGCCACGGCCCAGATGATGTTCTCCGGTCCCCACGCCGCGTCGCCGCCGACGAAGACGCCCGGGCGCGTCGTCTGGAACGTCTTCTTGTCCACGAGCGGCGCGCCCCACTCATCCACCTCGATCCCGATGTCGTGCTCGAGCCACGGGAAGGCCGCTTCCTGGCCGATCGCGAGGATCACCGCGTCGCACGGGATCACGACCGTGCTCAGCGTCCTGCTCACCGCGCGGCCTTTCTCGTCCTCGCCCCATTCGACGACGTCGAACTCCATCCCGGCGAGCACGCCGTTCTCGACGATGAACCGCTTGGGCGCGTGATTCTCCACGATCTCAACGCCTTCTTCCAGCGCGTCGTTCAGCTCCCACGGCGAGGCCTTGAAGTGCTTGCGCGAGCGGCGCGCCATGACCTTCACGTCGGTTCCGCCGAGCCGCTTGGCGGAGCGGCAGCAGTCCATCGCCGTGTTGCCGACGCCGATGACGAGCACCCGCGGCTCGATGGACTTGATGTGGCCGAACGCGATCGACTGCAGCCAGTCGATGCCGATGTGGATCCTGTCGGTGTCGCGCCTGCCCGGCAGCTCCAGCTCCTTGCCCCGCGGCGCGCCGGTGCCGATGAACACCGCGTCCCATCCTTCTTCGAGCACGGCCTTGAGGCTCGTGACCGGGTGATTCGTGCGGAGGTCCACGCCCATGTCGAGGATGATGCCGATCTCTTCGTCGAGTACGCGCGGCGGCAGGCGGAACCGCGGGATGTTGTTCCACATCAGCCCGCCGGCACGGTCGTACTTCTCGTACATGGTCACGTGGTAGCCGAGCGGCAGTAGATCGTTGGCGACCGTCAGCGACGCCGGTCCCGCCCCAATGCACAGAACTCTCTTGCCGTTCTTCTCTGCCGGGATGACCGGCAGGTTCGCGCGCATCTCGTCGTCGTCGCGGTAGTCCGACGCGACGCGCTTGAGGCGGCAGATCGCGACCGGCTCGCCGTCTATGCGCGTACGGCGGCACGCGGGCTCGCACGGACGGTCGCAGGTGCGGCCCAGTATTCCCGGAAAGACGTTGGACTGCCGGTTGAGCAGATAGGCTTCCGTGTAGCGCCCCTGCGCCACCATGCGGATGTACTCCGGCACGTTGGTGTGCGCAGGGCACGCCCATTGGCAATCCACGACCCGGTGATAGTACGCCGGATCGGAAACGTCGGTCGGTCGCATCTTTCTCCGAGAAACCCGGGATTCAGCCCCCGACTTGAATAGTACAGGTCGTGCAACCGGTCGTCACCAGCGGGTTTTACGGGTAGCGATTACCCCTGTTATCCTACGATTACCACATTCGTCCGGAGATTCCCGTGAACCGCACCGCCCAATTCGACACCAATCTCGGCACCTTCAAGGTCGAGCTCTTCGAGGACCGCGCCCCGAAGACGACCCAGAACTTCATTGATCTCGCCGAAAAGGGGTTCTACAACGGCGTGATCTTCCACCGCGTCATCAAGGGCTTCATGATCCAGGGGGGCGATCCCAAGGGGACCGGGACCGGCGGGCCGGGCTACACTATTCCCGACGAGTTCCACGCCGAGCTGAAGCACGACGATCCGGGCGTGCTCTCGATGGCGAACGCGGGGCCGAACTCGGGCGGATCGCAGTTCTTCATCACGCTGGCTGCGACACCCTGGCTAGACGGCAAGCACGCGGTGTTCGGCAAGGTCGTGGAGGGGATGGACGTGATCGAGGCGATCGGCACGACACCCACGGCGGCCGGGGATCGGCCGAAGACCAACGTCGTTATGGAGAAGGTTACGGTCAGCTAACTGCCAAATAGAACTGCCAAGCGGCGCGCGGCCAGCTAGGAGCCGCCAGCTACGAGCGGCTTTGTCTTCGCTCGCAGCTGGAAGCTTCCAGCTGGCCGCTCGCAGCTTGGCTGTTCTAGGTGGTAGTTACTCCGACCAGTCCGACTTGGACGTCCGCTCGAACCCGGAACGCACGTACGGTCGCATCGAGTCGAAGTCGCGGTCACGATCCTTCCAGCCCTTGCGCAGATCGGTCTCGACCTCGTCGTAGCTGCGGCCGCGGTAGCTCGGGTTGCGCCCGGCCACGTGCCCCAGGCCGTAGCCCGTGCGCGCGGTGTTCCAGTCGGCGTCGCTCAGGCTATTCTCGTCGAAGTGCGAGCGATAGTACGGCTCGTGATCGCCGAAGTCCTCGGCCGCGCGTCCCACCTTCTCGCCGGCCCACCAGCCGCCCAGCGCACCGGCGACACCGCCGATGATCGTTCCGATCGGGCCCGCGACCGAGCCGATTCCGGCCCCTGCAAGCGCTCCGCCGATTCCGCCTACGCCTTCACCGGCCTGCTCCCCGATGCCGGGGTTCTTGTCGCGCGCGTCATTTGAGATGTCTGTGCGGTCTGCCACGATAGCCTCCGTGTTTTGTGAATGAGAATTACTGCTGATCTCATTTGCATAGACCGTTCCGGCGTGCGGTGATTCGCACGATTGGTTGAACTGCCAAATAGAACTGCCAGGCTGCGAGCTGCCAGCGGGTAGCTGCCAGCTTCGAGCTTTAGAACTGCCACATAGAAATGCCAAGCGGCGAGCTGCCAGCGGGAAGCTGCCAGCTTCGAGCCAGGCTGGAAACGATTATGGGGCTCGAGAATTGATCGGGCAGTCGGCGCGTAGCGCGGCGAAGCTCCGACGATGGCGGATTACCGGAAGCTCAAAGTCTGGCAGAAGGCGCACTCGCTTTCGCTCCACGCGCATCGGGCAGCTACGCGCATTCGCGGCCAACACTATGCCGCGTTGCGAAGCCAGATCATCCGCTCGGCGAGCTCAATGCCGACGAACATCGTCGAGGGCCGCGAGCAGAAGACGGATCCCGCTTTCGCCCGATACCTTCGGTTTTCGATCTCATCGGTTTCGGAGCTGGAATACCATCTCTTGGAGGCGAAAGACATCGAGGTCATCAGCGCCAGCGAGCACCACTCGCTATCGAGCGAGGTCGTGGAGGTCCGGATGATGTTGCACGGGCTCATTCGCCGCCTGGAAGGTGGCGAGGAAGATGACGCGCCAAAACCTGAGTCGCCCTAAGCTCGCAGCTGGCAGCTACCCGCTGGCCGCTCGCAGCTTGGCAGTTCTCTGTGGCAGTCAACTACCGATCGGCTATCCGCCTGAGCGCCTGAACCGCGGCCACCGCCTGCGGCGTCGGCATCGCCGCCGGGCCGACGACGTCCATCAACCGGTCGTCGCGCGCGTACAGGTCATTGCCGAAATACAATTGCCCACCGCGCATGTACGTCGTGATGTATGCGATGTAGACCGGGATCTTCCGCGGCAGCTTTACCGTGCGGTCGTCTGGCCCGCGGTTCATCGCTTCATCTATCCTGTCCTGCTCCCAGCCGAGGACGAAGTTGGCCAGCCGGTTCGGCCGCTCGACCCGGATGCAGCCGTGGCTGAAGGCGCGCACGTCTTCCTTGAACAGCTCGCGGTTCGGCGTATCGTGCAGATAAATGGCGAAATCGTTCGGGAACATGAACTTGATCTGGCCGAGCGCGTTGTCGTCGCCCGGGCGCTGCCGGACGCGCGTCTCCCCGCCCGCGGTGTACACCTCCATGTTGTTGGCCGCGAGGTAGCCGGGCCCCTTCGGGAAGATTTCCTTCTCCGCGATGTTGGGCGGCACCAGCCAGTACGGCCGGAATACCACGTACTCCATCGAGTCGGAGAACACCGGCGTCGCGCGGTCCTCATACTCCTGCCCGACGATGACCTTCATCTCGAGCACGATCTTGCCGCCGTCGTACGCCTCCAGGCGGAACGCGGGAACGTTGACGAAGATGTAGCGCGAGCCCAATGAGCGCGGCAGCCAGCGATACCGCTCCATGTTCGCCGCGATCTGCGCGAGCCGGTACTGCGCCGGCTTGTTGAGCGCTTCGAGCGTCTCGCCGCCGAGCACGCTGTCCACGACGATCGTGCTCCGGGCCTGGAACTGCGCCACGGCAGCCGCGAGCGCGCGGTCGTACGTCGCGGCGGGCGCAGCTACCGGGCGGCTGCCGGTGTCGCCGGGAGCAGCCGCGGCGATCTCGAATCCCTGGGCCGTGAGCCGCGCGCGCAGCGCGGTCGCAACGGCGGGGCTGATCCGTTCGCCCGGCTTCACCGATTCGGTGAGCGGCACGCGCGGCCATCCGCCGGCCAGCACGAGCTTGCGGTACCTGTCGAGCTCGACGCGAAGTCCCTGGTAGTCCGTGTCCTGCGGCCGCATCGTCGCGAGCGACCGGTCGAGCGCGTCGATTCGCAGGCCGCGCGCGAGCGCGCTGTCCACGTTCTCTTCCCGCGGATCCACGAACCAGCTCTTTGAGACCGTCTTCGGGTTGATCTGGCCGGTGAGCAGGTCCTCGCCGAGGGCGGCGTACGACGCCGTGAGCATCACGTCGGCTTCGGCGAGCTGCTCGGCCGTCGGATTCCGGTTGCCCTTCACGGCCGCGAGCGCGGCGGCGAGGCGCGGGATCGGGTAATCGTCGATCCGCATCGCGTCGGAGTGGACGGCCAGAATCGCGTCGGTCAGCGCGCGCGTGCGCGCGTCGTGCAGCCCTTTCGGCGTCAGCCAGAGCGGCTTGGTGCCGTAGGCCTTGTACAGCGCCTTGGTGTGGGACCACTGCTCGCGGTCGATAGTGCGCGGCGCGGTCTCGGCGAGCTTCGTCTCCATCGCGGCCACGATCGCCGTGGCGGGGACTTCATTGACGGACTTGAGCTGCTCCGGAGCCCAGGCCCTGGCTGTCTCGGCCTCGGTGTCGGCTTCGCCGCGAGAGCAGGCCGCAACGGCGAGGAGCGCCGCGAGCGCGAGGAGTCGTATCGTGCGGGCATCTGATTGAGTTGAAGTCATGCCGTCTCCATAGGCGAAATGCGGGCCAGCGCGGTACTGCCTACGAGCGTGATTTTCCGCTGTTGCGGCCGCCCTTGCGCATCGGCTCGTGGTTTTCCGGCTTGCCGTGGCCGCCACCGCCCGGCTTCTCGCCGCCACCATGGATCTTGTTGACCGTTGCCCAGGCGCGGCGCTCGGCCTCGTCAGGGGGCACGCCACGGTCCTCGTAGCCCTCCTCAATGTGCTCGGCCTTCCGTTTCTGCTTATCGGTGTACTTGGATTTGTCTCCCTGCGGCATCGCTCCTCCAGTAGAGTTCCGTCCGGAAAGGTTGCAGATGTCATACCGCTTGCGCGGGAAGAGGCCGGAGTCCGCGCCACCTTGTTTGAATCCCGGTAGCTCCGCTAATTAGGGCATGATGCTGAATTTGAGGAGTCGAGCGCGGACTTTGCTTGTGGCCGGACGGACATGTCTCGTGCTCTTGACGGCCGGCGCCTGCGGTGGCGACGGTCCGACTGAGCCGGTGGAGGCTGGCGGCTCGATGAGCTTCAGCTATTCCGGGGCTGAATCCGGCTCCTTCTCCGTGACCGGACCTACGAAGCCGTACCAGGACGGGGTCGTTGCTCAGAGATTGCCGGATCCGCTTAATGTCGTGCGCGTCGTCGGGATCCGGATGCGAAGCGCGACGAACGCCGACTTTCTCGAGCTGCTCCTGCCGAACGTTACGACGCCTCGAACGATTGCGCTGGGCGGGGAGTGCGGCTCCACGATAACCGACTGTCCGATCGCCGCCTTCGGGAGAGACGTGTCAGTCGCCCTTGGTATGCCGGATCCTGGATCGGCTGAAGGATTTTTCGTATTCAACAGCGGCACCGTAATCGTGACTTTGGTGACCTCCAGTCGAATCGCCGGCACGTTCGAGGGCACTGCCGCGAGTCTCACGCTCGGGGGTGTACCGCGCGAAGTGACGATCACGGACGGAAAATTCGACATGCAGCTCGTGCCTTTCGGGGAGGTCCCCTGACGGCCGCGGTGGATGATGAGGCGAAATCGCCCAAACCGCTCGAGGGCGCGCGCGTGTTGATAGTGGAAGACAACGCGCCGATGCGCACGGCCATGGTCCGTTTTCTCGAGAGCGCCGGCTGTGAGGTGCTCGAGGCAGGAACGCCGAGCGAAGCGTTGACCAAGGCACGCGAAGACATGGGTCGCATCGACGTCGCTCTGGTAGACCTCATTCTTCCCGAGATGAGCGGCCCGGAGTGCAGCGACCTCCTGAGGGAAGACCGCCCCGACCTCGCAATCGCCTACATGTCGGGATACGCCGAAAGGGTGAGCGAAGGGTTTCCTGAAGACGATACCCCGGTTCTGCTGACGAAACCTTTCGCGCGCGAGGAGCTCGTCGGGACGATCCGGAGTCTGCTGAGTCGCTGACAGAAAAGCCGAAGCACGTTACGCGCCAATGAAAAAGAGCGCCTTGGTCGTGCTCTTCCTTGCAATCGCAGCGATCGGAGCGGCCTTCGCCGCGGCGATCGTCACGGAACGCGTGCCGTCGTGGAGCGCGTGGGTCATGGCCGTCGCGACGTCCTTCGCCATGGTCGCCACGATGGCGCTCGGCGCAGCCCGGACGGGGCAGCCGCTCGGCGGACTCCGCCGCCTCCTCATCCCGTTCGGAGCCGTCCTGCTGATCATGCTCGGCGCTTTTGCGGCGGCGCTGCTTCTCCCGGCCGCCGCGGAGCCGCTACTGCTGGGGCTGCCCCGGCGCGCCGCGATCGTGCTGTACGGCGTGGGCGTACTGCCGGTGCTCATTCTTCCAATCGTGTACGCGCTCACGTTCGACGAGCTGACGCTCACTGAAGAAGACATCGAGCGCGTGCGCAAAGCGGCGAGCCGAGCGGAGACGGAGAAGTGAGAGTGCTCGCATTGCTGCAGACCGCCGCGCTGCCCGAGGTCAGGCAGCCCGTGATCGTTGCGGTCGCGATCGTGTACTTCAGCGTGGTCGCCGCGATCGGCGTGTGGTCCGCGCGCCGCACGCGTACCGCGAAGGACTTCTTCGTCGCGGGGCGCAGGATCGGGCCCGTTCCGCTCGCGCTCGCCGCGATGGCCGCGACCGTGTCCGGGTTCGCGTTCATCGGCGGACCGGGATTCGTGTACGGCTCGGGTGTCGGCGCGCTGTACCTGGTGCTGTCCGCGTCCATCACGACATCCATGGGCGCTTGGGTGCTGGCGAAGCGGTTGCGGATGCTTGGCGAGGTTCGCGGACTGATCACCATCCCCGATGCCATCGGCGCGCGCTACCGCTCGCCGTCGGCGCAGGGGCTGGCGGGCATCGCGATCATCATCGCGGTCGTCGGGTACATGGCGACCAACATCCTCGCGCTGGGGCTCGTGATAGATGCGGTGTTCAGCGTCGGCCTCACCACGGGGATCTGGCTCGGCATGGCGATCACGCTGGCGTATTCGGTCGCCGGCGGGATTCTCGCCGGCGTGTACACCGACGTGTTTCAGGGAACGCTGATGGCGCTCGCGTCGGTGCTCGTGTTTCTCTTCGCGCTCCAGGCCGGCGGCGCGGGCGACGGGCTCGCGGGGATCGCCCGCACCGTGACCGCGGCGGATCCGGAGTTCTTCGGGCCGTGGGGGAAGCTCACCCCGGTGGCGGCGCTGTCGCTGTTCTTCGTGTTCGGGCTCGGCTCGCTCGCGCAGCCGCACGTGGTGCACAAGTTCTACATGCTGCGTGACGCGCGGCAGCTAAAGTGGTATCCGCTGCTGATGTCCGTGGCGCTGATCATGACGCTGCTGCTGTATTTCGCCGTGGGTGTCGCGATGAAGTCGCTGGTCGTCCAGGGGCAGATTCCGCCGCTCGCGAGAGCGGACGACGCCACTCCTCTGTTTCTGATCCAGTTCACGCCGGTGCTGCTCGCCGCGCTCGTGTTCTCGGGCGTGGCCGCCGCGATCATGAGCACCGTCAATTCGTTCATGAGCATCGGAGCCGCTGCCGTCACGCACGACATTCCGAAAGCGATCGGGCGGAGCGTCTCGAACGAGCTGCTGTGGGGGCGCGTGTTCACCGTGGTAATCGCAGTTCTCGCCGCGGCGTTGGCGCAGCTGTCGGGGACCCTCGTCGCGTTTCTCGGAATCTTCGGCTGGGGGCTGTTCGCGTCCACACTCGTGCCGTCGCTCGCGATCGGCCTCAACTGGCCGGGCGCGACGCGCGAAGGCGCCATCGCGTCCATCGCGACGGGGCTCACGATCACGCTCGTGTTCGAGACGCTCGCATACTTCAAGGCGTACTCGTTCCCCGCCGGAGTCAGCGTGTCGGGGCTCGCGCTGGTGCTCTCGTTCCTCGTGTTCTTCAGCGTGTCATGGCTCACGCGTGGAGGAGCGGGCGCAGCGATCGATCCGGACGTGCGGATGGTGATGGACCTTTGATGAAGCGAGCACGATCCGGATAGCGGGCGATCGGGCTTTGATCTATCCTCCCCCGCCATGACCGTTGAAAAAGACTACGTCCTCGGCACGCACGACGAGGAGATCGAGCGGCTCGGACTCCAGCACCGGGTGTGGCGGCCGAAGGCGACCGACGCATGGCAGCGCGCCGGCTTCACCGTTGGCCAGACGCTGCTGGACGTCGGGTGCGGACCCGGGTACGCAACCCTCGATCTCGCGGAGATCGTCGGACCGGCCGGCCGGGTGGTCGGCGTGGATCGCTCGCGCCGTTTTCTGAGCTATCTCGAGAGCCAGCGAGAGCTGCGCGGCATCGGCCACGTCGAGACCGTGGAGATGGACCTGGACGATGCGCGGCTGGCCGAGCGGCTGCCGGCGGGTATTGACGGCGCCTGGTGCCGATGGGTGTACGCCTTCGTGCAGGATCCGAAAGCGCTGCTGGCGCGCGTCGCGGGCGCGCTGCGGCCCGGCGGCGTCATGGTCATCCACGAGTACTTCGACTACTCGACGTGGCGCCTCATCCCCCCTTCGCCCGCGCAGGAGCTGTTCGTTGGGAAGGTCATGGAGACGTGGCGCGCGACGGGAGGCGAGGTCGAGATTGGAACGTCCATCCCGGGCTGGCTCGGCGAGCTGGATTTCTCGATCGAGAGCGTGCAGCCGCTGATCGAGATAGTGGGCCCGCGCGATTACTTCTGGGAATGGCCGAAGGCTTTCATGGACGTGGGAGTCGAGCGGATGCGCGAGCTAGGCTCGCTAACACCGCAGGAAGCCGATGGCGTGCGCCGAGCGTTGGCCGACGCGGAGCGCGACCCTCGATCGCTGATGGTAACGCCGGGCGTGATCGAGATAATCGCGCGGCGATGAAAAAAAAGAGCCCGACGGCCGATGCGCGGCCGCCGGGCTTTCCTTTCGATCAAATCGGGACGGCGGGATTTGAACCCGCGGCCCCCTGAACCCCATTCAGGTGCGCTACCGGGCTGCGCCACGTCCCGTCCGCCGCTTACGCGGACAGACCCTAAACATACACCGACACGGTCCTCCGCTCAATCATGCGATCGCGGACTGAGGACCCTTGCGGCCTCAGGACTAATTACAATCACGGATCGGCGATTAAGTGAGGATTGCGGACCGAGGCATTCGGCAGGTCTCCCGACTGTTCCGCTCATCCTTAGTCCTCGGTCCTCGATTAATCGTGGATCCGCGATGGCCGTTAGTCCTGAGGCCGCAAAGTCATCAGTCCGAAGTCGTGTCGATCGAGTCCACCAGTTGCGTTATGTACGTCTCGAAATCGTCGTGCATGATTTTCGACGACGGGCTCCGGACCATCTTGCGGAACGACTCCTCCCGGGCGAGCTGCCCCATGCGCCTCCTCCAGGAATTGAAGTACTCGTCGGAGAGCTGCTCCTGGTGATGCGCGTACCAGGCGATCTCGAACAGCGACAGCTGCATCAGATTGAGAAAATATTCCCGGATCTCGCGCTCCGAATGCAGATGCTCGACGTCGTGGGCGTGCACCGCCGCGAGCGACGGATCCTGCACCCTCAGATAGCGAAGGTTGTACTGCAGCTCGACGAGCTTGGAGAAGTTGGCCACGAGCTGCGCCTTGCGCGTGCTGCGGAACTGAACGGCGGCGTAAATGAGACCGCCGGCGATCGCCAGGGAAGACAGCGCTTGCAGCGTGATCTGGAGCAGCAGGATGTTCTGGGGCATCGGGCGGAGAGATCGAGTCAGGTCAGACGGAGCCGCTCACTGGACCTACCAAGAGCGTGCGATACAGCACGTACAGCGCGACGGCGATGAGGAGATACGCGAACAGCTGCTTGAGCTTCGCTTGCGGCACGCGGCGCGACCAGAAGGAGCCCGCGACCGTCCCGACCGCGGCGAGTGCGGTGAACGTGCCCACCAGCGGCCAGTCGATCTCCGTGTGCCCCAGATATCCGGCGAAGCCGCTGAGCGCGTTCAGCGCGATGATCACGAGCGACGTGCCCACGGCGACGCGCATCGGCAGGCCGGCGATCAGCACCAGCGCCGGGACGATTATGAATCCGCCGCCGACCCCGATGATCGCGGTGAGCACGCCCACCCCGAGACCCTGAAGCACCAGCAGCAGCGCGGCGCGCGCGTCGACATGCGGCACGGCCGCGGTCGCGCTCTCGGCCGGACCGCGCCGGGCGTTGCGGATCATGAGCGTGGCGGAAATCAGCAGCACGACGGCGAACCCGATGAGCTGCGCCCTGCCCGGGATGTACAGCGCGAGCCGGGCGCCGAAGTAAGCGCCGACCATTGCCGCGGGACCGAAGATCGCCGCGACCCGGAACGATACGAACTTCCCGCGGAGGTGCGACAGCACGGCGACGAGCGCGGTCGCGCCGACGACGCCGAGGCTCATCGCAATCGCCGGCTTCGCCCCGACGCCCAGCACATACACGAAAATCGGGACCGTCAGCACCGAGCCGCCGGCGCCGAGCAGTCCCAGAGAAATTCCGACTACGACCGCGAGTACGCCCGCGAGTATCGTCACGCGGGCAACCGACCGGCGTTCCGGCGCGTTGCCAGGCTCAGGCTCCCGCTGGCACCGCTCCGCCGTGAAGCTTCCGCGCCAGGTGGCTCTCGACGAACATCAGCCCCTGCTCGCCGGCGCGCCGGATCATCCGCAACAGCTCGTCCATGCTGGACACTTCCTCGAGCTGCTCGTTGACGAACCACTCGAGAAAGTTGCGCGTCAGGTGCTCGTTCTGCTTGATGGCGAGATCCATCAGGTCGTTGATCTGCTTCGTGACCTTCAGCTCCCAGTCCAGGGCGAGCTGCACCACTTCCTCCGCCGACTTGAAGCCGGCCCTCGGCGCCGGGACCGATGGGATCTTCAGCGGCGCGTCGGCATCCACGATATACTGGACGATCTTCATCGCGTGCGCGCGCTCTTCGTCGGCCTGGAGCTGGAAATGGTGCGCCAGCTCCGGCAGCCCTTCCTGTTTGAAGTAGGCAGAGATGGCTACGTACTGCAAGGATGCGCCGAACTCGTGCCCCACCTGTGCATTCAGCGCGTCCGCTGTTTCTTTGCTGATCATCATGGCTCGATGGGTTGAGGTTAGTACGCTGCCAAAGTTAGCTGGTTCGGCCCGCTTTTGGGCGATCCGCGCGGTCGCCTGCGCGGCCGCGCTGTCGCCCGCCGTCGGCTGCACGGACCGCTCCGGTCTCGCGGTCGCGGAAGGGGCCAATCCGACGCCGCCCCTGACCCCGCTCATCGGCGCGGCCGTGCTTGTCGGAGCCGGCGACATAGCCGGGTGCAGGTCGAGCGGCGACGAGGCCACCGCCGCGCTGCTGGACAGCATCCCGGGCACGGTATTCACGGCGGGCGACAATGTGTACCCCAACGGCAGAATGGAGGAATACCGGCGGTGCTATGAGCCGTCGTGGGGCCGCCACCGCGGCCGGACGTACCCAGCGCCCGGCAACCACGACTGGCGCACCCGGAACGGCGCGCCGTACTTCGAGTATTTCGGGGCGCGGGCCGGCCCCCCGGGACTGGGCTACTACAGCTTTCGGATCGACGAGTGGTTGATACTGATTCTCAACAGCAACATCGACCTCGGCCCGCGCTCGCCGCAGCGGGCCTGGCTGGACGCGCAGCTCGCGGCCGACACCAACCGGTGCGAGATCGTGATCACCCACCATCCGCGGTTCAGCTCAGGCACCCATGGGACGTCGTGGCGAATGGCAGCCGCGTGGGACGTGCTGTACAAGCACGGGGTCGAGCTGGCCATCGGCGGCCACGATCACAGCTACGAGCGCTTCGCGCCGATGACTCCCGCGGGCGCGCGCGACGACGCGCGGGGAGTCCGCCAGTTCGTCGTGGGCACGGGTGGCTACAAGCCGTCCACCCGGCGAAGAACGCCGACACGCAACAGCCAGATCCGCAGCTCCGCGAGCGGAGTGCTCAAGCTCTCGCTCGGCGAAGGCGTTTACCAATGGGAGTTCGTGCCCGTGGCGGGACAGAACTTCAGGGATTGGGGCGAGGGACGGTGCAGATAGTGGCAGCTAGCAGCTAGCAGCTAGCAGCGAGCAGCGAGCAGCGAGCAGCGAGCAGCGAGAAGCGAGCAGCGAGAAGAAACACCAGGACGATTATTCGTACGGCTCGAGATGCACGAGCACCGAGTCCACGCGCGGCACGGCGGCGCGGATCGCGCTCTTCACCATCCCGCCGACGATGTGCGCGTCACGAATCGACAGCGACGGCTCGGTTTGGACGTGCAGCGTTACGCGGTAGGTCATTCCCGTTCTGCTCACCGCGAGCTTCTCCGTGGCGAGCACGCCGGGAACGCCCTCCGCCGCGCGACGGACCGGCTCGACGATGTCGGCACCGGGCATGCGGTCCATGAGATCGCGCATCGCCGAGCGCAACATGACCACGCCGTTGTACGCGATGATGCCAGTGGCGAGCAGCGCGGCCCAGTCGTCGGCCGACTCCCAGCCCTCGCCGCCCCAGACGGCAACAGTAATTCCGACGAACGCGGCCGCCGAGGTGATCGTATCGCTCAGATGGTGCGACGCGTCGGCCTCCACCGCCCTGCTGCCGATGTCCACTCCCACCGCGCGCACGCGGCGCGCGAGCACGAGCTTCGTCACGATTACGGCCACGAGAACCGCCAGCGTCCACGGCGCGGGAGTGTTGTGCGGCGCGCGTATCTCGCTCACCGCCTGGTACGCGATGCCGATGGCGGCGCCGAGCAGCATGAGCGAGACCACCGCCGCCGCGAGCGCTTCGGCCTTGCCGTAGCCGAACGGATAATCGTCGTCCGGCTCCCGGCCGGAGACGTGCAGCCCGCCCCACACGACGAGCGACGAGAAGATGTCCGCCGTGGATTCGACCGCGTCGGCGATCAGGGCGTACGTATTTCCGACGACACCCGCGACCAGCTTGGTCACCGCCAGCACGGCGTTCACCAGCACGCCGAACTGCGCCGACCTGATGCCCCTGCTCACCTGCGTCATGGGCACTGCGCGTTTCGCCCGGGGATCAGCCCGATCGCAGCAGGTCCGCGAACTCCCGCGGGAGGCCGGCGTCCGTGATTGCCCGTGCCGCGCGCTCGATGTCGTATTCCACGCGTATAAACTCCACCACGGGAGCGGGCCCCGCGAGGTCCACCGTGACGTAGCACGCGCGAGGATCCCCGTCCTTGGGCCGCCCGACACTCCCCGCATTCACGAAGTGGATGCCGTCCACCACCCGATGCCACAGCTTGTGCGTGTGGCCGAACGCGAGCACGTCGCCCGCCTTCAATCCCGCGAGCGCCGCCATCTTGCGGCAGAAATCGTCGGGGCGGTCTTCCATCCAGTACACCGTGTTGAGCACCGGCGTGCCGTGCACGAGCGTCAGCGTGGCGCCGCTCGCGTGCCCACCGGAAGGTCGAACGTCGAGGCGGAACGGCAGCTCGGCGAGCAGACGCTTCGTCTCCGGCCGAACGTTCGCCTTGGTCCACTCGAACGAGACGTGCGACAGCCGCTCCTGCTCCGCGTCCTCGTACTTGCAGCCGCAGTGTTTGTAATCGGTCGCGACGGTGGAGTCATAGTTGCCGGCCACGCCCTGAATCCCGCGCTCGCCCAGCAGCGCGACGACCTCGTTGGGCCACGGCGCGTAGCCGACCAGATCGCCGAGGTGGTAGGTGGCTGTGACAGGCCGTGCCCCGTCGATGTGACGGAGCACGGCCTCCAACGCCGGAAGGTTGGCGTGGATGTCCGAGATCAGCGCGTAGCGAGACGTCTTCCTATTCCCGCTACTTGCTCAGCGGCTTCGTCGCCCGCACGAATGCGCTGAGAAACTTCCCGTCGATCTCGCGCGCGACCGCTTCGGCGTTGCTCACCGAGTTCGCCAGGAACGCGGCGGCGTCCTCCGCCTTGTAGATCCGCGTCGGCTCGATGTCGATCTGCTCGAAGCCCGCGGCGCTCAGCAGCGCCTGGTACTCGCTCTCCTCGAGCGCGCCCGCCACGCAGCCGATCCACAGCTCCATGCTCCGCTTCACTTCCGCGGGCACCGGGCCGCGCACTACTACGTCGGACACGGCGAACCGCCCGCCGGGCTTGAGCACCCTGAACGCCTCGCGCAGGACGCGCGCCTTGTCGGCCGAGAGGTTGATCACGCAGTTCGAGATGATGACGTCCACGGACGCATCGGGCAGCGGGATGTTCTCGATCTCGCCCTTGAGGAACTCGACGTTCCCGGCGCCGGCGCGGCGCTTGTTCTCGTTGGCGAGCGCCAGCATCTCGTCGGTCATGTCGAGGCCGTACACCTTGCCCGTCGGGCCCACGCGCCTGGCCGACAGCAGCACGTCGATCCCGCCGCCGGAGCCGAGGTCGAGCACGGTCTCGCCTTCGTTCAGCTGAGCGAGCGCGGTCGGGTTGCCGCAGCCGAGCGACGCCAGCAGCGCCTCGGCGGGCACGCCGGCCTGCTCGCCCTCGTCGTACAGGTTGGAGGTGATGGGGTCGTACGACTCCGTGCTGGAGCCGCAGCACGCGCTCGAGCAGCAGCCGGCGTCGTCGCTGGCGGTGCCCTCGGCGACGGCCTTGGCTACACTGCCGTACTTGTCCTTTACTTCCTGCTTCAGGTCTGCAGGCATGGTAGCGTTCGTCATTCGAATCTCCGAAAGAAATATGTGACTAGTGACTAGTGACTGGTGACTAGGAACTGCAAACTGCCCCTCGCTGCTAGCTGCTAGCTGCTAGCCTGCCAGCTGTCGTACAGCATTCCACCTTTAACCGGCGCCTCGGCTTGAGCGCGGCCAGGAACTGGCCCGCTTCCTCGATGGCGTCGGGGTTGAGGGAGTAGTGGACCCACCGGCCGTCACGCCGGTCGCTGATCAGCCCCGCGTCCTTCAGCACGCGGAGGTGGAACGAGAGGCGCGGCTGCGCCGCGTCCAGCGCGTCGGCCAGCTCGCAAACGCACCGATCGCCCCGCGTAAGGCGCATCACGATGCCCAGCCTGGTGGAGTCCGACAGCGCGTGAAACCACTGCGCTGCCCGATCGGTGTTGCCTGCGGTCGCGGTTGCCATGGACCAATGATATATCAAGTTTTGTTGATATGTCAAGAGCGCCGTCGGACCGTGTCCAGAGACCGGGAAGGCGCAGAAGCGGCAGGGCCCCGGTCGCGCCCGAAGAACTCTCTTGACGGAACGCGAAGCGGGCACTCAATGTTTGCTTCCCACTTTCGGCTAACGGAGCCCCCATGCCGCACGCCCGATTCGCCGGCGCCATTCCACCACTCGTAGTGGCGTGCGCCATTTTCCTGGCAGCCCTCGCGCCACAGGCAGTTGCGCAGACCGGAGCCGGCCGGGTAGCCGGGACCGTCAGCGACTCCGGCACCGGCGCGCCCGTGCCGGAAGTGATGGTGACTCTGCCTGGAACGCGCTTCGGCGCGCGCACGGACAACGCGGGCCGCTACGCGATCAACGGGGTCCCCGCGGGTACCTATAGCGTCGAGGCCCGGCGGCTGGGTTACCGGCCGGTCACCATACCGAACGTCGCGGTCGGCGACGCCGGCACGGTAACCGTGGACTTTCGGCTGCCTGCGCTGGCGCTGAGCCTCCAGGCGGTGGTCACCACGGGTCTGGTCGATCCCACCGCGGGCACGCGCGTGCCGTTTACCGTCGGACGGCTCGACATCGAGGACGCGCCCGTCCCGGCCACCAACGCGGTAGAAGCGCTGCAGGGCAAGATCGCCGGCGTCACGGTGGTGCCGCTCGGACAGCCGGGCAGCGGCACCCAGATCGTGCTTCGCTCGCCGACGAGCATCAACAAGTCGAACTCTCCGCTCATCGTCGTGGACGGCGTGATCCAGAGCCAGTCGTTCGGCGCGGCCACGGCGGACCTCGAGGCGATGGACATCGAGAGCATCGAGGTCGTCAAGGGCGCCGCGGCCGCCTCGCTGTACGGATCGCGCGCGGCCGCCGGCGTGCTGCAGATCAGGACGCGCCGCGGATCGGGACTGGGGGACGGGACGACACGCATCAGCCTGCGCACGGAGTTCGGCGTCAATCAGCTCGGCGGGAAGATCGACTGGGCACGATACCACTATTACATGGTGAACGCGGACGGGAGATACATCAATTCCGCGGGCACCGTGGTAGAGCGCAGCCAGCGGGTAGCCGACTCGGCGTTCCGCCGCTTCCAGGACAAGCGCTACGCCGACCCCATATTCGACCAGGTCGAGCGCTTCTTCGATCCGGGAACCTTCTCCAAGAACTCGATCAACTTCGCGCAGAATGCCGGTCGCACGAACTGGTTCCTGTCGCTGGTCAATTCCAAGGAGGACGGCGTCGTTCTGAACAGCGGAGCGTTCAACCAGAACGACGTCCGGCTGAACCTCGACCATCGGCTGCGGGACAATCTCAGACTGTCCTTCAGCGGTTATCACAGCCGGACGGCGCGCCAGGAGCTGTACGGCGACACGTTCTTCGACTTGATCAACCAGGCGCCGGACGTAGACCTGCGCACGCCGGACCCGGACGGTACTCCGTTCCTGTACCAGGGCGACCCGGACGGCCGTGAAGAGAACCCGCTGTACGTGCTCGCGACGGAAGAGAACCGGCGGAAGCGCGCCCGGACGCAGGGAAGTATCGATGCGCGGTACGCGCCTTCGCGGTGGCTGAACTTCGACGGAAACGTGAGCTACGACCGCTCGGACCGCCGCGTCAACTTCTTCCTCGATCAGGGATTGAAGACGGAGGGCTTTGGCACCGGCGGCCCGGGCGAGATCGCTCAGATCACCGGCACTACGGACGCGATCAACGCCGCGGCCAGCGCGAACCTTCTCGGTAGCCTCGGACGGCTCACGCTGCGCTCGACGGTGCGAGCGCTGCTCGAGCGGGAAACCAATCAGGTGACGGAGGCGGAGGGCACGAACCTGTCCGTCCCGGGGGTGCGAAGCCTCAGCAACGCGACCCAGCGGTTCGTCGAGTCCACCATCGAGGAGATCCGGTCCAACGGCTTCGTCCTGAGCGCGGGCGGCGACTATGCGGGCCGCTACATCCTCGACGGTCTCGTCCGGCGCGACGGCAGCTCCCTGTTCGGGCCCGAGGAGCACTGGAACACCTACTATCGTGTCAGCGGTGCGTACAGAATCGCTGAGGAGCGGTGGTGGCCGCTGCCGCTGTTCTCGGAGTTCAAGCTCCGCGCGTCGCGCGGCACCGCGGGCGGTCGCCCCGATTTCGAGGACCAGTTCGAGACTTTCGGTTTCCTGGAAGGCGGCGGGCTGGTCAAGCAGACGCTCGGCAACAAGTTCCTGAAGCCGGAACACGCCACCGAGACCGAGGTGGGGATAGACGCGATCATCCGCGACCGCTACTCGGTGCAGCTGTCGTACGCGAAATCGAGGGTCGTCGATCAGCTGATCCTCATCCCGCTGGCCGGCTTCTTCGGCTACGAATCGCAGTGGCAGAACGCCGGGACCGTGGAAGGAAACACGGTCGAGGGGACCATCGAAGCGCAGCTCATCCGCAGGCCTACGTTCACATGGCGGATGGGCTTCGTCGCCGACCGGTCGCGCAACCGCATCACCGAGTTCGACCGCTCCTGCTTCCAGACGCAGACGATCGCGTTCCGGTGCGCGGGTGAGACGCTCGGCGCGATGTACGGCTTCCGCTTCATCAAGAACGCGAGCGAGCTTGCTCCCGACGCGCAGTCTCGCGCGGGCGAGTTCGCGGTGAACGATGAAGGGCTGCTCGTCTGGGTTGGACCGTCGAACAGCTTCACGGACGGCGAGGCGAAGCGGCTGTGGGGCACGACGACGACGATCGGCACCACCAACTACGGCTGGGGGATGCCCATCACGCTGCGCGATTCCACCGGCAGCGCGGCCGTCGTGAAGATCGGCGACGGCAACCCGGATTTCCACTTTGGAATCTCCAACAACCTCAGCTGGCGCAACGTGGAGCTGTACACGCTGCTGGATGCCAACGTCGGCGGCCAGATCTACAATCAGACCAATCAGCGCATGTACCAGTGGGCGCGCAGCGGGGACGTGGACCAGGCCGGCAAGGCGCAGGAGCTCAAGAAGCCGATCGAATACTACGTCAACCTGTATGCGGCCAACGATCCCACGGATTACTTCGTCGAGGACGCCGGCTTCGTGAAGCTGCGGGAGCTTTCCCTGAGATACCGGTTCGGTGCCAGAGCCATCGGGCTGCTGTCACGGCTCGGCGCTTCCGGCGCTTCCTTCTCGATCGTCGGGCGCAACCTGATGACGTGGACGGATTACAAGGGCTACGACCCGGATGTAGGCAGCGCGCTCACGCGCCTGGACAGCTTCGACTATCCGCGCTACCGGACGTTCACCGGCAGCTTCGAAATCATCTTCTGACGCGGGAATTATGATGCGCAAATTGATTCCAGCTCTCGCGTTGCTGTTGTCGGCGTGCCAGGAGCTTACCGTCACCAACCAGAACGAGCCGGACCGCGAGCGCGCGACGCAGCAGCCGCTCGCTACGGAGGCGTTCGTCGCCAGCGCGTTCCGGTCGTGGTGGAACGTCGGCGGGCACGATGATTATCCGTCATGGGCCCTGTCCACGATCGCGCACGAAGTTACGTCCGGCTTCGCCGACTTCGGGCAGCTCGAGCTCTCCGCCGAGCCGCGCTCGGCGTGGAACAACAGCCCGGTGAATGCGCGCAACGAAGTGACCGAGGATCCGTGGTACGATCTCTACGCCACGAACTCGACCGTGAACGACGCGCTCATCGCGATCGACGCAGGGCTCGTCATCGTGGACGCGCCGCGAACGGCCCGCACCCGCGCGGTGGCCAAGCTGCTGCAGGGCATCTCCCACGGTTATCTCGGCTTGTATTTCGATCAAGCCTTCGTCGTGGACGAGACGGTCTCCCTGGACACCATGCTCAACGCGGCTTTCGTGCCTTACCCCCAGGTGATCGAGGCAGCCGTCGCGCAAATCGACGCGGCCATAACGGTGGCGGGAGCCAACAACTTCACCTTGCCCGTGGACTCATGGTTGTTTGCCGACATGAGCCGCGATCAGTTCGTCCGGCTCGCGAATTCCTTCGCGGCCCGCCTGCTGGCGTATTCCGCGCGCTCGCGCGCGGAGCGCGCCGCGGTCGACTGGACCGAGGTCATCCGGCGGATCGACGCGGGAGTGACCGCGGATTTTGCGCCGGTCGGGCAGCCGGACATCCTCTGGCACGACTGGCAGCGGCTCGTCGCGCGGGTGAGAACGGCGTCACGGCCAAGCGATTTCGGGCGTCCGAGTTATTGGCTCCTCGGTCCGGCGGATTCCGCCAACGGATTCGTGAACTGGGTAGCTACACCGGTACAGAATCGCGTGGCGTTCCAGATCCGCACGCAGGATCGCCGGATACAGGGCACGACCGGTCCCGCGAGCCCGGGCAAGTACGTCGGCTACAACCTCAACAACATCTTCGCCGCCAGCCGCGGGACGTACAGGTTCTCGTGGTACTATTTCCACCGGTTCGGTACGGGCGAGACGTGGCGGAGCGGACCGATGCCGGCATTGACCGTCGCCGAGATGGATCTGCTGAAAGCCGAGGCACTGATTCGCCTGGGCCGGGCCGCCGAAGCGATCCCGCTGATCAACAAGACTCGCGTGGCGAACGGGCAGCTTCTGCCCGTGACGATCGACGGGCCGCCGGACCTTCCCGGCTGCGTGCCGCGAAAGCTGAATGGCGCATGCGGCAGCCTGTGGGACGCGCTGCGCTACGAGAAAGGCATCGAAGGACTGGGTGTGAGCGGCGTGATCAGGTACTTCGACGCCCGCGGGTGGCAGACTCTGGCGACGAACAGCATCATCCACCTCCCCGTTCCGGGACGTGAGCTCGCGGTGCTGCAGCGCCCGCTGTACACGTTCGGCGGCCCCGGGGGCGAGGGGAGCGCGCCGGCGCCTGATCCGGAGCGGTGCCCCGTCGCGTTGCCGCGGTGCCCATAGTCCGTGAAAGACAACTGCCACATAGAACTGCCAAGCTGCGAGCCACCAGCTAGAAGCCGCCAGCTACCAGCTGCCTACGATTCTGACCCGTCAACATCGTTTGCAGCCCGTAGCTGGCGGCGTCTTTCGCTGGCAGCTCGCAGCTTGGCTATTCTCAGTGGCAGTTAATTACCGCGTGATCGGATCCGGCCTGATCGTCAGCACCGTTTCCGAGACGCTGCCGTCGACGGTGAGTCGCAGCAGGTAAGTCCCCGGCCCGACCGGCGGCGCGCGGCGCTGCGGCGGGCGGCCGGGCCCCCCTTCCCCGGTCACGGGCGCGGCGACGGTGGTGTCCCGCGGCGGAGGAGGATCTTCGAGGCGCAGATCCCACTCGTACCGCCGGATGCCGGGCTCGGGTGGGAGTGTAATCGTGCGCTTCGTCTGACCGCCGGGCTCGCTGATCTCCAGAACGGCCGGTGACGCGGGAGTCGACCTCAGCCAATAGCTGATCACCGCGACGTCGCGCGACGGGACGCGCGGGAGATTGCCCGCCGCCTGAAAAGTCGCGGGGTTCTCTCCACCGAACCAGAAGTGGCCGCGCTGGCCGCCGCGGCTGCGGTTCTCCCAGAGAGTCACGGTCCGCTGCTCGAAAAGATGTCCGGGCTTGGCGCGCACCTCGTCGGTGAGCTGCCGGAGCGGCGTGATGTCGTCGAGGATCCAGATGCTCCGCCCGTGCGTGCCGGCGATGAGATCGTGGTCCCGCGGATGAATGACGAGATCCTGGATCGCCACGGTCGGAAGATTGTTCGAGATTCTCGTCCAGCTCCGCCCCGCGTCCAGCGACGCCCAGACGGCGAACTCGGTCCCCGCGAAGAGCAGACTCGGATTGCGCAGATCCTCGCGCACGAGGTGCACCACTTCTCCCGCCGGCAACGTGACGCCGATGTTAGTCCAGGTACGCCCGTAGTCCGTGGTCCGGAAGATCCACGGCGTGAAGATGTCGCTCCGGTGGCCGTCGAACGTCACGTACGCCGTGCCCGCGTCGAAGTGCGACGCTTCCACGCGCCCGACCCAGATGCCATCGGGCACTCCGCGGATATTGCGGCGCAGGTTGCTCCAGCTGCGTCCGCCATCGCGGGTGAGCTGCACGTTGCCGTCGTCTGTGCCGATCCAGATCACTCCCGGTATCACTGCTGACTCGGAGATGGAAGTCAGCGTGCCGTGCGTCTCCGCGCCGGTATTGTCGGGCGTGATGCCACCCGACCGGCGCGCGGTCTTCACCGGATCATTCGTCGAGAGATCGAGGCTGATTACCGTCCAACTTTCTCCGCCGTCAGTCGTACGAAAGAGGTGATTGCCGCCGAGGTAGAGCACGCGGGAATCGTGCGGCGACATCACCAGCGGCGCGGACCAGTTGAATCGCACCGCGCGGTCGCCGGTATCGCTCGCTGGAATTGCGTTCCAGTTGGTGGTGTTCGCGCTCGACGGACGGTGGCTGCTGATTCGATACGTGAGAGCGTCGTACCGGCGGAAGCCGCCGTTTTCCGTCGAGCTGTACACCTTCCGCCAGTCGTCCGGATCTATCTGCACGTCCTGGCCGTCGCCCCAATGCAGCTTCCACGTATCGTCGTTGAGAATGCCGCGCACGTCGCGGCTGAAGCTCGGCCCTGCCCAGGAGCCGTTGTCCTGGTGTCCGCCGTACACGAAGTACGGGTCGCGCATATCGACGCCGAGGCGGTAGTACTGCCCGATGGCGAGGTTGTCGTAGAACAGAAACTTTTTGCCGCCGTCGAACGTGAGCGCGGCACCCTTGTCCATGCCGATGTAGTAGCGGTCGCCGTCGGTAGGATCGAGCCAGAGCGCGTGGAAGTCGCCGTGGATCTCCTGGTCCTCGCTCCCGTTCGTCAAAGTCTTCCCCGAATCGGTCGACACCATGAAGCGGGTGGTGAGGACGTACACTTTTGCGTCGTCCACCGGATTGATCCGGATCTGGCTGTAGTAGAAGGGGCGGTTGTTGTACAGGTTCACGTACCGCCAGCTCTCCCCTCCGTTCTCGGAGCGGTAGATCCCCGACCCCGGAACGCCGAGATCGCTCGACTGCGCGGCTTCGACGATCGCCATGACGACGTCGGGCCGGCCGCGCGCGACAGCGAGACCGATCCGGCCGGTCTCGCCCGCGGGAAGTCCCGCCGTGAGCTTGCGCCAGCTGCGGCCGCCGTCGGTGGACTTGAAGATGCCGCCGTTCGGGCCGCCGCTGTGAAACGTCCACGGCCGCCGGATGCGGTGGTAAAACGCGGTGTACAGCACGTCGGCGTTCCGCGGATCGGCGACGAGGTCGGTGCAGCCGGTGCGCCCGTCGTCGGGGAGTCCGCCCGCGAGCTTCGTCCAGCTGCGCCCGCCGTCGGTGGTCTTGAACAGGCCGCGGGTTCCCGAGTAGCCCCAGAGATGCCCGATGGCGCAGGCGTACACGACGTCGGGATTCGCCGGGTGCGTGATCACCCTCGCGATCTGATGCGTGGTCTCGAGCCCCACGTTGGTGAACGATTTTCCGCCGTCGGTGGATTTGTAGATTCCGTCGCCCCACGCGACACTGTTGCGGTTGTTCGCCTCGCCCGTCCCCACCCAGATGATGTCGGGGTTCGGCTGGAACACGGCGATGTCGCCGATGGACGCGGACCGGTACCTGTCGAAGATCGGCTCCCAGGTGATGCCGGCGTTCACCGACTTGAAGACGCCGCCGGAAGCGGTCGCGAGAAAGACGTGCTTGAAATCGCGATCGACCGCGTCGAAATCAACCACGCGGCCTCCCATGCTGGCCGGGCCGATGTTGCGCCAGCGCAGGCCGGCAAGCGACACCGTATCGGCGCGCTGCGCCTGCGCGACCGGCGTCGCGGCGGAAATGAGCGCCAGAGAAACAATGAGCAGGCGGCGACAGACCATGTGCGCTCCGGATCGGGATGGTACGGACACCACATTGACCGACTCCAATGTCGACCCATTCGGGCGCGATTTCAATCGTGCCGACCCTCCCGCGGCATAGCTCGTGCTCGTCGCCTTGCCGTGCGCAAGCCAGTGCTGCTCATACTGTCCGCCGTGCTCGCCTGCGGAGGGGATGGGCCCACCGTGCCGGTCAGCAGGACAGCGCGCCAGCCGATCGTGTTGGTGCACGGGCTCGGCGGGTCCGCAGCCGACTGGAGCCCTGTGCTCGCCCGCCTCAGAGCCGATGGGTGGATCGATCGCGAGCTGGCCGCGGCAACCTACAGCTCCTCCATCTCCAACACGTCGATCGCGGCGCAGCTTGCCAGCAGGATCGATTCGGTCCTGGCCGCGACGGGGTGGGACAAGGTCGACCTGGTGACGTACTCGATGGGCAGCCTGTCGTCGCGGTACTACCTCAAGAGCCTCGGCGGCGTGGCCAACGTGGATGCGTGGGTCTCGATAGCCGGGCCGAATCACGGCACGCAGACCGCTACCCAGTGCGTCCAGGTGCCGGCGTGCGCCGAGGCCGTGCCGGAATCGGCGTTCCTGACCGCCCTCAACGCGGGCGACGAGACTCCCGGGGACGTGCGCTATGCCACGTGGTGGTCGCCGTGTGACGGAACGATCATCCCGCCGGAGAGCACGATCCTGAGCGAGGCCTTGAACACAGAGACTGCGTGCCTATCGCACGCCGCGATGTTCACCGAGCCCATATACCAGCAGGTGAAAGCATTCATAGCTCCCTGACCCTCGCGCACCACCGGAGCTCCCGCCCAAAGAAAAAGGCCGGCTCGATTTCTCGAGCCGGCCTTCCTTTCAACCCTCGGCAGAACCGGCGGTTAGGCCGGTCAGCGAGTCAGCCTGGCTTTAGCGGCCGAGCTTCGCGACGTTCTCCGCGGCGGGACCCTTCTGGCCCTGCACGACGTCGAACTCAACGCGCTCGCCTTCGGCCAACGACTTGAAGCCGTTGCCCTGAATGGCCGAGTGATGAACGAAGCAGTCCTTGGAACCGTCTTCGGGCGTGATGAAACCAAAGCCCTTGTCGTCGTTGAACCACTTCACTGTGCCGGTCGTACGCATTCGATACTCCTCTGTTGTTTTTGTTGCTGTCGGAGTCCGGTTTGCCGTACGTGCCGACTTCAACGTGTCGTGATCCTGACCCTCACGGTGGGCTTCCGCCGACTCCACCGGCACACGCCGGCTTCGAACGACTAGCGGAATGAAAAAAGGGACTGCGCGAGAAACCCGGCAGGCCCTAGTCTCGATAATGTCCGCGTTCCTTTTTATTCGGTTACGCGTGTCGCCTGAATAAACATAGTCGATCCGGGGGCAGGACACAACTGGCCGGCGAGTAGTGAACATATGAGGGCTTACCGGGTGGACTCGAGGATCTCGTCCGCCGCTCGCCACCCGGACGCGACCGCGCCCCTGCCGCCTCGTCCGGCATGTCTCATGCGCTTCCGGGGTACCGAATCCCACCGGAATGCAGGAGCTACACATGCGATGGTCGTGGAAGATCGGCAGGATCGCCGGCATCCAGCTCGATGTTCACGCGACCTTTTTCGTCCTGCTCGCGTGGATAGCTCTTGCGAGCTATCGGGTATCCGGCACGCTCTCCGCGGCCGCCCAAGCAGTCGCGTTCATCGTCGCGATCTTCCTGTCCGTCGTGTTGCACGAACTGGGGCATGCGCTGATGGCCCGGCGATACGGCGTCAAGACGCGTGGCATCACGCTCCTTCCAATCGGTGGAGTCGCGCGGCTCGAGCGGATACCGGACCGTCCCGCCCAGGAGCTCGCGATCGCGCTGGCTGGACCGGCCGTTACGGTAGCGCTCGTCATCCTGCTGTATGCGGTGCTCCGCCTCATGGGTACCGCAACGGACCCGCGGGCCGTGGTGCCCGGCACTGAGCTTCCGTTTCTCGCGCGGCTGATGTGGGTCAACGTGATTCTCGCCGCCTTCAATCTGCTGCCGGCGTTTCCGATGGACGGTGGCCGGGTCCTGCGCGCCGCCCTTGCCATGCGCACCGACCACGCGCGCGCCACCGAAGTCGCCGCTCGCGTGGGGAAAATGTTCGCGCTGTTATTCGGCATTCTGGGCCTGTTCGTCCTGGGAAATCCCTTCCTGGTCATCATCGCGCTTTTCGTGTGGATCGGCGCCGCCGGTGAGGCCATGGCCGCACAGATCAAGGCGGTGGTAGCCGATGTCCCGGTCGCAAGCGTAATGGCCACGGACATCCGCGAGCTGTCTCCCGGAGACCGGCTCTCGGCAGCGATCGAACAGGTACAGGCTGGCTTTCAAGACGACTTTCCGGTGACCGACGATCACACCATCGCCGGAATCCTCACGCGCGAAGCGCTGCTGAAGGCGCTCGCCGACGGCAAAGGAGATCTCACTGTCGGCGACGTGATGCAGCGGACCTTCGTGACGGCGGAAGCGGATGAGCCGCTGGAGCGGGCGATGACGCGACTCCAGGGCTGCCATTGCCGGACTCTCCCCGTCGTCCGTGACCAATCCCTGGTCGGGCTGCTCACGATGGAGAAGATCGGAGAGTTCGTGGCGATCGAGGCCGCTTCCCGAAAGGCGTCAGCGCGGTAAGCGCGCCGCGAGGCACCCATCATCGGGACCGCAGTGCCAGCCGGAGCAGCGCATCGATGAGCCTGCGCTTACGCGGTCCGTACGGCGCGTGAAATAGCGCCGTCGCCGCCCGGCGCCGCTGCACCATCACCCCGCGCTTCTTCGAGAAGGTCTGAAAGCCGTCGAAACCGTGATACTGGCCCATCCCGCTCGCGCCCACCCCGCCGAACGGCAGGTTGTGCTGCCCCAGATGGTACACGCAGTCGTTTATGGTCACGCCGCCGGAGAGCGTCCGGGACAACACCTCGTCCACCCGGCGCGAGTCCTCGTCGAAATAGTACAGCGCAAGCGGTCGCGGGCGCGCGTTCACGTAAGCGAGCGCGTCATCCAGCGTCCGATACGTGAGCACGGGCAGGACGGGTCCGAAGATCTCCTCCTGCATCACGGTCATCGCTTCGGTCGGTCGAAAGATCAGTGTGGGCGGAAGAAATCTATCGTCCGGTTTGTACCGCTCACCCGTTGCGCCGGTCTCCACGACGCGCGCCCCCTTCGCGATCGCATCCGCCACCAGCGCGCGCAGACGCTCATAATGCCGCGGGGTCGCGATGCGCGTATAGTCGGGGTTGTCGGGTAGCCGCGGATACAGTTTTCCGACGACGCGCGCCACTTCCACTTCGAACTCCGCTTCGCGTCCCTCGGGAATCAGCACGTAATCCGGCGCCACGCACGTCTGCCCCGCGCTGAACAGCTTGCCTACGATGATGCGCTCCACCGCCAGCGCGAACGGATAGCTCTCGTGCACGATCGCCGGCGACTTGCCGCCGAGCTCGAGTGTCACCGGGGTGAGATTCTCCGCCGCGGCCCGCAGGACCCGCCGGCCGACTCCCGTCGAGCCCGTGAAAATCAGGTGATCGAGCGGGAGCGAAGCGAAAGCGGTTCCGACTTCCGGCCCGCCGGTGACGCACGCGACGTAGTCCAGAGCGAAGGATTCGGCGATGATCGACGCGATGACGCCTGCCGAGCTGGGCGTGATCTCCGACGGCTTGAGCAGCACGTGATTTCCCGCGGCGATCGCGTCCACGACGGGACCGAGCGTGAGCAGGAGCTGATAGTTCCACGCGCCGATCACGCCGACGACGCCCAGCGGCTGGTGCTGGTAGTACGCGCGCGCGGGGAGCAGAAACCACGAGCCGCGGACGCGGCGGCGGCGCATCCACCCGCGCAGATGCCGCCGCGCGTGCCGGATCTGATCGTACAGCGGGAACAGCTCGAGCAGCAGCGTCTCCTCGCTCGACCGGCCACCGAAGTCGTCGTGCACCGCGCGGACGAGCTCCGCCTGCCGCGCGCGCAATCCGTCGCGGAGCGCAGCGAGCGCGTCCATGCGTCGCTGGTACGGCGGCGCCCCGCGCGCGAAGGCCGCGCGCTGCGCGTCGAGCAGCGCGCGCAACCCATCCGGAGAGACGTGAGCGGCCGTCACCGCGACCGCCCCGTGAACGTCTTCATCGAGCGGTACACTCCGATCCAGTCGCCTCCGATGGTATCGAACCAGCGGGCGGGGAGCAGTCCGCGGAGCAGCGGAGTCACCCGCATCCACCGCGGCAGGTACACGAGGATCCGGTCGCGGCGGATCGCGGCCACAATCGCGCGAGCAACGTGCTCAGGATCAAGCAACGGGATGAACGGCGAATGCACTCCGGCGAACAATCCGGTATCCGTGTAATACGGCAGCACCGTGGTCACCCGCACGCCGCTGCGCGACCGCTCCAGCTCGAGCCGGAGCGAGTCGGACCAGCCGATGAGCGCCCATTTGCTGGCGCAGTAGACCGACATGCCGGGATTGGATACCATCCCCGCGGCGGAGGAGACGTTCACGATGTGCCCGCTACCGCGCTCCAGCATGCCGGTCAGCACCTCGCGGGCGAGGTGCATCGGCGCCAGCGCGTTGACGGCCATGCTCCGCCGGATCTCCTCGTGCGAGTGGTCGGCGAACTGCTTGCCGACGACGATGCCAGCGTTGTTGATCAGCAGGTCCACTTCGATGCCGACGCCCCGCATCTGCCGCAGAGTCCGCTGTACTTCCGCCAGGTCGGTGACGTCCACGCGAAAGCCGGTCACGCGCCGGCCGGTGCCCGCCAGCTCGCCGACCGCCCGTTGCATTGCGTCCTCCTGCACGTCCCAGATGACCAGGTGCGAAGCTCCTTCCTCCAGGAGCCGTTTTCCCGTCAGGTACCCGATCCCTGACGCGCCGCCCGTGATCAGCGCCGTGCTGCCGGCGATCCTGGTCATCGTAGTCCTCCGAGTTGCGGCCGGGGTTCGACCGGCGATCCGTCAGCGAGCTCTTCTGTCGTCGATGTCCACCGTAATGTGGCGCCATTTCCCCTGATTGAACCGAATTACGCTCAGGGCACAGCGCGTGGCGTGCCCGATGAGGATCGCGATCCAGATGTGCAGCGGCTGAAGCGTGCCGGCTCGATCGATCGTGTAGCAGATGCCGAGTGGAACGATCACCTGTGACACTACCGAGATGTACAGCGGGCTCTTCGTGTCACCCGTCCCCTGCAAGCCGCCGGTGTAGGTCAGCGCGATCGCGATGAAGATTCCCGACAGGCTCAGGACGCGCAGCAGCTGAACTCCCAGCTCGACCACCGTCGGCTCGTTCATCCCGAACACCGCCAGCAGCTGCCGCGGGAAAAAGAGAAAGAACACTCCGATCAGCGCGGCCCCGGTGGCGCCGATCTTCGCCGCGACGTGGACCGCCTCGTCGGCCCTGTCGGGATGCCCCGCGCCCAGGTTCTGCCCCGCGACCGCCGCGGCCGCACCCATGAGGCCCACCGACGTCCACGTGATGAGCGAGAACAGCTGCGAGTACGACACCGCGAACGCCGCCTGCGCCGCCGCGCTCTGCGCGAGCGAGCCGATGAACGCGAGCATGAACAGTCCGCCGACGTTCATCGCGATCCCCTGGATTCCCGTCGGCAGGCCGAAGCGGAACAGCGCCTTGATGATCCCCCAGTCCGGCCCGTACGAGCCGCGTTTCGGGAAAGACACGACCCACCCGCCCCGCTTGAGCTGCACGAGCGCGTAGCCGACGACGATCGCCGACGCGATGACGGTGCCCATCGCCGCGCCGGCAGTACCGTACGCGGGGATCGGCCCCAGTCCGCGGATCAACACGACGTTCAGCGCGATGTTGAGCGCGGTGAGCGCGATGCCGAGAATCATGGGAGTGCGCGCGTCGCCGGCTGACCGAAGCGCGCCGCTCAGCATGAAGAAGAGCAGCATTCCGCTGCTGAAGAGGAACATGATCCGCAGGTACGGCAGCGCTTCCGCCTTCACCGCGGGCTCCGCGTTCACGAAGTCGAGCAGCCACGGCGCCGCGAAGTATCCGACCACGGCCATCGCAGCCGACATCGCGATCGCGGTGATGAACGCCTGGTACACCGTGCGGTCCACCTTGTCCTCGTCGCCGGCGCCGGCGAACCGCGCGACCAGCACGCTCATGCCGGTGAACAGTGACGTGATGAAGATGATCACGATGATCATGATCTGCCCCGCGACGCCGATCCCCGCGTTGGCGGCGAAGCCCACGTAGTGGCCGACCATGATGTGGTCCACGATGCCCTGGGCGCCGCCGACGATGTTGGTGAGCATCGTGGGCCACGCGATCTTCCACACCGCGCTGTTGAGCGGACCCGCGATGATCGAGCGGTCGTACCGCCCGACCGCCGCCGCGGGCGGAATGGGAGTCGCCACCGGCGTGTGTTCGCCGGCGGACGCCGTGGTGTCCGTCAATGTGCGGGCCGCAATGTGCGCGAAAGTTGCACCGCGCCCCAGGCACGCGAAAGCTCCGCCCTTGAATCGGAGCCGCACTTCCGAGACCTTGCAGCATGACCCTGTCCGAGAGATACGGCGCCGTCCGCGCGCAGACGGAAGCGCTGTGCGAGCCGCTCGAGACCGAAGATTACGTCGTGAGCTCGATGGTGGACGTCAGCCCGACCAAGTGGCACCTCGCGCACACGAGCTGGTTCTTCGAGACGTTCGTCCTCCGGGAGCACTGGCAGTCGTACGCGCCGCGCGACGAGAGGTACGCGTATCTGTTCAACTCGTACTACGTCCAGGCCGGCGAGCGCCACTGCCGCGCGCAGCGCGGGCTGGTCACGCGCCCCACGGTCGCCGAGGTGTACGCCTACCGCGCGCACGTTGACGAAGCGATGGCCGCGCTGCTCGCCGTGATCGACGGGGATCCCGCGCACCCCGCGCTGCCGGTCATCGAGCTCGGGCTCAACCACGAGCAGCAGCATCAGGAGCTGCTGCTCACCGACATCAAGCACGTCTTCTGGACGAATCCCCTGCGGCCCGCGTATCTGCCGCGCGTGCTGGAGCCGCCCGGCGACGCGCCGCCGCTGGCCTGGATCGACATCGCCGAAGGCGTTTATCGCATCGGACACGAGCCGGATGCCGGCTTCGCGTTCGACAACGAGGGACCGGCGCATCGCGTGTTCGCCGAGGCGTTCGCGCTTGGGTCCCGGCTCGTGACGAACGCCGAGTTCTTGAAGTTCGTCGAGGACGGCGGCTACACGACCGCGCCGCTCTGGCTGTCGAACGGCTGGGCGACCGTACAGCAGCGCGGGTGGACGGCGCCCATCTATTGGGAGCACACCACCGACGGCTGGATGGAGTTCACGCTCGCGGGCACGCGCCCGCTCGATCCCGCGGAGCCCGTATGCGCGATCAGCTACTACGAAGCGGACGCGTTCGCGCGATGGGCGGGACACAGGCTCCCGACCGAGATGGAGTGGGAGGTCGCCGCCGCCGCGGCGCCGGTCGAAGGGCGGTTCGTGGAAGGGGGGCTATTCCACCCCGGGCCCGCGAGTGCTTCGGCGAGCGGCGCCCAGCAACTGTATGGCGACGCATGGCAATGGACGCAGAGCCCGTACGTCGGCTATCCGGGATACACGCCCGCCGCGGGCGCGATCGGCGAGTACAACGGCAAGTGGATGAGCGACCAGTGGGTGCTGCGGGGCGCGTCCTGCGCGACGCCGCGGTCGCACGCGCGCCGCACGTACCGGAACTTCTTTCCGTCGGATGCCCGCTGGCAGTTCGCGGGGATCCGCCTCGCCAGGAACGCCTAACCCAAAAAACCCATGCGCAGCAAGGCGAGCTTTCGCGGCCATCCGTCGCATCCCGCGCTGATCCCCTTTCCCATCGCGTTTCTGATCGGCGCGCTTCTGTTCGATCTCACCGGGGTGTGGCTGGGCCGCCCGCCGCTGTGGACGACCGGCGCGCACCTGCTCGTAGCCGGCGTCATCACCGGACTGGTCGCCGCGATTCCGGGAATCATCGACTACAGGTTCACCGTTCCCCCAAAGAGCAGCGGGAAAAAGCGCGCCACGAAGCACGCGCTGTTGAACGTCACCGCCCTCGTGCTCTTCGCCGGCGCGAGATGGCTGCGCGGCGACGCGGACGTTCGGCCCGACACCTTCATCCTCGGCGTGGAAGCAGTCGGCGCTCTCGCTCTGCTCGCAGGGGGCTGGATGGGCGGGACGCTCGTCATGCGGAATCAAATCGGCGTCGATCACAGATACGCGGGCGCCGGAAAGTGGCGGGAGGAGCGCGGCACGCCGGGACCCGGCGGCGCTTCGTTCAGGGTAAGCGGTGGTCTGGAGCTCGATCAGATGAAGCTGGTGCACGTGGCCGGAAAGCGCGTCGTCGTGGGACGGACCGCGGACGGATACGTCGCCTTCGACGACCGTTGTACCCATCGCGGCGCGTCGCTGGCGGATGGCGTGATGATCTGCGGGACCGTGCAGTGTCCCTGGCACGGCTCCCAATTCGATCTCGCGAACGGCGAGGTGAAGGCGGGGCCCGCGCGCAATCCGATCCACGTGTATCGCGTCGAGCGAGCCGGCGACGAGCTTGATATCTTCGGCGTAGCCGACTCGAGCGCGAGCTAGCCGCGCGCCCGGACATCAGCAGCGGCTCACCTATGTATCAGTTGCCTGATCGCTGAGAGCTGATCTGCTCAACGCTCACGGCCCGGATTCCGTCGGTCGAATTCCAGGAGCCTGCCTCACCGCCCCGGACGTCGGAAAAAATCGATCAGTCCGCGACTGCGCTTCCATCTCCCCCGTCGGCCGAAGGACGCTCGCCATCCAGCCATCCCCCGGCGAACTCCGCGCGCCGCAGACCGTCCACGACGTACGGGCATTCGCGCATGAGCCTCCATAGCAGCCCCGACCGGTAATTCTCGATCATCAGCACGAGCGGCCCCTGGTCGATCGCGTAATGTCCCTGCGATATCCAGCCGCCGTCGTCCGCCGGAAAGGTGGGATTGAAGCTGCATTTGTAGCCGAACTTCCCCGTCAGCTCCGGGTAAGCCGCGCTCATGTGCTCGAGCGCCGGGACTACGATCTCCGGGGCGAAGGGGAGCGACGCCGCCACCGCCCAGGGGGACAGAGTGCCGTCGTCCGGACCGAACGGCACTCCGCGCCCGACGTAGCCGTAGAAGCGTCTGCTGACTCCGCGAATCTTGCGTACCGCCGGGCCCGGGCCGTCGCCGGCGGTTATCCCCCACGCGTCCGCGCCGTAGCCGGCGAATCGCCTCGGATTCCTGATCGCATACTCGCGCTGGACGTAGGTCGCGCGCCGGCTGTTCTCGAAGTAGTCGATGCCCTTCCCGCGCATGTACTCGTCGCGGATCCCCCGGAAGTCGATCCAGATGTGGCTCAACTGGTGCATGAACAGCGGGCCGCCGAACAGAAACTCGTGGCCGTACAGCTTCTTCCACTTGTACGTCGAGCTCCACTGTGCATACGAATCCGCGGGGATGGGATGGGTCGGAGAGCCAAGCGCCAGCACGTACAGGAACAGGGCCTCGTTATACCCGCCCCATCCGTACCGGAGAAAGCCGCGCTCCGGCTTCCAGCCGTGCGAGATGAGACCGTTGTCCGCCAGCATCCAGCTCCAGTCCACGCGCAGGTAGAGCTCTTCCGCAAGGTCGCGGATCTCCTGCTCCTCCGGCCCGTCGAAAAAACCGCGCGCGACCAGCGCGCCGACGACCAGGATTCCGGTATCCACACTCGACAGCTCCGACCACCACACCCGCCGGCCGCTCACCGCGTCGAGAAAGTGGTAGAAGAATCCGCGGTGGCCGGTCTCGTCGCTCCCGCCGTTCTGCGGCGCTGCGCGGAGGAACCGCAGGGTATTGCGCACCCGCGCGGCGGCGACTTCGCGCGGCACATACTCCCGGTACGCGGCCACCGTGTAGCAGGCGAGCGCGTACCCGGACCCGGCGATGCTCGCGGGCGCGTTCTCGCGCGTGTTGTCCTTCACGAGCCCGCGCTCGTGGTTCATGTACCGCTCGAAGTAATCGAACGTGCGCTGCTGCAGGTCCGCGAGCATCGCGGGGCCGGAGTCGGCTATCGCGCTAATGTCTCGCGACGGAGCGTCCTCCCACTCTAAGCAGCTCCCGGCGGCCGCCGGTACGGCGCCATCGACGCGTATACGAACCCCAGGATCAGTCCGTACACCAGGTGACCCATCAGACTCCCCAGCGCAACCGGCCGCATGGGCGGCATCTGCAGCGGCGCGAACGGATCCATTCCGAGAGCGACAGGCATCAGAATGAGGCCGCCGAGCACCCACCAGACTACTCCCCACGCCGCGCCGAACACGAGGCCGGATCGCCGATCAACCATACGCTGGCCGAGAATCAAGCCGAACAGCGCGCCGATTACCGCGCTGTTGAAGAGATGGTATAGCCACCCGACTACAATGCTCTCGGACTTCACCACCGCCGCGACCATGGCCATCATCGGCATGCTGCCGCCGTCGGGCGTGGGCGCGGACATCATCTGCATCATCATGCCGAAGATCAGCCCGCCCGCCAGTCCGGCCGCCGCTCCCGCCAGCACTCGTGATCGCATCTTGCGTCCCCCGATGTCAGGTTGAGGATGAGGTTTCGCGGGCGCGATGTCGAGCCGCAGTCCGCGACCGCGCCTGGCGGATACACTCCTGCGCAAGCTGTCGCACCCGCTCGGAGGGGAGCGCACCGACGAAGGCGTGCACCAGGCCGCGGTCCCTCCAGTGGGCGATCGAGTACCCCTTGATTCCCGCCAGACGCACGGCATCGTCCGCCCTGACTCCAGGGGGCGCCGCGAGAATGAAGTATGAGACCCGCCGTCCGTCGATCTCGTACTCGACCACGGCGCCCCTTCCCTGCGGCGTGATGCAGATGCGGGCGCCGACGACCCGCCCGCCAGACAGCACGGGCACCATCACGGCGTGAGCGACGCGCGCGGCGAGCCACGCTTCGACCTCGCTCGCATCGCTCGACTCGAGGCGATCATCGGCGCCGGTGATGGCGTGATCCGCCACAATGCTCGCAATCATGTTATCGGGGCCTCGGCGCGACGTAAGGCCGTACCCGAATAGGAGTCCTACGCTGGAAGCGACGATTACCGCGGCCGCGACGTAGGGAACGCGACGGGACGCCGGCACTCCGGTGCGCGCAGCGGCGACGGCTCCGAACAGCTTGTCCCGGAACTCCACGGGCGGCGCGACGGACAGCGTCTCCTTGAGCAGCGTCGCGGTCGCTTCGCACTCTCGGATGAACATCCGGCATCGCGGACATGTCTCGGCATGGCGCTCGGCCGCCAGGCGCCGTTCGTCGACCCGGCGGACCGCCGAGCGGTCCAGCAGCAGCAGCCGCGCGGCGCCGCATTCGCTACTCATACACTTCTCCTGATGTGACGCTGGGTGGTTTGCGCCGTGAGCGTGGACCGGAGCGCGGCGCGGGCGCGAAACAGACGCGAGGCAACGGTGCCCTCCGGTATCTCCAGCATGGCCGCCGCTTCCCGGTGCGAGAAATCCTCGAGGTCCGTCAGCAGCAGAACCTCGCGCAGCTCCGGATCCAGCCCGTCGATCGCGGTGCGTACCGCGGCTCGCGTCGCGTCACGGTCCAGGCGCTCATCCGGCAGCTCGGACTGGCTCCATCCGGCCAAAGCCGCCTCGAACTGCCGGTCGTCGAAGTCCGACTCCAGCGTCTCGCGCCGGCGCCGCTCGGAGCGGACACGGTTGAGATTAGTCCGGACGAGCGTGGTGAAGAGCCAGGATCGACCCGCGCGCGGATCACGCAGATTGTGGCGCTTCGCGAACGCCCGCAGGACGGAGTCCTGCACCAGGTCCTCCGCTTCCTCCGTCCGGCCGCCGCAAAGCCTCAGCGCCGTGCGGTACAGAGAGTCCAGATTTGCGGCCAGGAGCTCCTCGAAAGCCTTCGGCTCCGGTGTGCCGCCCCGCGCAACGCGAAAGGCCGTGATCATGCGGCGGTCGCTGCGACCGGAAACGGCTCGTGATCTCCCATGTCCATAAGACACCGGGGGCAGGTGAATCCTTCTTCGCTACACCATGTACGCGATGTCGGACGCGCTCGTCGGGTACCCGTAGATAGCATGCCGGAGCTGGTCCGCGGTCAGGCCGGTCCTGATTGCCAGAGCGAACAGGTTGATCATCTCCTCGGCGTTGTGGCCCAGCAGATGCGCCCCCAGCAGCTTCCCGCCACTGCTTTCGGAAATTGTCTTGAACGCGCCCACGCCCGCCCGAACGCGCCGGCTGGAATACCACTCGCTGGTGTCTCCTTCCTTGACAACGACCTCACCGTGCCGCGCGCGCGCGTCGCTCTCCGTCAAGCCGACGCCGGCGAGGGGAGGAACGGTGAAGACGACGCTCGCGGTTCCGGAGTAGTCGGGCGTTCTCGAGTTGCCGCGGAGCAGGTTCGCGGCCACGATGTGCGCTTCGTGCCCCGCGACCGGCGTGAGCGGCAGCGACCCCGGGGACAACGCGACGTCGCCCGCGGCGTAAACGCGCGGGTTCGAGACGCTTTGCAGGAACTCGTTGACGCGGATGGCGCCGTGCTCGTCGGCGGTAACGTCGGCGGCGGCGAGGCCAAGGGTGTCGGTGGCGGGAGACCGCCCGCCGGAATGCACTGCCGCGTCCACGTCTACACTGTCTGCTCCCGCCGGCGTGGTGAAATGAAGGCGCAGCTCCGCGCCGCGCTGCTCGATCGCGCCGACGTCGGCGTCCAGACGCACGTCGACCCCCAGGGCGCGCGTGTGCTGGACGAGCAGCCGCACGTGCTCCGGCTCGAAGCGCGAGAGCGGCTGACCTCGTCCGAGCAGGGTGACCGCGGCACCCGCGCGCCGGGCGATGTGCGCGAACTCGAATCCGATGTAGCCGGCTCCGACCAGCGCGAGCCGCGGCGGCAGTGATTCCAGCTCG
This sequence comes from Gemmatimonadaceae bacterium, assembly GCA_040882285.1. NCBI lineage: Bacteria > Pseudomonadati > Gemmatimonadota > Gemmatimonadia > Gemmatimonadales > Gemmatimonadaceae > Gemmatimonadaceae bacterium. Next base: position 207,059 of record JBBEBQ010000005.1, read on the forward strand.
AGGAACTGCGTGCTGTCGCGCAGCAGATCTTCCCCGGCAATGCCGAGTCGCTTCGGCTTCGCGCCGCTGGCGATCACGAACCGGTCGGCCTGGAGCGGCTCATCGCCTACGAGGAGTACGTCCTGCGACAGGAACCGCGCGGTCCCCTGGTAGGTGGCGATGCCGGCTCGAGCAAACGATTCCCGACGCTGCTCCGGGACGTCAGCGACGAAAGTCCGCTTGAACCGCATCAGCGCGGCCCAGTCGATCGACGCCTCTCCGGCCAGTCCCGTGCCGCTCATGCGGCGGTGCCAGTCGAGAAGATCAGCGGCGCCGACCAGCACCTTCTTGGGATCGCATCCGCGGAGCGCGCACGTTCCCCCATACGGCTGGTCGTCGACGATCGCGACCGACCAGCCCGCGGCGGCGCATTTCCGCGCCGGGGCGGAGCCACCGGCGCCGGTGCCGATGACGACGAGATCAAACCTCTTCGGTGAAGCCGGCGTCATGGCGCGGCGCCCCTACGGGCGGGAGCCCGCGTCGCCGCCCTTGCTTCCATTGTCTTCTTCGAGCTCCAGCCCGAGCCCCTGCGCGACTCTGTTGACGAAGTTGAAATACGCGGTGACCGCATTAATGATCTTGATCCATGACACGAAAATTCCCCCGGCAGGATTGTCCGTCGATTCCAAGTTCCGAATTGGCGCTTCCCAAAACGGCACTCGCGCGCGTGATCAGGGAAGAGGCGTCGGCGAGCAACCAGTAGTGTTCGCCCGCTCCCGCGGCTTCATGCTGCAGCACATGCGGTCCTCATTATTGTAAGACACCGCGCGCCGCGAAATCTTCAGAAGGGGCGGCCGCGTATCATATTGCTTCCCATGGAGAACGTGTCCGGCCCTGTGCGCGCGGCGTCCGCCGCATCCCGCGACCGCATGGTGAGCGACGTCCGGCGCGGGCTGCTGTCCGACCAGAAATGGCTCCCGCCGACGTACTTCTACGACGCGAGAGGCTCGGCGCTGTTCGAGCGAATCACGCGGACGCCGGAGTACTATCTGACGCGGGCGGAGCACGCGCTGCTCGAGCGCGAGGCCGATTCGATCGCGCTCGCCGCCCGTCCCCGCTCGCTCGCGGAGCTTGGCGCCGGCAACGCCGAGAAATCGCGAATCCTGATCCGCGCGTTGCGCGCGAGAGGATTGTGCGAGGTGTACGTGCCGGTAGACGTCGACCGGGCGACACTGGCGGAAACGGCGGCGAGCCTGCGCGAGGAGTTCCCGGAGCTGAACGTGATTCCGGTCGTGGCGGACATGCGCCGTGAGCTCCGAATCCCACCTGCCGCGCCGCGCCCGCTGCTGTGCGCGTTTCTCGGCAGCACGCTGGGAAACTTCTCGGCGGCCGAGTCGCAGTTGCTGCTGTCCCGCCTGCGGGGAGAGATCGGCAAGGACGGCTGGCTGCTTCTGGGCGCCGACCTCGTGAAGGACGCAGCGACGATCGAGCGCGCGTACAACGACTCCGAGGGCCTCACGGCGCAATTCAATCTGAACGTGCTGTCGGTGTTGAATCGCGAGCTCGGCGCCGACTTCGATCTGGCGGCGTTCGAGCATCGCGCGATCTACGAGCCCCGCTTGCGCCGCATCGAGATGCACCTCGTGTCGCGCGCGAAGCAGCGGGTGACGATCCCGCTCGTCGGCGCGATCGAGCTGGCCGAGGGCGAAAGCATCCGCACTGAAATCAGCTGCAAGTACGACCGCGAATCGCTCGAGGAAATTCTACGCGAGAGCGGCTTCGCGCTGGAGCGGTGGATGACGGACGACAGTCGCAGGTTCGCGCTCGTGCTCGCGCGCCAGGAATGAGCTCCGCCTAGGCCGGTGGCTTCGAGCGCTCCAGCGCCGCGTCCCATTTCCCCAGCCGCGCGACGGTTCCGTACGCGCTCTGCAGAAACGACATCAGCGAGGCGGGAAGCGGATTCCGCGGACGCACCTTCCTTCGGCCCGGACTTGGGCTTGGGTGCCCGACTTGCGCGGCTAGCCGCCCGCGATTGCGTACTCGTTCTTCGGGGCATGACGGGACTCCAGGTATTCTTCGATCGCGTCCTCGCCCACGAGCCAATCGCAGCCCTTCTTGGTAGCGCGCATCCTGCCGTTTCGAATTTGGGCGCGTAGAGTGATCGCGGACAATCCGGTCTCCCGTTCCGCCTCCGCTAGCGTCATAAGGCGCGGCCGTCTCGCGGCCTTGTCTGCGACATTGGCCAACACCTTCTCGCTTGCCCGCAGGATCTCGACCCCCACGATCTCGCCATCCTTGTCGTAGTCCGCGAACACTCCCGGGGAGAGCTTCTTGGTTTTCGCGCTAGCTCGTCGCTTTCCGACATAGACGTACAGCGCATCCGCCTCCTGGTCGTACTCGACAGCAGCCATACCCGATACCTCACTCGTCAACCCACATAACCGTAATTGCGAAAGCCCCGTCACCCTCTTTTCGATACACGACACAAAAACGCCAGCGCATCGTTGCGCGTGGCGTTTTCCAATCTTCTTCAAATTCAACGACATAGCTCAGAGCGGGCGACCGGACTCGAACCGGCGACGTCCAGCTTGGGAAGCTGGCATTCTACCAACTGAATTACGCCCGCGTGAGTTGAAAGCTAAGAGCGCTGTTGGCTGTTGGCTATTGGCTGTTGGCGAACGGCATCACGGAAGCCAGCCTTTGAGGCGGTAGTTGACCGTTCCCGCTATCTCATAGATCCAAAGCTGGAAGGCCTCGATGCGGTCGCCGGGCGTCGCCAGCGTCCTGAACGAAAGCTCGCGCGACTCCGCCGGCACGCACGTCACGCGGAGCCCGGCCTTCTCGAAAGTCCCGCACGCTCGACGAGAGTGCGACGGGGAGGTGACCACGGCGACGCGAGCCCACCGTTGCTGCCGCGCGAGGTCGCGCACCCGCAGCGCTTCGTCGCGCGTGCTGAACACGTCGCCGACGATGAACAGGCGCAACCCCTGTCCCATCAGCTCCATGAGCCGCTTCTGATCGGTGTCGGAGCTGACCTCGAGATTCGCCGGGTGGCGCACGCGAGTCGTCACGAGCGACGGTGTACCGGTCGATCTCGCGAGACGTATGCCGGACAGCAATCGCTCGACGCCGCTGTAGCGAACCAGGCCGTCGGTGGTCACGCCGCCCGACAACACCACTACCGCGTCGAGCGTGAGTGGCGGCGACGGCATCGGGTCCGACCGTATCAGCGCCCGTGCCGGCTGCACAATGATCGGCGTGAATGCGACCACCGCGAACAATGCCGCCAACGCTCCGCCCGCCAACCATAGGATCACGCGGTAGCGACTGACGCCGAGCAATCCGCCGAGCAGCGCCACGGGCGCCAGGCCGCTCGCGTTTGACAAGTGCAGAGTCTCGTTAAGCCCTAGCGTCGTGACGGCCAGCCAGACGAGCGCGCCGAGCACGGCGCCACTGGTGAATTCCCTTACGAGCACGGGTTTCGCCCGGCGCGCGGCGGCGGTACGAGGAGTCGAAGAGTCGGATGGCGACACGTCGACAAAATAGCCGCCGCCCACCCGTGCCGCCGCCGGGCGTTAACTGCCACATAGAACTGCCAAGCTGCGAGCGGCCAGCGAAAACGCTGTCAGCAACGCGCTGCCTACGATTCTGACCGTCAACATCGTCGGCAGCTCCCAGCTGGCGGCTTCTAGCTGGTAGCGCGCAGCTTGGCAGTTCTATTTGGCAGTTACTGCCTGCACGCCGCGTTGGGATCGGGAGCAGGCTTGTCGAGCACGAACGGCCGGTCCCGGTTCGCGATGTTCTCGCCGAGCACCTTCATGAAATTCGACACCTTGGACAGCTTGTCGAAGTCGATGTACTGCGCCTCGTCCGTCGCCATGTGGTAATCCACGTGCGAGCCGGTGTGGAAGAACGCCACCGGAATTCCGAACCGCGCGTACATGTAGTGGTCGCTGCGGCAGTAGAACTGCTCGGGATGTCCCGGCGCGTCGAAGGAACGGTCGAGCTGCCAGTTGAACTCGGGCCGCGCGGCGAAGGCGTTCACGGTCGCGTCGAGCTCGGACGACCTGCGGCCGGAGCCGAGCACCTGCAGATAGTTCGGGCCGCCGTCTTCGGCGTCGGCCGCGGTGCCGCGCCCGATCATGTCCACCACGATCGCCGTGATGATCGAATCGCGCGGCACGGTGGAGTTCTTCGTGAACCAATCGGCGCCGATCAGTCCCATCTCTTCGGCCATGTGCCAGACGAAGATGAGCGAGCGCTTCGGCTTGACGGGCTGCGCGGCGAACGCTTCGGCGATCTCGAGCAGTCCCACCGAGCCCGACGCGTCATCGTCGGCGCCGTTGTAGATGGAATCGAGCCGCATCGGGCGGATCGCTCTGAGGCTGTCGAGAATGACGCGCATGCGCTGCATGCCTTCGGGGCTGACGCGCGCAGTGGCCGGGCCCGCGCCGCCCCGGCGGAACACCATGTTGTACGCGCGGAGTGAATCGTGATCGACCGCATTGCCGACGCCGACGTGATCGCTGTGCGCGCCGAACGCGACGTACTGGCCGGCCAGCGCGGGGTCGTTGCCGCGGATCTTCGCGACGACGTTGTACGTGGGAATCGGGAGAGGGATCTGGCCGAACGCGGGCTGGCCGGAGACGGCCCGGCCGACGTGACCCGGCGTCAGGCTCGCGGGATCGCCGCCGAGCAGCTTCCGCGCGGCTTCCGCGGACACGTACATGTACAGCGGCGCTTGAGGTGCCGAGCCCGCCGGCTGGGCGAGTCCGGTCTGACCTTCGCGCAACGCAGCGATCGTATTCGCTCGCAGCCCTTCGAGTCCCCCGACCGCGATTGCCGCCGCGTTGAAGAATCGGGCGGTCACCGCGCCGCGGTTCGGAGGTCCGGCGAGGCTGGGAAATCCGGGCGCCGGCATGATGACGACTACCTTCCCTGCCGCCCGCTCGCGCGAGATGAGCGACGCAGTGTCACCCCAATTGCCGCCGTAGATCGCCGTCGATCCGTCGAGCGATCGCGGCGTCGTGCCAGCGTCGCGCGGCAGGTATTCCGCCCAGAGAGTGAGCGGCTGTCCGTCGACTTTGATCTGGCGCGCTTCATCGTAGCCGCGCTGTGTGAGCGGAACGAGCTGGTAGTAGCTGCCGCCGTCGCCCGCGGGCTCGAGTCCCATTCGTGCCGCTTCGGCCGCGAGGTAGCGGGCCGTCTTGAGTCCGCCTTCGGTGGCGGCTTCCCGGCCCATCATCGAATCGTGCGCGAAGGCGTACATGCGCATCGAGAGATCGGCGGGAGTGATCGCGGCGGACGTACCGCCGGAGCCTGTGATGACGTCGCCGGTCTGCGGGAGGGGCGCGCATGCGAGCATGGCGACCGCGAGGGACAAGCCGCGAACTGCCTTCATCAGGTGGCTCCGTGCGCAGGTGGGACTTCGATCGAACGATTGTACTGCAGAGAGCCACAGGTCGGGATTGAACCGACGACCGCCCGGAGTGAACAGCCCCCCAAACTGACAAAGTACGGCGCTCTTTCTATAGTAGGCTACTCGGGCGACTTGTCCCAGTCCAGCCCCGAACACCGCGCGAAATGGGTGCGCGAAACACCCTCGAATCACCCTCTGTCCATCGCACTCAATAAAGCCCCGGAAAAGGGCCGTTTGGGTGCCAGGATCGAACCGAGTGATTTTGCCCTGGCGCATCGCCAGGACCTCCTCTCCGTGCTCGAGGCGATGGTCCTCGCCGCCGCGATCGGGGAGGTCCGCGTATGGCGGTGACCGCGCTGTGCGAGTTCTGGATGGCGATGGTGTACAGCTGCGACCATTGCGGGCTCAGGGTGCCGTTCCTGCTCGAAGATGGCTGCGAGGGGCCGCGCGACGGCGGCACCAAAATGGTGCCATGGCCTGAGCACTTCGCTCCGACCGGCGGCAGGAAGCCAGGCGATCTCTATCCTTGGCCGGTGACGGCAAGCGGCCGGCTCGTGCTGCCCGTCCCGTTCATCGCTGCTGCTTGCCCGCGCTGCCAGGATAAAGCCGACGGGGAGTCACGCGCACTTTCTCTACCCTGCCGATCCCGATGTCGCCCGACGCCTGCGGCGAGCCGGTGATACCGTCCGGGCTGGTGATCCCGCAATGACCGGAAAGCCAATGCTGTGGATCCCGGCTAACTGCGAGCTCGGGGACGGCCGGCCGATCGCCGGCGAGATCGCCGACATCAAGCTCTGCCTGCGATGCATCCTCGTCGCGCTCCGGATGGGCGAGCTCGAGCGTGAACGCCTGGCGAGGACCGCGGCATGAACGGGAGCCCCCGATTCATCACCAAGCCAGGATGCACGTGTGTCTGCGTGCACTGCGGGGCCGCACTCCAGCTCACGTGCCCGAAGGGACATCCCGCGGAGTACGTGATCGGCGAAGAGCCAACGCCGCACGCGGGTCACCTGCTTCAAAACGGCCCCCCGCCGGAGCGGAGAAAGAGCAAGAAGGTGAGGTGGGAGGCCCGGCCGGCGACCGGCATCTGCATCACGTGCAAAGCTGAGTTCACGCACGAGCGTCGGGCGGGTCGGCGCTCGGTGGAGTGCCCGGGATGTAGATCACAGAAGGTGGCGGCATGACCCCGCCGATGCCTGACACCGAGCGAGTGACACCCACCGAAGCCCCCGAGCGTATCTGGCTCCAGCCCACGACCGTCCCTTACGATCGGGGCGGCGAGTGGACGTGGTGCTGGCACGAAATCGGAGAGGGCGACATACCCGACGTTGAGTACGTCCGCGCCGACCGCGCACCAGTAGGCGCTACCCGAGAGGAGCCGTGCCACAACTGCACACCAGAAGAACGGGAGCACGGTAACTGCCCCTGCGTACAGCGCGAGGTCGGGAAGTGGCTGGAATCCCTCACATCTGCTACTGGTGGAGAGATAGACCATGAGCGCGACCGCGAGGTTGCGATTAAGTGGGCGCGGTATGTGGTCGAGCAGCATCCGCTGGCGCTTAATTCAAACAGCACGGCGCAGTCTATTGCTCGCGTCGTACTCGCCGCTCTACGTTCCTCACCCCCGCCAGCGAGCGGTAAGGCCAGCAATCCGTGGCGCAAGCTGGCTGCAGAGGCGTGTCGGTTTCTCAACCGCGAGCAGATTGAACAAGCGTCGAAGGCGGCGGGATGGTCAAGCACCTTCTGCGCTGGCGAACCGATGGGCATACCTACCGCTCCGAGCGGATGGAAACCTGCCGCATCCCTCGCAGCCCCGATACCCGTACTGACAGCGGAACAGGCAAAAATGTGCTACGAGGCCGTGGCGCGGTGGTTCAGGGACGGCCCCGATAGGGACGTAATACTCGCCAAGCTTCGCGCCCTCGCCTCTCCCGCCCTGACCACAGAGGAGCAGCCATAAATGGAAACCTACGAAACAGGCCGGCCGTGGGTGACATACACATATCCGTACTCCGACCGAAACTGGCGGCTTTGGTTGCTTGGTCGCACGGCTGTTGACGTGGAGTGTCTAATCTGCGGTGAGCGGGAGCGGCTGTCGCTCAAGATTCCGCGCTTCGGCCCCATTGTGGATAGAGGGCCGCATCCGTTGCGGACGCACTTTCTCGCAGCGCACAGACACCGGCTGCAAGCGACCGCGCCGGAAACGTGGAAGCTGCCACTCCGAAACATCGCCGCGCTCGGACGTGGTGACCTGCAAGGGCTGATGACTGACGTAGCAAATCGCGCCCGCTCTCTCGCCACCAACGAAATCACGGTGGAGGCATCCGATGTCTGACCGTATGATGGCAGGTAGTCCCGCCGGATGTGGCTGCGTTTTGCTCATCTGCCTTATAGTCGCCGCTGTCATGTGGTTGGGGGCTTTATGAGCGGCACCAGCGACCTTCCGTTGTTCGCCGACGCCCGGCCCCCTGCTCCATTTCAATCGTCCTCCAAGACGTCGCGCGTCGCCGGCGTCACGCGAACGCGCGCGGCGGTGGCCAGCAAGCGCGAGCGCGTCCTCCTGGTGATCACCGCGGCCGGCGAGAAAGGCGCGACCTGCTCGGCGATCTCCGAGCAGCTCGGGATCCCCGACCACTGGATCACCAGCTCGATCGCGCGGTTGTTCGAGCTCGGGTCGATCGCCGACTCCGGACTCGAGCGCGAGAACCCGCGATCGGGCAAGGCGCAGCGCGTCCTCGTTGCGCAGAGAGCTAGATGAGCGCCCGCCCCCAGGAGGTCGGTCGTTTACAGGTGCGGCGGCTTCAGACCGCGGCCTTCCCACCAAAATTGCAGCATCCGCATTGTGTCAGTGTGGCCGATCCAGGCCTTCTCCTGAAGATGGAAGATCCAAGCCACATAGCGGTCGATCGTCGGCACTTCCGACAGCGCGACGCTGTAGGAATTCTCGTAATCCGGGCACCGAGAACAGATCGCGCGAAAGCCGATGTTCGCCGGCGTCCCGAGGTACATGATCGCCGCTCCGATTGCTTCGGCGTTGTCGCTTTCCGAGGGAGGAGCGTCGGCAGTGGCATCGATTGGGTACGAGCCGACTTTGCCGAGCTTTGGGTTGGCGTTGAACACCTCGAGAGACCCGGCATTCTCGGGTATCGGCCTCTCGCAAACGTCGCAGATCCATTGGTTGGCCATCCAGTCAATCTAGGGGAAGATTCGCGCGACAAAGCTCCTGGGGATGGTGCCGCCGCTGGAAACGGCGCGGGCGCAGATGTCTCGGGCTCATTCACACCTGCACCCCAGGAGCCGGGCGCGTGAAAGAGCTCCACCCGTACCTCAGCGATCCGGAGCGCGCGAGCGCGTTCGAATACCTCAGCCAGCAGGGCGCCGGCACGACGCGCCGATGGGCTGAGCAGCTCGGCTGGAAACGCGGGAAGCTCAATCGATTCCTCGACTCTGTACGGCGATACCGACTCGCCGAGATCGAGACCACGCCGCACGGAAGCAGGTTCCGACCCTGCACCGGCGTTGCTGAATCGATCGAGCCGAAACGCGACCAAGATGCGGACAAGGTGCGGCCAGGGCGCGACCAAGGTGCGACCACACTAGGTAGTACTGGTCTTTCTGGGTTCACTGGGCCTAGCGCGCGCGAGAGGGAAACTGGGGAAAACTCGGTGGACGCGGCCGGCGACACAGTGCCTTGGAGCTCGATCGCGGTCCGCATGATCCCGGCGATGAACCAGGAGTTCATGCGGATGTTCAGCGATTACCGGCCGATCAATCCGGACAACCGCGGATCCCACCGCGCCGGCCACGAACTCGAGCGCGCCGGCGTCGAAGCTGAGTGGTGCGAGCAGCGACTCCGGCAGATGTGCCGCATGTTCAACCCATCGAAGCACGGTGGCGGCGAACCGCCTCGGTCACTGCGCTATTACGCCGCGTCGCTTATTCGGGACTGGAGCCAGTACTCCCTGCCGCTCGCCCGGGTCGAGCCAGCATCGCCGCGAGCAGCTGCGCCCGAGCGTGTAGACACGACCGCGGCCGCACAGGAGCTGCCGGATCCGGCGCCGGCGGCAGATCCCACGCGGTGGCGTCTCGAGATCGCGGCCGACCGGACGCGACTCTCGCGAATCGCACCGGAGGACGTCGGCCGCGCGCTCCGCGCCACGGGATCCGGCACGTGAGCGCGCAGGCGCTCGAGAAGTACACCGAGGACGTCGTCAACGAGGCGCTGTCCCAGCGGAGGCTGCACTCGACGTCGCTCCCGCACATCGCGGCCGCAGTGAACACGGCGCCGTCGAAGGTCCACCTCGACAGCACCCTCGCGCTCGTCGAGGAGCTGCGCGCGATCGTGGTGGCCGAGGGGCCGGTGCCACAGTACAGCTCGCGCCGGCTGAACCGCATCCGCATCGACTGGCCTGAGCTCTGGGAAGTACTCCGCCGGTTCACTCCACCAACTGCGGAGGCGGCAGGTATCGATGGCTAACCAAGTGCGCCAACTGCCTCATAACCGGCAATCCGTCACTCTCCGACGCCCTTCATTCCCTGCGTTTCTCGGACAAGCGCGTCGAGCTGAATGGCGATCGATAGCGGATCCGCATTTATCTCGGCGCCGGAAAACCGCATCACCTCAAACCCCTGTAAACGAAGGTCACGGTCGCGCTGGCGATCGCTGGTGAAGTTCCCCCTATGCCACTGGTACCCGTCGAATTCCACAACCAACGGCCTATGATGGCGCCCCCATCTCCAGAACACGGAGTCGACCCGGGCATTCAGTGATGGGATACCAGCTTGCGGGGTGATATGCAGCCCGTGCTCGAGACTGTCGTCTTCACCAGGGAATTCCAACTCCCGATACTCGGCCGTGCGCTGATAAAAATCAGGATACGGCTCGGTGACCGATACGAGATACCGCCGAACCTGCGCCAACAAAAGAAACGAAAGCAGAGCTTTCTTCTCTATTGGGGACTCGGCGAAAGCCACGGCATTGGCGAACGCATACTCCCAGCTGCCCGTCTCGTTCCTTACGTCGGTGTATCGCGGCGCCGTCTCCTCGAAATCGACGTCAGGTCTCGACCACAGGTGAGGCGATCTCAAGTCGGCAAAGGCGAGTCCGTACATGACTCCGCGGAACATCTCATCTGACGACAAAGCCGCGTTCAGCAGCAGTCCAAAGTCATCCTTGCCGACAACCTCGCGCGATCGTTTCGGGCTCATGGCGCTCTCCTCTGATGTTCGATGCAATCTACTTGTTGCGTTTTCGGGCTTTGTTCGGTACGCTGGATTAATGACCGCAATCCAGACTCGACCCGATCTCGAGACTCCTCTTCGCCGCGACGTCGTCCCTCTCGCCGGCGCAGCGCCCTACATAGGTGGCAAGCGCAACCTAGCCTCGCGCGTGACGGCCCGGATCGATCAGATACCGCACAGCTGCTACGCCGAGCCCTTCGTCGGGATGGGCGGCGTCTTCTTTCGCCGGCGCACGGCGCCGAAGAAGGAAGTGATCAACGACGTGAGCCGCGACGTCTCGACCTTCTTCCGAGTACTGCAGCGCCACTTCGTTGCGCTCGTCGAGATGATGCGATGGACGCTCACATCGCGCGCGGAGTTCGAGCGCCTCGTAGCCACCAACCCTGCCACGCTCACCGACCTCGAGCGAGCTGCACGCTTCTATTATCTGCAGCGCACCGCGTTCGGTGGAAAGGTCGCCGGGCGGAACTACGGCGTGTCCATGGACCGGCCCGCCGCGTTCGACATCACGCGCCTCGTGCCGGACCTGCAGGAGTTGCACGAGCGGCTCGCCGGCGTCGACATCGAGAACCTCCCCTACCAGGACTTCATCGCGAGGTACGATCGACCGACGACCCTGTTCTACCTGGACCCGCCCTACTATGGATGCGAGCGCGACTACGGCGCCGGAGTGTTCGACCGTGAAGACTTCACCCGGATGGCCGAGCAGCTCGCGAAGATTCAGGGCCGTTTCGTGCTATCAATCAACGACGTCGCCGCGGTCCGGGAGGTCTTCGCCGCGTTCAAGCAGGAGAGTTTGGCCACGACGTACTCCCTTCCCGGCGGGAACAAGTCAAAGAAGGTCAGCGAGCTGCTGATCACGAACGTCTGAGCGTGGAGGTACGAGTGACGAACGGCCCAAAGATTCAACCGGCGCTCTCGGCACAGCAATGGAGCGAGTACCGCGAGCGGCGTCTCACGATGGATCCCGGGCTGGACGACATCATCGCGCACCCGGATCCGGAATTTCCTGCGCGCGCGATCGCGATCGCGAATGATCAGTTGCACGAAGCCGATCCGCGGAAGATCACGATGCAGCGAGTGAACCGGATCCGCGAAGCCGCGGTGCTGCTCGAGCAGCAAGAAGGTCCGTCGCCAGCGTGGGAGCTCCACCGGATCGCCGACGTCCTCGCCTCGTATCTCCCGCGCGGGGAATGATGCGGTGGTAGCACTTTCGCGAGCGATTCACATATACTCGCCCCATCTGACATCGGGGGCGTAAGGCATTCGACGGGATTGCTGCAGCGAAGGGTGCGAGCGGAGGGCGCGGGCCTTACAGCGCAAACGCGTAACTGCGAAAGATTCCAATGTTCTCGAGTTCCGCCCGAAGGCGGAGCGCCAGTCGTTGAGACCGGCGCTGATGGCTGCGTAAGCAGCCTCGCTCGCACGGCCGCTCGGCGCCGTGATAACCAAAGCCGAGCTGCAGTCGGACGTCGCCGGCGACGCTAAGCCGGATGGTGGAGGGTGATCGCGGGCAACCACGGTCGCCCCTGCTCAGCCAGGAGCATAAACCGGCACGCTCGTATCACCGTTCGTGAAAGTCGTCTCGGACCCGGGTTCGATTCCCGGCGCCTCCACTAGCTCCGATGTGCATGTAGGACATACGGTTGTGGCGTTTTTCCACAGAAACGGTATACTGGTCCACATTGCCGACGACTGCGACCGAGCCGTACATCCTCCTGCCTGGCGAAGAGATGAGATGCCCAGCCGGGCATCGCGTCGATAAGCACGTCTGGGTAGGCAGCGCGACCCCGAACCTCGTCCAGCGCTGTCTGTTCAAACAGCCGGGCGCCGCGCTCGTCCACGGAAAGCCCCCTGCCCCGTGCAGCCTTTGCTGGTGGTGGGTGCTCATGCCGGGTGGGCTCTATATCTGCGTGCCGATGACGAGCAGCGACGCGCACAAGCTTGAGGTCGGCGGTTACGACCTGGTAAAGATTCTCGAGCTCGTCGGCCTGCGAGCTCCGTGGCAACTCACCAAAGCTGCGTGACGACCGGAGGGGATTTGTTCGGCTAAGGAAAAACCGTTCACGGCGGCCGAACAGAATCGCTGTCGTGAACAAAAGCAGAGGTCGTATACTGTAGAAGTCGACAAATAGATCGCAGCTGGCCTACAACGCCGGCTCTCACGCCCAATCCAGGGCGCGGGAGCCGGCGTTTTGTCTTTCACCCATTAACCCATTGGGGGAAGTCGTGAATCAAATCGCCGCATTGCTCCGCCGGATCTGGCAGACGATCGTCCGCTGGTTCACGGAGACTTGCATCATCGCCGACCCCGTCGAGAAGGCGAAGCGCGACGCGCAGCGCCGCAAAGAAAAAGAGCTCGCGAAGATCCAGGCGAAGCTCGACTCGGGCCGGTACGAAGCTGTTGCGCGCTGGCGGAAGGTGAAGCGGGCGAGGAAGTACCTGCCGTGGTTCTGGCGCCGATCCGGCCACGTCCTCCGGGCGATCAATCCGCGTCGGCGCCGCGCGAAGAGGATCCTCGCCGAGCACGGCGTGAACTACAACAGCGGCCGCCAGCGTCGGCGCTTTCGTAAGACGTACAACCGCGCCTACCGCGCCCACCAAGTAGAAGTAACTGCAGCTGCGAACGCGGCGACGGCCCCGGTCGTCACGCTGCCAGGCGCTGCTGTACCCGAGCTCGCTGCGGCGTAACTGTGATCAGCATCACGCTGCCGAACGTCGAGCAGCTCCTCGAGCGGGTGAATGAGATCGAGAAGAAGCGGATCCCGTTCGCCATCTCGAGGGCGCTCAACCTCACGGCCATGGGATTCCGCGGCGCAATGCGGACCGGGATCTCGCGCCGTTTTGTCGTGCGTGTGCCTCGGTTCATCCTCGGCAGCGACAAAGGGATGCGCAGTGGACTGGTGCACGTGGCCAGGGGCGAGGACTCGAGCTACAAGCGGGGGCAGTACAGCGCGACTGTGGCCGTCGGCGGAAGCGAGCCAAGCTCCAAGTCATTCGGCAGCCGCTTCATCCTCAACAAGTTCCAGGACGGTGGCGAGCGCACGGGCACAGCTGAGTCCCCGATCGCCATTCCCACGAAGTCACTGCGCCCGAGCTTCAGCGATCGCGTCCCACGCGCGATGTACCCGAAGAACCTCGGCCACGTGGCGAGCTCACTGCCCACAGCATCAGGTCATAACGAGCGGAGCAAGAAGCGCCCAGCCAAGCGCGCACGCGGGACGTTCGTCATCGGGCAGGTGGGAGAGAAGCAGTGGGGCATCTACCAGCGCGTGGGCCCAGGCAAAAACGACATCAGGAAGATCTGGAGCTTCCGCACGCGGATCCCGATTCCCCGCCGCCTGCAGTTCTACGAGACTGCGCAGGCGTACGTGCCGAACTCCTGGAAGAAGCACATGCGGAAAGCGCTCGGTGAGGCGCTCGATCGCAGTGGCGGGGCCGCGCGCGCGGACTCGCTGCTCGACGGGTGATGAGCACGTAAAAATGCTAACTGCACAACAGAATGTGATGTGCGCCATGGTGGCAGGTCCCAGGACTTTTTGGGTCCTCCCGGCGTCTCGCGTCTACGGGTGCCGGAGACCCCGACCTCTCGCTAGCGAAACGTTTGTAGAAATCACATTTCCGTTTCCGGTCTGACAAAGTGGCGGCTGCCAAACAATCCGCTACTGTGAAGCCCGGCGAAACCGGTGGGAAGGCCGCGAAAAAAGCGCGCGCGGCCGCGCCGCCGGCGTCGAGAAAAGTCTCGCAGCAGGAGCTCTCGCCGATCCTCAACGTCACGTCGCGCGAGATCCGGAATCTGTACGAGCGCGGACTGCCGTTCACGATCGGCGCGAAGAACCGGCGCGAGCACGACGTCGCCGAGTGCGTCGCCTGGTATCTCAAGTTCAAGCTCGAGGAAAAAAAGGACGACCCGGGCAAGTCGGCGACCGCCGGGCTCCGGCTTCGCGCGCTCGAGATCGAGGTGCACCAGGCAGAGATCGCGCTCGCCGAGGCACGGAAGAATCTCGTGTCGGTGGAGTACTTGGAGAACCAGGTAGCGCGCATCAATGAAGCGGTCCGCTCGCGGATCCTAAATCTGCCCGGCCGTGCCGGTCCGATCCTCGTCGGGTGCAAGACCATCGCCGAAGTGCAGATCCGGATGCAGGGCCTGATCGACGAGCTGCTCACGAGCCTGACCGAGATCGGCGACGACGAGGAGCTCGACGTCGACGACGAGGACGAAGAGGAGGGGGCCGTTGCCGGATCCGGCGCCGCTTAGGACCCACTCGTCGGCAAGGCAGAATTGGAGGTCGCGCCGGCGATCGCTATTCGCCGCGATCTTCGCCCCGCCGCCCCGGCTCACCGTAAGCGAGTGGGCCGACCAGTACCGGTACCTGTCACAGGAATCGAGCGCATCGCCCGGAAGATGGAGCACCGATATGGTGCCATACCTCCGGGAGCCGATGGATGCGTTCGGCGATCCGACGGTGGAAGACATCGTGGTGATGAAAGCCGCGCAGCTCGGAGCGACCGAAGCCCTGGTCAACAATGCGATCGGTTACTTCATAGATCTCGATCCGTCGCCCATCCTGGTCGTGCAGCCGAGTGACGGCGAGGCGCAGAAGTACTCCAAGGAGAAGCTCGCGCCAATGCTCCGCGATTCGCCCTCGCTCGCGAAGAAGGTGCACGAGTCGAAGTCGCGGGACAGCGACAGCACCATTCTCTCAAAAGCGTTTCGCGGTGGCCATCTCGGAATCACCGGCGCCCAATCGCCGCTCGGGCTTAGGTCCCGCACCCGGCGCGTCGCCCTCTTCGACGAGGTCGACGGCTACCCGGCATCGGCCGGCGCCGAGGGCGATCCGATCATGCTCGGCGAGAAGCGCACGGTCACCTTCTGGAACCGGAAGAAGGTCAAGCTCTCGACGCCCACGATCAAGGGGATCTCCCGGATCGAGAAGGCGTACGCCGACAGTGACCAGCGGAAGTTCTTCGTCGCGTGCCCGCACTGCGGCCGCGAACAGGTCCTGGTCTGGGGCGGGAAGGATCTCGATCACGGCATCAAGTGGGACTCCGGGAAGCCGGAGACCGCGCACTACATCTGCGAGTCGTGTCTCGGCCGGATCGACGAGAGCGAGAAGGCACGCATGGTCCGCGTGGGCCGATGGATCGCGCAGAACCCGGGCCACAAGACGCGCGGCTACCACATAAACGCGCTCATCTCGCTCTTCGATGGCGCGCGTTGGTCAGAGCTCGCCAAGGAATTCCTCGCGGTGAAGCACGACCCGCTGCGCCTCCGGGTGTTCGTAAACACGGTCCTCGCCGAGACGTGGGAGGACGCCGGCCAGGAAGTCGAGGCGCACGTGCTATTCGAGCGAATGCACTCGTACGCTGCGCAGGTTCCGGCCGGCGTCGGGCTGCTCTGCCGCGGCGTCGACGTCCAGGGCGATCGCCTCGAGGTGGCGGTGTGGGGGTTCGGAGCCGGCGAAGAAGCCTGGCCGATCGAAACGGAGATCATCCCAGGCGATCCGTCTATCCCCCTCACGAATCCCAACTCACCCTGGCGCATCCTCGACGAGCATATCCTGCGCACCTACACCCACGCATCCGGCGCAGAGCTCCGGGCGAAGATCACGCTCGTCGACTCGGGCGGACACCACACCAATGAGGTGTACGAGTACGCGCGCAAGCGGCGCGGAAACAACGTATACGCGGGCAAAGGCTCCTCGATCGCTGGGCATCCGATCGTGAAGGCCGTACACCACAAGCACGCCAAGCTGACGCTCATCCACGTTGGATCCTTCGCCGCCAAGGAAGTCTTCCTCTCCCGCATGGCAAAGATCATCGAGGAAGGCCCGGGCTACGTTCACATCCCGGACTGGATGGATCAGGAGCACCTCGAGCAGCTCACTGCGGAAAAGCTCTTCACGAAGCTGATCGGCGGCGTGCCGAAACGGGTCTGGTTGAAAAAGCGCGATCGCAACGAGCAGCTCGATCTTTTTGTCCTGGCGTATGCGGCGCTTCACCAGCTCGGGCCCGCGGTCAGAAAGCAGCTGGGCGCCCTCGCTGCCGCGTACAAAGGGCCGGATCCGGCAGCGGCGTCGCCGGCGGCCGCAGCGCCGAAGGGTCTACAGCGAAGGATCCTGTCTCGCGGCGTTGAATAATTCTCCCTTGCGTTCTGGAGATAGGTCGTCGTAAACTGAGTTTCTAAAGGACAATTCGAGCACCAAAGCGCTGCGCCTTACAAACGCGGCCGCGACTCCCTCACCGGAGCTGCGGCCGTTTTTTCGTTTCCGGAGACCCTGCTTGGCGATAGAGACCTACACGGTACAGCTCGAGCGAGTCCAGGCCGCGATCGCCGCGATCGAGGGCGGCGCGCAGTCCTATTCCGTCGCCGGGCGATCGTTCACCAAGGCTGATCTCAAAACGTTGTACGAGCGCGAGACCTGGCTGCGCGGGCAGGTAGCGAAAGAAGCGCGCGGCGGGATCCGGATCAGCCGGGCGGTGCCGCTGTGAGCAACGTCGTGCCGTCCGTCCCGATGACGCGATTCGAGCGTGCCGTTGCCGCCGTGTCGCCCGGATATGCCCTCAAGCGCTACGGCCAGCGTGTGCAGCTCGCAGCTGCATCCCGCTTCTTCACCGGCACCGGCGGATACAACGCCGCCCGTCACGATCGCCCGGCCACGAAGGAATGGCGGCCACCCCACGGCGACGCTGACCAGGCCGGAAGCCCGGACCTTCCGGAGCTCCGCGCGCGGAGTCACGATCTCTCGCGCAACGAGCCGCTGGCCGTCGGCGCTCTCTCGACTCACACGACGAGCGTCGTCGGCGTGGGCTTGGTCCCGCATCCGCGCCTCGATCGCGAGCTGCTCAAGCTCGAGGACAAGGATGCGGAACGACTCGAGCGCCAGATCGAGCGGATCTGGTGGGCGTGGGCAGGGACCAGAAGCTGTGACCTCTCGCGTCGCGACAGTTTCGCCGGCCTCACGTACCTGGTGCTCAGGTCCTGGCTCGTCGGCGGCGACGTCTTCGCCATCCGCCGGTTCAAGGAGCGCAACGGGGATTTTCTCGCTCTCAAGCTGCAGCTGGTCGAAGCCGAGCGGGTGTGCAATCCGCACTTCGCGACGAACACCGATCGCCTGATCGACGGCGTCGAGATCGATGAAGACGGCGCGGCGATCGCATACCACATCGCGGACACGCACCCGGCGACGCCGTTTAGCATGCTCGGCCCGGCCGAATGGAAAAAGGTCGAGGCCTTCGGGAAGATCAGCGGGGCCCCGCAGGTTCTGCAGGTATATCGTCGCTCACGCCCCGGGCAGACGCGAGGGATCCCGCTTTTCGCGCCGATCATCGAGTCACTGAAGCAGCTTGGCCGGTACTCCGAGGCCGAGCTCATGGCGGCCGTGATCAACGCGTTCTTCACGGTGTTCATCAAAACCGCAGCCGGCGAAGGCGCCGACATGCTGCAAGACATGGCGAATCCCGCAACGGTCACGACGCCGGCGGCTGGCGCTGTCGGTGACGTCCGGCTCGGCGCCGGGGCAATCGTGGGACTGCAGCAGGGTGAATCAATCGAGGTGGCGGACCCCAAGCGGCCCAACCCCGCTTTTGAGCAGTTCCAGCGCGCGTTCTACAGCCAGATCGGCGTCGCCGTCGAGCTGCCGCACGAGCTCCTGATCAAGCATTTCACGTCGAGCTACTCGGCGTCGCGCGCGGCGTTGCTCGAGGCGTGGCGCGGGTTCCACACTCGGCGCGATTGGCTGGTCGAGCTGTTCTGCCAGCCCGTGTACGGCTGGGTACTCGAGGAAGCTGCGGCCCGCGGGATGATAAACCTTCCCGGGTTCTTCGATGATCCGCTCATGCGTTCGGCGTGGACCGAAGCGCAGTGGACCGGCCCGACGCAGGGACAGATCGATCCGCTGAACGAAATGCAGGCTGCGGAGAAACGGCTTGATATGCGAGTCGACTCCCGCCAGAGCATCTGCACCGAGCTCAAGGGCACGGACTGGGATCAGACCCACAAACAGCTCGCGAGAGAGCGCAGGATGCTCGTCGACGCGGGGCTCGACACCGCCGACGTCGCCGAACGCACGGCCGCAGCGCCGCCAGCCGAAGGCCCGCCGCGCGCGCCGGGCACCGCCTCGGTCGTACAGCCAGGCGCGAGTGGTACAGGTCGGGCGCAAGGGATACAGTCGGTGCCTGTTGTAAGCGTGGATGTAAAACAGCCGGACATCAACGTCACGATGACGATTCCACCGCCGCCACCGGCGAAGGCAACGACGCGGAAACTCACGCTGCAGCGCGACAAGAAAGGCACGCTGGTCGGCGGAACCCTCAGTGAGGAATAGCAAATGTCCGTAGTGATAACCGACGCGCTGGCGCGCGCGATACTGGACTCCGGCTACGACGCCGCGTTCGACGCCGGCGTGCTCGAGATTCGAACCGGCGCCCCTCCGGGCCCGGGACAGACGCCGGGTGGCACACTGCTCTGGTCCGAAACGTTGCCGGCCGACGCGTTCGCCGCGGCATCCGGCAGGTCCAAGGCAAAGAACGGGACGTGGGAAGCGGCTGCGGTCGCCGCTGGCACCGCAGGCCACTATCGGCTTAAAGCAACCGGAGACACCGAAGCTGCGACGCAGAACGAGAAGCGGCAGGAAGGCACGATCACGGCCACGGGCGGCAGTGGTGACATGACGATCGACAACACGAACATCGCCGTGGACCAGTCGGTGACGGTCACTTCTTTCTCGGTCGCTCTCTAATCCTAACAGGAGAATAGGACAATGGCAGACCTCGCAAACAGTCTCGAAGACCTAGTTGCAACGTGGGCGTTCCGCTCCGGCGCGGGCGCTCCGACGCGACCCGCGGCACAGTTCATCGCGCTCTACACCGCCGTAACGGACGCCGAGGCGGGCACGGGTACGGAAGTTACGGGCGGAGCATACGCACGGGCAGCCGTCACGTTCGGCGCTCCGTCCGACGGGGCGATGGCCAACGACGCGGAAATCAACATGACGGCCTCCGGCGCTAACTGGGGCACGGTGACGCACTTCTGCATCCGTGACGCCTCGACGGCAGGCAACGCGCTCTCCATCGTCAAAGCTCTGGCCGCGTCGAAGGTTATCAACGACGGCGACACGCTGCAGTTCGCGGCTGGCGCGATCACGGTCGCCATCGCGTAACAGGGCTGACGGCCTAGCCATATGGCTATTCAGTTTGTAGGTGGTGCTACCGCCGGTAAGGTTGGCTCGACCTCCGGCACCAGCACCATTGCGCTCGATAGCGGACTGACTGGCGGGATCGCCTCGGCGGTTGCCGAGGGCGATCTCGTCATTGCCGCGTTTGCTACCGGCTCGGCGGCTGATAGAACGCTGTCGATCACGGACGGCACCGACGAATACACACTGATCGGCTCCGAGCAGTACGCGAACAAGACTGAAGACACGAACCTCCGCTGCGCTTACAAGTTCATGGGCGCGACCCCGGACACGACTACGACGTTCGGGCCTACGGGGAACAACGCCGACGCGGGCGCGATGTTGGTTTACGTCTTCCGTGGCGTGAACTCCGAGTTCGGCTGGCCGTTTGACGGGAACGAAGTACAGGCGACGGTGGGGTCGTTCGGTTCGACGCGTGTCATACCACCGGACATTACGCCTTCCACGGCCGGGGCTTATCCGGTTGTGATCGGCGCGGGAGCGCACGCTGGCGGCGAGCACACGTTCACGTCCAGCGACTTGACCGCTTTTCGGACCCAAGCTGGCTCCAATGATACCAACGACATAACCATCGGCGTCGGGCATCAGGACAACTGGACCAGCGGCGCGACCGACTACGCCACGTGGGATCACACGGTAGCGGACAGCCTCAACTATTCCTGGGCCGCTACGACGATTGCGCTTCGGCCACAGGGCGGCGCAACGATCCACAGCGGAGCGGGCTCGATATTGTCCTCTGCCGTTTGTGCGGTAACGGCCACGGCCCGCAGGATTGCCAGCGGTGCGATTGCGTCGGGCGCTGTTGTGGTGGCGGCTGCGGGGCTTTTACTAAGCGGCGCTGGCGCCGTCTCCTCGTCCGCTACCGTCCAAGCGGAGGCGTCGCGGGTGCAGTCGGCGTCCGCTGTAGTTGCTTCGAGCGCGACGGTTGGTGCCACGGCACAGGGAATACTTTCGGGGTCGGGCTCGGTCAGTTCATCTGCAACGACCAACGCCACCGCACAGGGGATACTTTCGGCGTCCGGCTCGGTCGCATCTTCGGCCACGATAGCGGCTGATGGTGTTCGGATACAGCAAGCGTCGGCTGCTGTTACGTCATCGGCTGCGGTTGGAGCATCTGCGGCTGGTATTTTTGTGGGCGAGGCAGATGTAGCGTCATCCGCTGTCGTCGCGGCGGATGGTGAGCTTGTCGCACCCGGCGGGACGACACATAACGGCGCTGGCGCAGTCGCGTCATCGGCTACAGTCGAAGCTACGGCGTCACTGCTACAGCAAGCATCTGGCTCTGTTTCGTCCTCCGCTACCGCCACGGCCAACGGCGAGCGGATTCAACCCGCATCCGCCACGGTCGCATCGAGCGCGTCGGTTGGTGCGACGGGCACCGCCCTTCGTCTGGCAACGGCAGATGTAGCGTCCACCGCTGTCGTAACGGCGAGCGGCGAGCTTGTAGCGCCCGGCGGTACGACGCATGACGGCTCCGGCAGCGTCTTGTCGTCTGCGGCGGTTGGAGCCAGCCCGGCGCTAATCGCCACGGGACAAGCCAGCGTCACGTCCTCTGCTACAGTTGCGAGCACGACGAGCAGCGGTGAGGAACCCCCAGCGCCGCCGCCAGCTTTGGGTAGCGGATGGTCGATGTCTGGAGGTGGCGGCGCATGGTCCGGATACAGGCCTCTCCACCCGGCACCACGTCTTCCATGGCTGGCCGCGCACGCTGAGGCGACATTCGCGCTCGAAGGCTTCGCCGAGGCGACCGTAGCAGTCGAGGCTTCCGCTAGGGCCCGATTCCGACTGACCGGGCGTGCTCGCGCGCGCGTCGGCCCTCACCCAGACGAAGAAGCCGTTGCGCTCCTCATCCTGGAGTTCGCGTGACAGCGATCGCTCCTAGTCCGCGCACACGGCCGAGCGATACCGACATCCCCGACGATCCCAAGCGTCTCGAGGACCGTCCACGTGCGCCCGGCACACCATCGAGGGAAGACTGATGGCCCCCCGCAAGAAGCCAGCGAAGCGCGCGCTCGCCGCGATGTTCGCCGATCGCTGGGCGATCCGCCCGGAGTCGCTCCGGCAGATGATCCAGATCGCTTCCCGCGAGAACCTCTCCCGCGAAGCCATCGAGGCCGAGCTCGGGCGCCCGCTCGACAATACGTACACCGTGACGGTGCGGGACGGCATCGCGCGGATCCCGGTCGCCGGCCCCCTCTTTCGCTACGCCAATCTCTTCACCGAGTGCAGCGGAGCGACGTCGTACGAGGAGATGGCGCGGGAGTTCGCCACCGCGCTCAACGATTCGCAGGTCAAGGCGATCGTGCTGGACATCGACAGCCCGGGCGGCGAGATAAACGGCTGCGCGGAGATGGCTGAGCTCGTGTTCAAAGCACGCGGCACGAAGCCGATCGTTGCGCACATCTCCGGCGACGGCTGCTCTGCTGCCTACTGGCTGGCGACGGCCGCGGATTCCGTTATCGCCGGCGACACCGCGGTCGTCGGCTGCATCGGCGTCGTCGCCTGCTACATCGACGCGTCCAAGCACTACGAGATGCACGGCATCGAGGAAATCGAAATCGTCTCGAGCCAGACCCCGAACAAGCGGCCGAACCCGGCGGAGGACGCCGGCCGGGCGCAGATCCAGCGCACGATCGACGACCTCGCCGGCGTGTTCATCTCCGCGATCGCGAAGCACCGCGGCGTCGGCGCCGACGTCGTGCAGTCGGACTTCGGCCAGGGCGACGTCTTCGTCGGCGCCGCCGCGGCCGCGGCCGGTCTCATCGACGGTGTCGCGACCTACGAGGAGCTCCACGCGAGCCTCCTCGAGAGCCCGGCGTCGGGCTCCTCATCCCACCCCACCGCTCCCACCTCCTCACGGAAACCACTCATGAAGAACCAGAGCCTGAAAGCCACCGCTGCCAACGCGCCGGATCCGGCAGACGACGAACAGGACCCGACCAAGAAGAAGCCGGCCGATCCGGATGCGCCCACGAGCGCGGAAGACCCGGACGAGGACAAGGACAAGGACCCGAAGGATCCGGACGAGGAGCCGAATGAAGAGGACGCCGCGGACGATCCCGAGGAGCCCGAGAAGGATGACGAGGACGAAGAGGAAGAGGAGGAGCAGCCCCGCACCAAGGCGGCCGCTCGGCGCGAGCGCGCGAGAATCCTCGGCATCCAGAGCCTCGCCCGCCCCGGCCAGGAGAAGCTCGCGGCCGAGGCCATCGAGCAGGGCATCTCAGTCAACGCGGCAGCTCGCCGCTTCCTCGAGGCGGAGCGCGGCGTCGGCGCAAACCGCCTGCAGTCGCTCAAGTCCGACGAGCAGCACCTCGATAAGCCCGGCCCCGTCGCACCCGCGGTGGTCGACCAGGCGTCCTCGGAAGCCACCGCGCAGTCCATCCTCGCCGTCCATCGGACGGTGTCCACCCCTCGCCGCCGCCGGTAGGGCGACGAACCACATCACGGAGTAACCAGACATGCCCGCTTCATTTGCATCGGCGAGCTACTCGCCAGACCGCCTCCTGGCCGGGGAGATTCCCCTGAAGAGCCGGAAGGCGACCCTCCTCTCGGGCGAGGCCTCGCGCTTGCGCGGCGCCGTGCTCGGCAAGAAGGCCACGGCCGGCACGATCGCCGGCGCCGCAGCGGCCGGCAACACCGGCGACGGCACGATCGGAACGCTCTCCGTCGCGGGTCGCGCGAAGGAAGGCGTGTACGTCGCAACGTTCGTCGAGCCGACGACGAATCTCGGCAGCTTTATCGTCGAGGATCCTGACGGCATCAACGTCGGCCGCGGTGTAGTCGGAACCGCGTTCTCCGGCCCGGTCGTGTTCACGATCTCAGACGGCGCGACGGACTTCGTCGCCGGCGACCGTTTCCTGATCACGGTCTCGGCCGTGACGTACAAGTACCTGCGGTCGGCCTCGGCGGCGACCGATGGTAGCGAGCGCCCGGTCGCGATCCTCGCGGAAGACTGCGACGCGACGTCGGCCGACGCGGAATGTCTCGTCTACGAGCGAGGCGACTTCAACGAGTCCGCGCTCAACTTCGGCACCGGGCACACGGCAGCGACGGTTCGTGACGCGCTCCGCCTCCTCGGAATCACCCTCGTCGCCGCGCAGGCGGCCTAACCACGCCGCACCGGCGAACCCATAGAGGACTACAGCAATGGACCTGTTCAGCACACACACCCTGATCGGCGTCGTGCAGGGCCTGAAGAGCCCGCCGTCTGCCCTGCTCGATCGCTACTTCGGTACGATCGTCCAGGACACCGCCGAGGAGATCCACTTCGACGTGATCTCCACCAAGCGGCGCATCGCGCCGTTCGTCTCACCGCTCGTCGAAGGAAAGATCGTCGAAGGCCTGGGCCACACGGTCAAGACCTTCCAGCCCGCGTACATCAAGGACAAGCGGGTGTTCGATTCCAACCGCCCGTTCAAGCGGGCGATCGGCGAGCAGATCGGTGGCTCGCTCTCGCCGCAGGAACGGCTGCAGGCGCACATCGCGTACGAGCTGCAGGACCAGACCGACATGGTCACGCGGCGGCTCGAGGTCATGGCGTCCGAGGCTATCCGCACCGGCAAGGTGACCGTCGTTGGTGACGGGTATCCGGAGCAGGTCGTGGACTTCGGCCGCGCGGCCGGCCACACCGTTACGGCGCTGTCAGGCGCAGCGATGTGGGACGAGACGACGTCGACGCCGCTGGACGACCTCCAGGCGTGGCACGACCTCGCGCTGCAGGAGAGCGGCGCTCCGGTGCCCGATGTGATCATGGGCATGACGGCGTGGAAGTGGTTCCGCAAGCACGCGGACGTGAAAGACCGCCTCGACGTGCGCAGGGCTCTCGGGTCGGAACTCGACCTGGGCGCACAGCTCACGGAAGGGATGATGTACCGGGGCGTGATCGACGGGTTCAACATCTTCACGTACGCCGGCTGGTACGTGGACCCCGCGACCGGTTCCGAGACGGCAATCTGGCCCGCCGACGTCGTCGCTCTCACGAGCGCGATGCTGGAAGGGGTCAGGGCCTTCGGCGCGATCCGCGACGAGGAGGCCGATCTCCAGGCGCTGCCGTTCTTCCCGAAGAGCTGGCTCAACAAGGACCCGGCAGTCCGGTACCTGATGATGCAGTCGGCCCCGCTCGTGGTGCCCACGCGTGTGAACGCGTCGGTCGCCGTGGACGTGGTCTAACGCAGCAGCAGCACTGACGTAACGGACGCTGGCCGTGTCCCTGGACTCGGATCTCGAGTGGGCATACGCCCAGACCGAGGACACGGTCAGCGTCGTGTACGGAGCGCAGGAAACCCGCGGCTACCTGGACAAGTTCGACCAGGAGCTCACGGGCGTGGGAGATGTCTCGGAACGGCGGATTCTGCTGCAGGTGCGCGCCGGCTCTCTCGTGAACGTCGCGAACGAGTCCGCGATCGTGGCCGGCGGGGGGAACTACCAGATCCGGGACAAGCAGCTGATCAACGACGGGAAGGAGCTCCGGCTCTACCTGGTGGAGGCGTAACGAGTGTTCGCGTCGATCGAGGTGATCCGGATGGTGGCGGCGATCGCGAAGGATCCTGTCTACGGAGTGAACGCGCAGATCGCGCTGCTCACGATGGACGGCGCCGACGCGAGGCCGCCAGTGCTGAAGGCGATTCTGAATGAGGCGGACGAGAACGTTGCGATCGACGAAAAGCCGGCGGTCGGCTGGCCGATCGGCGCGATCGTCGAAGATGACGACGGGATCGAGGCGGTTCCGGAGGCAGTGGTCGGCTACAGACAGATGGTCGTGGGGATCGCGTTCGTGATCGTCACCGATGCAGCTGGTGGCCCGCTCAACTGGCGCCGGGCGAAGTACACGGGGCAGGCGTTCGTGAACTCGATGGAGAAAGGACTGCTGGCGCCCGGGCGACTCGAAGTCGCCGGCGTTCGAAACGGCGTCCAAATCCTCCAGGCGACGTCACTGAACGCATCGAGCCTCGATGCGACGATCGGGCAGGCGCGGTTCAAGGGAGTCGTGCGGTACCGGTTCGACGTCGTGCACAACCTGTAGAAACGACAACGGAGAACGCCATGCTCGAGCACGTGAATGACGCGCCCAGACAATCGATGATCGTGGCCACCAGGCTCGAAGACGGCACGGTGCTCGTGACCGCGGCGGATCACGCGCGCGCGGCCGCGAAGATCTCGCCGCCGGCTCCCGAACCCGCAGCAGGGCCCGCAGCAGCTCCAGAAAACCTCACACCCGAAGCGCCTGCCGAATCCGGCACCGGCGAGGAGATAGAGTCCGATGCAAGCTGAACGCGCGAAGATCTACGCGATCGCGGCCAAGATCCACGCGGTGATCGGGACCGACCCGGTCCCGACGTTCGCCGCCAACGCCCTTCGGGTGATCGGCCAGCCCGAGCTCACCATCAACTACCTGGAAGAAGGCGACCGGGCCGACGAGCAGCACGCCGGCATGGGCGCCGCCGGCCAGGGCGAGAAGGTAGGCCGCTGGGGCCAGATCGACGTCTCCCTCGCGATCAAGGGCGGCGGCGCGGATTACTCTGCAGGCGCCAACAAGCCCGAATGGGACGCGCTCCTGCGAGCCGCCGGATTCTCGGCTACCGTTTCAGGTGTCGGTGGAGCGGGTGTCATCATGTACACCACGCTCGACAGCGGCGCCTTCGAGCGGGTCGCGCTCTACTGCCAGTCGGCCAACAAGCTGTACAAGCTGATCGACTGCATCGCGCTGCCGAAGCTGAACGCGGAAGCGGCCAAGCGCGGCGTCTTCACGTTCACTGTGATCGGCCGGATGTCGACCGACCCGGCCGAGAGTGCGTTCGCGGGCCAGACGCTCTCCAGCGTCGCGGCGCCGGCGTTCCACTCGCAGGCGATCTCGATCGGCGCGTACGCGACGCCCACGGTCCGGAAGCTGGATCTGGACTTCGGCACGGCGCACACGCCGCTGCCGAGCGCCGGCGCGACCGACGGACTCGACGGCTTCGAGATCACGGACCGCGATCTCAAGCTCGGCATGGAGATCCAGGTCGTGCCGCTCGCCACGTTCGATCCGTACGTCCTGGGCAAGCAGGCCTGGCCCGGGGGAACGGACACAAAGGTCGACTTCCAGGTCGGCGCCGCGCAGTTCAATCGCGTGAAGTTCGCGCTCGGCCAGTGGGCCTTCGGCACGCCGCCCAACAGCGACAACTCCGGGATCGCCACCTGGAACCTGCAGGGGCGGATCCTCGCGCGCTCTCTCGCCTCCGGGCGCGAGATCACCATCACGGCGGACTAAAGGAGCTTTCAACCATGGCGCGCAAAACCACCCGCCCGGCCGAGCCCTTCAAGTACATCCTGCCGCGCGACCGGAAGCTCCCGGCCGCGGAGCAGACCGTCTTCACGTGCCGGCCGCTCGCGCAGCAGGAGCGGATGCAGGCGATGGACAACGTCGAGGCGGTCCAGATCGACGGCTCCGGGGAGCGGCAGCTCCGGTTCCGCGGATTCCAGCAGGCGTACGAGATCGTGATGAGGTGCCTAGTCGACGTCGAGAACTTCCCCGCCGGCTCTCCGGTGCCGTATCCGTCCAAGGAAGATCGCGAGGCGAGAGCGAAGTACCTCGAGATGATGGACGATTTCGACGTGCACGCGCTCGGCGACCACATCTTCGATCATTCCACGATCGGGAGCGCCGAAAAAAACTTCTCGACGCCCTAGCGCACGCCGAGCTAGGGCGGACGGTCGCCGGCGATGAGTACTACCGCTGCGCCACGTGCGCCGAGCTGCCCGTCATGTACGGGCAGCTCGGCCACGATGGGCCCGCGACTTTCCCGTGGACGGAGAACTACCTCACGGGCGAGGCGATCGAGCGCTGTCCGATCCGGCAGCTGCAGCTCGCGCCGCCGGAGCTCCGGGAGGAGGTGCTCCGCTGGAAGAACACGCACTTCCCGCTCTTTAAGAAAGGCCGGCTGCTCGTCAGGGGCGAGATCAACGACCAGCCGGCGCGCTGGCTCGCGGCGATGCTCTATCTCGAGCAGCTCTCGGCGCGGATGGAGCGCAAGCACGTGGAGCTCAAACTCGCGGAGCAGAATGATGGTGCGTCATGATCGCTAACCAGGAGCGCCTCGAGCTCGTCCTCCAGGCGACCGACAAGGCCAGCGCGCAGCTGCAGGCTGTCCGCAAGGAGATCGAGCTCGCTCGGGGCTCGACGGACGGCACGGCCCGCTCAAGCATGCTCGTCGCGCAGAACCAGGAGAAGGTGGGCAACCAGGCGCGGCGCAGCGCGGCCGCGATGTCGTCGATCGCGTTCGCCGCGCAAAACGCGACGCTGGGAACGCGCGGCGCCGTCATGGCAGCGGGCAACCTTGCCTCCGCGGCCGCGGTGGGATCCGCGCGCATGGCGATGTGGTCCCCGCACATCGCGGCTGCGGTAATCGTCGCCGGGACCCTGTTCACGATCTTCCAGAAAATGAACAGGGAGGTGACCGGAATCAGTGAAGCCTCGAAGAACATGCTCTCGAGCTTCGAAGATTCAGCGATCGATGCCGTGTTCCAGAAGGCTCGCGAGCAAAGGGAAGCTGCTACGATCGCGGCTGCGAATTCCAAACCAAGGAGCGCGAAGGAAGTCGTCGAGGGAACGCCCGAGCAAAGGGCGCTGCAGGCCGCCATCGAGTGGGAGATCGAGGTCGGCAGGCGTCGGCGGGACATTCGACTCGCAAACACACGGAAACTGCGCGCGGACGCGACCGAAGAGGCGAAGCGCCAAGAGAAGGAGGCCGAGGAGCAGCGGAAGGAAGCGCTGGAGTTTCAGGGGCGCACGCTCATCGAGCTTCGGGAGCGGCGCCACCTGGCGGCCATGCAGGTCGGCGGCGCCAGCGACGTGGACATCGCGCTTCATCGCATCGAGCAGCAGTCGGCCGCCGAGATCCGCGCGCTGGACAAGTACAAGCTCGCAGCCGGCGAGCGGCTCGAGCTCGAGTATCGCATTCGCGAGGTGCACAACGAGCAGTTCAAGATCCTCGCAAGCCAGGCTGGCGCAGCGAATCGGCGCACTCACGCCGGCATGGAGGCCGAGTCCGAGGATCCGAGGGAAGCATTCCAGGGGCGGATGGAATTGATCCGGCTCGAGCGCGACGCACGGATCGCGGCCGGCATCGACGTCGCGACGGCGGACGCCATCGCCGAGCGCCAGCGCAGGGCACTCAGGCTCGAGACAGCCCGTGCAGCTATCGGCTACCTCAAGCAGATCGAGGACGCGACGCTCGGCTCGAGCAACAAACAGATCCGCGCGATCGGGATGCTGGCCAACACTGTCCGCCGGCTGCACATCGGCGCCGAGGCTTCGCTCGCGGCGGTGGAATCCGCGAGAGCGTTCGGCAAGGTGCCCGGCTACCTGGCGTCGCACCAGTACGGCAGCGCTGCGCTGTCCGCCCTCGCCGGCCTTAAGCTGGCGGCCGCGGCCGCGCTCGGCTTCCGGGAATCCCTGGGCGGTGGTGGTGGCGGTGGTGCCGGATCCGGCGGTGGTGGCGGCAGCGCGTCGGAGGCATCGCGCTTCGAGCCCAGCGCCGGGTCATCCGGAGCCGGATCCGGCATCACGATCAACCTGATCACCCGCGACCCCTACGGCCGCGAGTCCATCCAGCAGACGCTGTACAGCCTCGAGCGCGCCGGCGTGCTGAAGACGCCGGCGATTCAAATCCCCCCCACGACCGGAATCAGGGCCGCGTAATGCCTCCGCAAACGCCCCTCATCCTGGTGGATAATGTTTTCGATACCGTCAACCAACAGGTGCTGGGCGTGCTCTCCTCGAGCGGAGACGCCGCGAACCGGAGCGTCCGGAACATTGCGAACTACCGCCGGGAGCGTGACTACTGGCAGGCCGCGACGAGCGCCGCTGATCATTACGTGGCCGTGGACATCGGCGCTGGCAATACGCACGCGATCGACGCCTGCTGGATCGATCGCGGCCACAATCTCTGGGGGCACACGGTGCGCGTCGACGCATCCGATGCCTCCGACTTCTCCACCGGTGACGGCATCCAGCGCGTGGTCCCGGCAGCCGGCACGGTCGGCGGTGATCCCGTGACTGGGTGGTGCGTCACCGAAGAGGGCGCGCTGTACACGCTGTATAACGCCGGCTTCAGCGCTCGCCGTTACTTCCGGCTTCGAGTCGTGTCCGAAGCTCAGCCGATCCTCACCGGCGTGATCCTGGGCGCTCGCACGCAGCTGGCCGGCTACTCGAGGAAGCGCGACGAAGACGCCGGCGCGCGCACCGAGAGGTCGCAGGAGAGCGACGCCGGCTACCAGTCGACCGACCGCGTCTACGATCACCGCACATGCACGCTCGACCTCAAGGTGATCGGCGCCAGCGAGTACGACACGAAGATCCGCTCGCTGCGGACGCTGCTCTTCGCCCGGAACCAGCCCGCGGTCGTGGCGATCGACTTCGGCACCAATCCGGAGCGCGCCTGGCTCTTCCAGTACTCCGGGCGCAACTGGTCCTTCGGGATGGAGCGCGTTCACCGCGCCGGCACGATCCAGCTCCGCGAGCTCTACCCGGCGATCAGGTAGCGAAGGCCGATGCGCAACATCCACCCGGACCTGCTCGACTGCCTCCGCCGGCCGAACCCGTACACTGAGCTCGTCACTGAGATCTCGGCGCCGGACACGAGCGACGTCCTGCGCCGGCCGGACCAGTTCACGGATCCCGCGAACCTCCTCTCCCAAACGCCGGCGAGCTCGCTCTCGACGAGCTCGCGCGGTCCGCTGCAGCTGGCGTCGGCGTCGACGGCCCTCGCCGCTTTCACGGGCGAGACCAGCGGGCGCTTCAACCTGCACCGCGAGGACCCCAACAAGCGGCTCAAGGGCGTGGGCTGGGAGCTCGACAAGGACTTCGTTCGCGCCGTGCTGCGCACCGTCACGACGAAGATCTACCGGGGCGTGCTCTGGCCCGCCGTAGACTTCGAGCTCCAGATTTTCCGCGTCACGCGCACACCCGGCCTTAGATACAAGCCGAACTCGACGACCGGCACGCCGTGGAACGTGCACAGCTTCACGCCGCTCCTCTCGCCCGCTCCCGTTAGGAAGTGGGCCGATCTCACCTGGGTCGGCGGCAAGGCCGAGCTGTCGTACGACCTGACGAGCCACGGCCTGGTGATCGAGAACACGCCGGAGCAGGCCGTGTCGCCCGACCAGACCGGCGAGCTCCCGAAGTACTACTTCGTCGTCCGGCCCGTGAACATGCAGCAGACCGAGGGCGAGCGCTTCGGCTGGCTCGTGGACACGGCCACGGCGCGCACGATCGCCGGCGTGGGGACGTTCAAGAAGACGTACTGGAGGCGGAACAGCGGCGACGACACGCAGCAGTGGGAAGAGGACACGTACGATGAGTGTCCGTACATCAACGTTACCGTCGAGCAGTTCCAGGCAAGCTCGGAAGCAGTATACGCGCTCGATCTGACAAAGACGCCCGCGGCCGGCACGACGGGGCGCGTAATGTTCGAGCGGCTCCTTCCGCCGGGAACCTCGGCTTCGCTCGCGCTCTCGACCGCTGGATCCGGCGGGCCGTGGACCGCGGTGAAGCACGGCGACGTCGTCGCCACGGCGCAGCAGACCTATCACCTCAAGCTCAACATCGCGGCCGACGCGGCTCTGCGCTCGAGCCCGGGCGTGACCGCCCTCGGCGTCGAGTTCCGGAAGGCTTTCGACGTGAGCGTGGAGAGCGTGGTCGAATTCCCCACCCGCGAGATCTCCCTGCCCTGGCTCGAGGCGTCGATCGCCGAGGCCAAGCTCAAGGTGCTGCGGCTCGGCATCCGGGATTACCTGGACGTCGCTACGAGCCTCGGCTCCACGGAGTCGCCGGCCAAGCTCGAGGTGGACATCTACCTGGCATCGCGGCACCCGTCGGTCACGCGCGACAAATGGCTGAGGCTCGAGCGGCTCCTGGTCGAGAGCCGCGCGCCTACCGCCAACGCCGAAGAGTTCCGGCTGCTGTCGTACGGCTCCAAGCTCAAGCGGAAGATCCCGGAAAAGAAGGAGACGATCTCGAGCGTGCACACCGTGGCCTCGGGCTCCACCGCGGCCGCGGTGCTCGTCACGACCGACCTGCCCGGCGTAAGCGACACGGGCAACGAGTACGACAACAAGCACTACTACATGCGCGTGCAGGCAACCGCCGTCGACGAGTTCTCCGACGGCCACGTGCAGGAGATCGCCGGAAATACGGGCAAGCGCCAGCTCGACTTCTCCCCCGCCCTGCCCGCGGCGCCGGCCGCCGGTGACGTCATCGAGGTGCACTCCGGCATCTACGCCACGCAGGCCGTGACGTGGCAGGACGCCGACTTCGCCGACATCTGGTGGGAGCTGCTCACCACGCACATCGGGATCCCTTCGGAGCGGATCGGCCTGGGCTCGCTGCCGCGCGGAGGACGGCCGCCGACGGTGGCGGACCGCGCGCCCGGCGACGCGACTGCCCAGGCCAAGCTCAAAGGCACGTTCCGGATGAGCGAGCAGGAATCCGGCGACGAAGCGCTGGACCAGGTGTCGTTCCACATGGGCGGCGCCACGGTCGAGATCGACGGCCAGATCTGTTTCATCCAGATCTACCCGCTCAGGTCTCCGAACGGAGCGGTGACGGTGCCGCTTCCGCCGGTGTCGCGCGTATTCGACGGCCGCGATTACAGCGGCCTGGCCGCGGCGCCGGGCCTCGAGAAGCGGGCAACCGTGCTCTCCGCCAAGTACGGGAAGAACGCCGCGGCCGCGAACCCGGACGCGTATCCGGAGAAAACGACCGTCGTCATCGACAACGACGCCTTCGACTGGCTCGCGCGCGCGGATATTGAGGACCTGGGGACGAGCGAGCTCCCGGACAAGATCCGCCGCTGGCTGTACAACTCGAGCGACACCGGCCTGCAGCTCGCCACCGACGAGGCGGGGATGGTGGTGCGCGCGACGTCTACGGGCCTCCGGGTCTGGCCGTTCAGTGTGGGCGACGCGCAGCCGGAGGTCACGCTCGGCGACGCCGTCGTCGTGATCACCGACCAGTACACCGATTACGACCCGGCGAGCGGCGTCGCGCTCAAGGGCTGGCTCGCGGTCCGCGGCGTGGTGGTGCGCACGGGCGGGATGGGCCGCTCGCTCGCGATCTTTGTTCCGGGGCTCACCGACAACGTCACGCAGGTAAAGGACGGCACCGGCGACGAGCTGGGCCTGGGCGACGCGCCCGAGAAGCCGAGCGTGACCGTGGCATTCAACGCGTCCGGGCAGCCGACCCTCAACATCGACGGCCGCGACCGCACCGCCTCGCTCAAGGTCGAGGTGGAGAAGATCGACACGCCGACCGATGCGGAAGTAGAGGCCACCTCGCCGATCGAGGGCGCCGGCGCGTCGGTTACGGTCCTGGATCCCACGTGGGCGCCCGGCGAGACTTTGTACGGGAAGGCGTTCGCCTATGCCGGATCCGGCGGCGCCGGGCAGCGCTCCGAGGCGGCGGTGTTCGCGGTGCCGCGCGAGGGCACGGGCACGGCCGGTGCGCCCAGGGTCTACATCATCCCATTGCTGGCCTCGCGCACGCAGACGGAGGAAGTGCTGCGCGTGGGCGGTGACATCGGCGCAGGCGGCGCGGAGCCGCTGGAGTACCGGTACCGGATAGACGACGCCGCGCCCAGCGTGTACGCCGCGCTCGGAGTCAGCGGGTCCACCGTGGACCTCGTAGTGGCCAAGGCCAAGTTCTACGACAAGGAGTTCGCTGCCCAACTGCGGGACGCCGCCGGCGTCGAGAGCGACTGGGTGACTTGGACCGTGATCGGCGAGTACGAGGGAACGGCGCCGGGCACCGGCCGGCTCAAGCCGACGATCCCGATGGATACGACGGGCTGGCTCCCGTTCGGGCGCGGCGGCGATGTCGCGTCGGACGTTGTGGAACAGGCTGGCCGCAACTTCACCAACGGCACGATGCTCGACGCGAGCCGGAACATCGTGAACGTCTACCGTTCAGCATTGGACGAGCCGGTTGCCAACCTGTTCAAGCGAGGGTCGGATACAGCGGCAGACGTGGTGGCTACGGCGGCACGTACTTTCATAATTCCGACCGCCGTTGACGCAACTTTTCGCCCGACAAGTGTGTATCGGGGCGGGGCGTTTGAGTCGGTGGACAACCTTTTCAAGCGCGGGTCGGATACCCTTGGCGACGTGCTGGACACGGCTACTCGTTTCGCCGCCGCGGAGACCGGAGCCAACAAGACCGAAACGCGAACCTCTGCGGACACGACAGCGGTCGCCGGTACAGCGGCAGCAACGGTGCAAAGCGGGGCGGCTCGGGGGCAGGGGGGATTCACAAACTCTACTGGCGCTCTCGTGTCAACGGCTGTGGAGTCCGGGGCTAAGGCAGTCAACCGACTCTACGCAAAGGTTCTAGCCGGAGATGCAGACAATCTGGACAACGTAGTGAACGGAACGACATACGCACGCCCTCTGGCCTCTCGCATCAGCTCTGGTAAGCCGCTCATTGATTTCTCAGAGGCTATCCACAGCAACAAGACTCAAGACTACATCGCCGATAGTGCGACTCGCTTCGCTGCCGCTGAGACCGGGGCCAACAAGACCGAGACACGAACTTCGGCCGATACTGCGGCCGTATCTGGCACAGCAGCGGCGACAGTCAAAAGTGGGGCGGCTCGGGGACAGGGGGGATTCACAAACTCTACTGGCGCTCTCGTGTCAACGGCTGTGGAGTCCG